>CP073344.1:0-300000 GCA_024397875.1 Amphritea atlantica
TTCGTTTAAGGCGCGTTTAACAAAGACGTGGCCAGACGCGACTGCGTCGCTTGCTGGAACGGCGCTGCGCGCCTGCTAGTTGCTAGAAAAGCGTCTTCGCTGCAGGATGCAGCTCCTACCCATTTAAGGCACCTTTGTGCTCTCAGTGTCCCGCGTGATTGATCTGTTCTTTAAGAGCCGCTACACGCCCTATGGGGGCTAACAGGGTGCATTGTGCAGGTCTTCGCTGCAGGAACTCCTACTCATTTGCGGCACCTCTGTGCTCTTCGTGTCCTCGGTGGTGAACCTGTTTATGGTTTGGTATTCCCTCTGGGTACCAGTGGCAATGAATGTGAAGGGGTTAAGTTTTATCGCTGTAGGGGCGTCCCTTAAAGAGAGGGTCTTTGGTCTTGATTGTGGATCAACAAGTTGTAAGTGCTGCGATCAGCTAAACGAAGGGTTTGGAGTGAAGTTAAATGACGCCACTGACCGCGGGCCTGATCTGGCCCGCGATACACTGGTGATTAGTTACTGCTCTTCTTAAACTGTTCTAGCAGTTGCATCAGACTGCTTCCGATAAGGTCGACCTGGCGGGCATTTTGTCGGTTGTTCTGTGCTTCTGCTGCGGATTCCTGAGAATGTTCCAGAGTCATGTTGATGACTTCAGATATCTGGTTGGTGACCGCGGACTGCTGCTCTGTTGCAGATGCGATCATGCTGCTCATATTGTCTATTTCATCTATGGATAGACGGATTTGCTCAACACTTTTCCGGGCATTTTCAGCTAGATCTGCTGTGTTATGAACATGTTCGGCCTGCAGTTCTACCTTTTTCGACATTTGATCAATCGCGCCATTGAGTTTCTTTATTATCAGGCCAATATTGTCGGCTGCTTTCGCTGTGTTGACCGCAAGTGAACGGACCTCATCGGCAACTACGGCAAAGCCGCGTCCGCTTTCTCCGGCACGGGCCGCTTCGATTGCCGCGTTCAGGGCCAGCAGGTTCGTTTGTTCTGCAAAATTCTGGATAACGTGCAGTGCCGAGCCAATCTCCTTTCCGTCATCTTTAAGCTGTTGAAGTGTGCTATTGGTGGCTTCGGTTTCCTGTTCCAGCTGGCGTATGCTCAGGCTGGTATTTTCCATCTCCTGAACGCCATTGACGGCGATCTCTGTCGCTTGACGTGTTGCAGTTGATGTTCGTACCGCGTTTTCAGCAACTTCCTGATATGAGCAACTGAGCTGTTGGATCTGAACCGATGCCTGCTCGGTGGAGTGCTGTTGCTGGTTGACTATCAGGGTCAGGGTGTCTGAGCTATTGTTCAGATCTTTGCCGAGCAGGTTCAGGGCATCACTTTCAGTATGGATTTTGTCTATCAGTGTCGTAAAGTAGTTTCGCAGGCTGGTGATGGAGTTGCTTAGAATTTTAATCTCAATAATCTTGCTTGTTGTGCTGCTTTCATCATTAAGGTGGCCATTGGCCAGAGCATCAAGCTGCTGACAGGTATTGCTTATAATCCGGGTGAGACGGGTGTTGAGGATACCCATAAACAACCCGATAACAGCGATTAATATTATGCTGACAATAAGCAGAGCGTTTACCAGCTGACCGGTAGCATCGTACTGTTTTTGTAAGCGGCTCTGATTTTTCTGCAGTTGTTCGTTGAGTTGGTTAACCAGATAGGTTGTGTTTTTTATTGTCTCAGCCCGTTGTGTATAAATCTTCTCGATATTTAGAAGCTCTTTGTTATATCGGCTGATTAGGCTCTTAAGCTCCTGAATATACAGGTCGCCAAGCTCATCGCGGCTTGTCTGAATTTCCGTCGAGCTGTTTCCCAGCAGTGCTCCCAGAGCATCGTTGCTTTCAGCTTCTGTATAGATACCAAAACGAGGCAGTTCATGAAGCTGATTGCCCATCTTTTTTAAAATGCCCAGGCGCATATCAATATCTGAGCGGTTCGGCTGGCTGGATGAGAAAAAGCGCTGACGGCTATGCGCCAGTTCGGAAATTGCCAGACTAAGTCTGGTCATGATTGCGGCGTAGCGTTGCTTTAACTCTGGCTGATAGGTGGATCCCTCGTCACTGTAATCGGACAGCTGGCTTAGTGTTGCCAGAATTTCTCGTTCATTATTAATCAGCAGCTCCTGTGGCTGTCTGAGTTTGCCCGCGGCCCGAAGTTTCAACAAAGCGGTTGTCTGTAACTGGGTTAAGGTCTTCTGAATCTCCGGTGTACCGTCAGCTGTGAGGCTTTTAACCCGGGTGTCTGTTTCAATTAAGCGGTTAAGAGCGTTATCAATGTCCGTCAGCAGTGATGCATTGCCTGAGCTGAGATAGATAAGGATGGGGCGGTTTACCTGCGTGTCGACCTCCTCCTGAAGTAACTGATAGTTCCGGGTTTGAGCAAAGCTTTCGTCCAGGCGCTCCAGTGACCAAATCATTGACGCGGCCATTAGGGTGATAACAAGTAACAGAAGGGAGCCTGCTACCAGATTGATTTGAGATATTTTCATTGCTTCCTGCCTGGATATTTAAAACAGCTATTTATATTTCTTTCTTGTTACAGGATTGTTTCACGGTTTTTTGCAGATACTCAGAATGGTGGGTGTGGTTACATAGACAAGGCCGGCCAGATGAACTAAAATGTCGCCGATTTGCATGCTGGAAATGCACTAGAAGAATTCTCTACAGAAAAGCGAGGTGGGCATTTTGTTCTACCTCGCTTTTTTGCAACTTACAGTTTATTAATTCTGTTTAGATTTTCGCACTAAGCGGGGAGGTTAATTTTGACAAGACCAGCCATTCTGGCCCTTGAGGACGGCAGTATCTTCCGGGGAGTAGCGATTGGCGCGGATGGCCAGTCCAGCGGAGAAGTTGTGTTTAATACTTCTATGACTGGTTATCAGGAGATTCTGACGGATCCATCGTATTGCCGTCAGATTGTGACCCTGACCTATCCACACATCGGTAACGTGGGAACAAATACAGAGGATGAAGAGTCCTCTCAAACATGGGTTGCAGGTCTTGTGATCCGCGATCTGCCGCTGACGGCCAGCAACTGGCGTAGCGAGCAGAGCCTGGATGAATATCTGAAAGCGAAAAATATTGTCGGTATCGCTGATATCGATACTCGTCGACTTACCCGGATTCTGCGTGAGAAAGGGGCGCTGAGTGGCTGTATTATGGCGGGTGATATTGATGAAGAGGCTGCTCTGGCAGATGCGAAAGCGTTTCCTGGCCTCAAAGGGATGGATCTGGCGAAAGAGGTTACCACCGACCAACAGTATCAATGGGTATCCACAACCTGGGATCCTGTTAAAGGGCATCAGGATATCTCTGACGCTGAGTTGCCGCATCATGTCGTTGCGTATGATTATGGCGTAAAACGCAATATTCTGCGGATGCTGGTTGAGCGTGGTTGCCGTCTGACGGTTGTTCCGGCAAAAACTTCCGCTGCGGACGTGCTGGCATTGAACCCTGACGGTGTCTTCCTCTCCAATGGTCCCGGTGACCCGGAACCATGTGATTATGCGATTGAGGCGATTCAGGAGATCTGTAAAACTGATCTGCCAGTGTTTGGTATCTGCCTTGGCCATCAGTTGCTGGCTCTGGCTTCGGGCGCCAAGACTATCAAAATGAAGTTCGGTCATCATGGTGCAAACCACCCGGTGCAGGATCTCGAAAATAAGCAGGTGATGATTACCAGTCAGAATCATGGTTTTGCAGTGGATGCAGATTCATTGCCGGCGACGCTGCGAGCGACTCACAAGTCTTTGTTTGATAGTTCCCTGCAAGGAATTGAGCGTACCGACCGTGCAGCCTTTAGTTTTCAGGGACACCCTGAAGCGAGTCCGGGTCCGCGCGATGTTGCGCCGCTGTTTGATCGCTTTATTCGCGATATTGAAGCGCGAAAGGCCTGATAAGCCTGAATTAAGGTCAATACGTACTGCCTGTGAGATATCTCCGGGCAGCTTTTAAAGAATTAAAATTTTCGATCGGTTATTTACACATGCCAAAACGTACGGACATACAAAGTATTCTGATCCTCGGTGCGGGTCCTATCGTTATCGGTCAGGCCTGTGAGTTTGATTACTCCGGTGCCCAGGCCTGTAAAGCTCTGCGTGAAGAGGGCTACCGGGTTATTCTGGTCAACTCTAATCCCGCGACCATTATGACAGACCCGTCGATGGCTGATGCTACCTACATCGAGCCGATTCAGTGGAAAACAGTCGCTAAGATTATTGAGCAGGAGCGTCCTGATGCACTGCTGCCAACCATGGGTGGTCAGACTGCCCTGAACTGCGCTCTCGATCTCGAGCGTGAAGGCGTTCTGGAAAAGTTTGGCGTCGAGATGATCGGTGCTAATGCTGATACTATCGATAAAGCCGAAGACCGTGACCGCTTTGATAAGGCGATGAAATCTATCGGTCTGGAATGTCCGCGTGCTGCGATTGCTCACAGCATGGAGGAAGCGCTTCAGGTGCAGTCACAGTTGGGCTTTCCCTGCATTATCCGGCCATCATTTACGATGGGTGGAACCGGTGGTGGTATAGCGTATAACAAAGAAGAGTTTATCGAGATCTGTGAGCGCGGTCTGGATCTGTCTCCAACCAACGAGTTGTTGATCGACGAATCCCTGATTGGCTGGAAAGAGTATGAGATGGAGGTGGTGCGTGACAAACACGATAACTGCATCATCGTCTGCTCAATCGAAAACTTTGATGCGATGGGTGTGCACACCGGCGACTCAATTACCGTTGCACCGGCACAGACGCTGACAGATAAAGAGTACCAGTGGATGCGGGATGCGTCACTGGCTGTTCTGCGGGAGATCGGTGTTGAAACTGGCGGTTCTAACGTTCAGTTTGGTCAGTGTCCGAATACCGGGCGCTTTGTCATTATCGAGATGAATCCCCGGGTATCCCGTTCATCTGCGCTGGCATCGAAAGCAACCGGTTTCCCTATCGCCAAAGTGGCGGCAAAACTGGCGATTGGTTATACCCTCGATGAGTTGCAGAACGATATTACCGGTGGTGCTACACCCGCATCGTTTGAGCCGGCAATTGATTATGTTGTGACCAAGATTCCGCGCTTTACCTTTGAGAAGTTTCCGCAGGCAAATGACCGCCTGACGACCCAGATGAAATCAGTGGGTGAGGTGATGGCGATCGGCCGCACTCAGCAAGAGTCCCTGCAGAAAGCGCTTCGGGGGCTGGAAGTGGGTGCGACCGGCTTTGATCCGATTGTTGATCTGCAGAGTGAAGATGCTCGCACAGAAATCGTGCGCGAGATGAAGCAGCCGGGTGCCGAAAGAATCTGGTATCTGGGTGATGGATTCCGCCTGGGTATGTCTGTTGAAGAGCTATATGAGCTGTCCGGTATTGATCCATGGTTCCTGGTTCAGGTCGAAGATATCATCAAAGATGAACTGCGGGTTTCTACGATGACTCTGTCTGAGCTCGATAAGACAGAGCTGTATCGCCTGAAGCGCAAAGGTTTTTCTGATGCACGTTTGGCAACGTTGCTGGGTGTGTCTGAGAAGCAGGTACGTAAACAGCGTTATAAGCTGGATATCCGTCCGGTATTTAAGCGTGTTGATACCTGCGCGGCTGAATTTTCTACTGATACGGCTTATATGTACTCGACCTATGAGGAAGAGTGTGAGGCGAATCCGACTGACCGTGACAAGATCATGGTTATCGGCGGAGGCCCTAACCGTATTGGCCAGGGGATCGAGTTTGATTATTGCTGTGTTCATGCAGCACTGGCTGCTCGTGAAGATGGTTATGAAACCATTATGGTTAACTGTAACCCGGAAACCGTTTCTACGGATTATGATACCTCTGATCGTCTCTATTTCGAGCCGATTACGCTGGAAGATGTGCTGGAAATTGTGCACGTTGAGAAGCCTAAGGGTGTGATCGTACAGTACGGTGGCCAGACTCCGCTGAAACTGGCGCTGGCACTGGAGCATGCAGGTGTACCTATTATCGGCACATCACCGGAAGCGATTGACCGTGCTGAAGACCGTGAACAGTTCCAGCAGATGCTCAAGCGTCTGGGACTGAAACAGCCGGAAAACGCGACTGTTCGCTCTCTGGAGGAAGCAGTTATCGAAGCTGAGAAGCTGGGGTATCCGCTGGTTGTTCGTCCATCTTACGTATTGGGTGGCCGGGCAATGGAGATCGTCTATAAAGAGTCCGAACTGCGTCAGTATATGACCTCTGCGGTTAAAGTTTCTCATGATGCTCCGGTATTGCTGGATCACTTCCTCAACGCTGCTGTTGAGGTGGATATCGATGCTGTATGTGACGGTGAAACGGTCGTTATCGGCGCGATCATGCAGCATATCGAACAGGCGGGTGTTCACTCCGGTGACTCCGCGTGTTCGCTACCGCCTTACAGCCTGTCGGAAGCGCTGCAGAACGAGATGCGTGATATGGTTCGCAAGATGGCCCTGGAACTGGGTGTGGTGGGTCTGATGAATACTCAGCTGGCCTATCAGGACGGCGAGGTTTACGTGATCGAAGTGAATCCGCGCGGCTCCCGTACAGTTCCATTCGTGTCTAAGTGTATCGGCGTTTCTCTGGCGAAGATCGGTGCTCAGGTGATGACCGGTAAAACGCTGAAAGAGATCGGCTTTACTGAAGAGATTATTCCTACGCTATTCAACGTAAAAGAAGCGGTATTCCCATTCAATAAGTTCCAGGGCGTTGACCCGATCCTGTCTCCGGAGATGAAATCCACCGGGGAAGTCATGGGTGTCGGTGAAACCTTTGGTGAAGCGTTCATGAAAGCACAACTGGGGGCGGGTGAAAAGATGCCGGCAACCGGGAAGGCCTTTGTTTCGGTTCGTGAAGTCGATAAGCAAAACGTTTTGCCGGTTGCCCGTGATTTGGTTGGGCTGGGCTTTACCCTTGTTGCTACCCGGGGAACGGCCGCGCTGTTGAAGCAGGACGGTCTTGATGTGGAAGTGGTTAACAAAGTGATGGAAGGGCGTCCGAACATAGTCGATATGCTGAAGAACGATGAGATTGTCTATGTTATCAACACCACTGAAGGTCGTAAGGCGATAGCGGACTCTGCTGAGATTCGTCGTTCAGCTTTGCAGCATAAAGTCCCTTACAGTACAACTTTGGCGGGTGCTGAAGCGATGATCATGGCGATGCAGTACGGCGAAGAAAAAACAGTGCGTCGTTTGCAGGACCTGCATTAAGGAGCTGGTATTATGAAAAAATTTCCAATGACGGTTGGCGGTGAGAAAGCGCTGCGTGAAGAACTGGATGATTTGAAAACAGTGCAGCGTCCAACCGTGATAGCATCAATTGCTGAAGCGCGTGAACATGGCGACCTGAAGGAAAATGCTGAATACCATGCTGCCCGTGAGCAGCAGGGGTTTATCGAGGGACGTATTCAGGAACTTGAAGGTAAGCTGGGCTCTGCTCAGGTGATCGATGTGACGCAGATTCCGCATACCGGTAAGGTGATTTTTGGTACAACGGTTGATCTGATCAACATGGATACTGAAGATACCGTGTGTTATCAGATCGTCGGTGATGATGAAGCCAATATAAAAGGTGGCAAGATCTCTATCAGCTCACCTATTGCCCGGGCTCTGATTGGTAAAGAGGAGGGGGATGTTGCTGTCGTGCAGACCCCTGGTGGCGGAGTTGAGTATGAAATTGATCAGGTTCGCCATATCTGATCTCGCCGAATAAAAAAAACCGCCTATCGGCGGTTTTTTTGTTGTTGATCTGTTCCGTTCACATTAACGTAGCAGATTAGACAGCTTCGGGTCCGGATGTTTGGCAGCGCGATAGAACAGAGCAACATTGCCGATTTCCTGAACGATGGTTGCTTCGACGATCTGGGCCATCTCACTGATGAGTTGTTTTTTTGCTTCGCGGTCGCCCACAGCAAATTTTACTTTGATCAGTTCATGGTCTTCGAGGGCGCGATCAGCTTCCAGAAGGATATTCTCACTCAGGCCGTTACCGGCGACAGTGATGATAGGGTTGAGGCTGTGGCCGATAGTTCGGAACTGCTTCTTTTGCGTAGGGGTTAAGCTCATACTAAAATACTTGACCTTTGAATTGTGGAGCGGAAGATCCGCTCAGAATCATAATTTAGGGATTTTACCTGAGTTAATGTGTAGAAAGTAGACATTGACTCAAATTCAGAGCGGTGATGTTGGTGGCAAGATCAAAAAGCAGCGGTCGTTGGCTGCAGGAACACTTCGACGACCAGTATGTCAAAAAATCCAGAGAGCAGGGGTACCGCTCTCGTGCAAGCTTTAAATTGCTGGAGCTGAATGAAAAGGATAAGCTGATTCGCCCCGGAATGGTTCTGGTTGACCTGGGTGCCGCCCCTGGTGGTTGGTCTCAGGTAGCCGCAGAATTGGTGGGTGATCATGGTCGGGTGGTATCATCTGATATCCTGCCAATGGACCCTTTACCGGGTGTGCAGTTTATTCAGGGGGATTTTACCGAAGAGTCAGTGCTGAATGAAATTCTGCAAACATTGGGAGATGAGCTGGCAGACCTTGTAATTTCAGATATGGCCCCCAATATGAGTGGTATGAATGCTGTTGATCAGCCTGCGGCGATGTATCTGGTGGAGTTAGCGCTGGATATGGCCCGGCAGGTGCTTAAACCCGGTGGTGATTTTGTGGCCAAGGTATTTCAGGGTGAAGGCTTTGATGATTATATGAACGATATGCGCAGCAGCTTTACTAAGGTTTATAGCCGAAAGCCGGACTCTTCCAGGGCCCGTTCGCGTGAAGTCTATCTGATTGGACGAAACTTCCGTCCCTGATATAGTCAATACAGTGTAACTACTGTAGTTTTGTTTGTTTTCGGACGGACACTAATTTTGAGAAGACAGAGGGTTTTCCTTTGAACGATATGGCAAAGAATTTGGTACTGTGGCTGGTTATCGCGGCAGTGCTGTTAACCGTTTTCAACAACTTTAATAGCGAAAGTACCGCGCAAAAACTTAACTACTCTGAGTTTATCAGTGCGGTGAAAGATGATCAGATTCGCCGGGTTGTTATTGATGGTTTTACCATCGAGGGTGAACGGATTAACGGCGAGCGTTTTTCGACTGTACGTCCGGCGCTGCAGGATCCTAAGCTGGTTGATGATCTGTATAACCATAAGGTGGTTATTGAAGGTAAACAGCCAGAAAAACAGAGTGTCTGGACTCAGTTGCTGGTCGCCAGCTTCCCGATTCTGATTATACTTGCCATATTTATGTTCTTTATGCGGCAGATGCAGGGCGGCGGCGGCGGTAAAGGCGGCCCGATGTCATTTGGTAAGTCGAAGGCCCGAATGATGGGGCAGGATCAGATTAAGACGACTTTTGATGATGTGGCGGGTGTCGAAGAGGCTAAAGAAGAGGTTAAAGAGCTGGTTGATTACCTGCGTGATCCTGGGAAGTTTCAGCGTCTGGGCGGCCATATTCCCCGCGGCGTATTGATGTCAGGTAATCCTGGTACCGGTAAAACCCTGCTGGCCAAAGCGATTGCCGGTGAAGCGAAAGTGCCCTTCTTCACCATATCCGGTTCTGACTTCGTTGAGATGTTTGTCGGCGTTGGTGCATCCCGGGTCCGGGATATGTTTGAGCAGGCGAAGAAAAATGCGCCCTGCATCATCTTTATCGATGAGATCGATGCCGTGGGTCGCCACCGTGGTGTAGGTATGGGCGGTGGTAATGATGAACGGGAGCAGACACTGAACCAGTTGCTGGTTGAGATGGATGGTTTTGAGGGTACCGAGGGGGTTATTGTTATTGCTGCAACTAACCGCCCGGACGTGCTCGACCCGGCATTGTTGCGTCCTGGCCGTTTTGACCGACAGGTACATGTCGGCCTGCCTGATATTCGCGGTCGCGAACAGATTCTGAAAGTACATATGCGTAAAGTGCCGCTGGGTGATGACGTCAAACCTGACCTGATTGCGCGCGGAACCCCGGGCTTCTCCGGTGCTGATCTTGCTAACCTGGTCAATGAGGCGGCGTTGTTTGCTGCGCGTGCCAGTAAACGTACAGTCGGGATGGAGCAGTTTGAGCGGGCGAAAGATAAGATCATGATGGGCGCTGAGCGTAAATCGATGGTTATGTCCTATGAAGAACGTCTGAATACGGCGTACCACGAATCGGGACATGCTATTGTGGGTCGACTGATGCCTGAGCATGATCCGGTATATAAAGTGTCAATCATCCCCCGCGGGCGTGCGCTGGGTGTAACTATGTTCCTGCCTGAGGAGGATCGATACAGTCATAGCCGTAAACTGCTGATATCCAATATTTGCAGTCTCTATGGAGGCCGTATTGCAGAGGAAATGACGCTCGGTAAGGACGGCGTGACCACGGGTGCATCCAACGATATTCAACGGGCTACCAGTCTGGCTCGGAATATGGTCTCCCGCTGGGGTCTGACCGACGAGCTGGGTCCGATTCTGTATGATGATGAAGAGCAGGATCCGTTTAACCGTGGCTATGGGCAGCAAGGCAAACCGATGTCAGAAGAGGTGCAGCGTAAAATTGATGCTGAAACCCGTAAGATTATCGATGAGTGTTATGCCAAAGCCTATAAGATGCTGGAAGATAATCGCGATATCCTGGAAACGATGACCGCTGCGCTGATGAAGTATGAAACCATTGATAGTAAGCAGCTTGATGAGCTGATGGATCGCAAGCCGGTTACTCCGCCTGAGGGATGGGAGGAGTCTGACTCAAAAGCGGCAGCTGACGAAGCAGCTGCAGCAAAAAAGAAAGAAGAGTTTGATCTGGATGACGATGAACCGAATGATGCTTCTAAAGATGGCAATGAAGATGAGCCATCATCTGATTCAGATGCATCGGATCCTAATCTGCACTAAGCGATTAATCTGAGATAATAAGGCCGGTCCCAGACCGGCCTTTTTTAATACAACGTAGCCAATGGAAAACACTGTGAATGACTTTTCCGCTTACCGTTTCGGTGCCCGAACACTGGATCTGAGCCGCCCTCAGGTGATGGGTATTGTCAACGTCACGCCAGACTCTTTTTCCGATGGTGGGACGCTCTATGACGCCCGGAAACTTAGTGTTGATCAGGCGCTCGAACGGGCCCGGCAGATGGTTCAGGATGGCGCAACGATCATCGATGTTGGCGGAGAGTCAACCCGGCCGGGAGCCGCCGTCGTCTCGGTGCAGGAGGAACTGGATCGGGTGTTGCCGGTTGTTGAACGACTCAGTGCTGAGCTCGATGTGGTTATCTCGGTGGACACCAGTGCGCCAGAAGTGATTGCAGGAGTCGCCGGGCTCGGTGCGGGGCTGATTAACGATGTGCGTGCCCTGGGGCGCGAGGGCGCTCTGGCGGCGGCTGCAGCCACTAACCTCCCTGTGTGTGTTATGCATATGCAGGGAAGTCCCGCCACTATGCAGAATGCGCCGCATTATGATGATGTACTGGATGATGTGAGCTACTTTCTGCAGCAGCGGATTGTCGCCTGCAACGAAGCAGGTATTGCCAGTGACCGGATAATTCTTGATCCCGGATTTGGCTTTGGTAAAACCGTAGAACACAATCTGCGCTTACTGAATAATCTGCGACAGTTACACCGTTTTGGTATGCCTCTGCTGGTGGGGACTTCGCGTAAAAGTATGATTGATCATGTGCTTCACCGGCCGGTAGATCAGCGGCTGGCGGGAAGTCTGGCAACCGTTGCTATCGGTGTGCAGCAGGGCGGGCAGATATTCAGAGTGCATGATGTAAGGGAAACGGTTGATGTGGTGCGCATGGCCGAAGCCATATTGAATGAGGGCAGGATTGATAATGACTAAGCGATATTTTGGTACTGATGGGATTCGCGGCAAGGTAGGTACGGCGCCAATTACTCCTGACTTTATGCTGAAACTGGGTTGGGCTGCTGGAAAAGTTTTTGCCCGGGAAGGACGCAGTAAAATCATTATTGGTAAGGATACCCGGATTTCAGGTTACATGTTTGAGTCTGCCCTGGAGTCAGGGCTTGCTGCCGCGGGCGTCGATGTTCTGTTATTAGGGCCGATGCCAACTCCGGCAATTGCTTATCTGACGCGGACTTTTCGATGTAATGCCGGTATCGTAATCAGTGCATCGCACAATCCTTATTACGATAATGGCATCAAATTTTTCTCCGAGCAGGGCACTAAATTGCCGGATGAGATCGAGCATGCTATCGAAGCGCAGATGGATATGGCGATGACTACCGTTGAAGCGGCAGAGCTGGGCAAGGCGCGACGGATTGATGATGCCGCAGGTCGTTATATAGAGTTCTGCAAAGGTACTGTTTCCGGTGATCTGAGTCTCAAGGGTATGAAGATCGTGGTTGATTGTGCCAATGGTGCAACTTATCACATTGCACCCAAGGTACTCCGGGAGCTGGGCGCAACGGTTGTCGAGGTTGGCGCCTCGCCGGACGGAATCAATATTAATGAAGAGTGTGGTGCAACCTCTACAGCAATGCTGCAACGAACCGTTATTGAGCAACAGGCCGATCTGGGTGTGGCGCTGGACGGTGACGGTGACCGCCTGATTATGGTTGATCATACGGGCGCGGAGGTGGATGGTGACGAGTTGCTCTTTATTATCGCCATGGCTATGCATCGGAAGGCGCAGCTGAAAGGTGGTGTAGTTGGTACACTGATGAGTAATTTTGGCCTTGAACAGGGGCTGAAGCAGGCGGGTATCCCGTTTATCCGCGCTAAGGTAGGTGATCGCTACGTGCTTGAGCAGTTGGTGGCTAATGACTGGCTTCTGGGGGGCGAGTCTTCAGGCCATCTGGTGTGTCGTCAACTGACATCGACGGGTGATGGTATTGTTGCCGCGTTGCAGGTTCTCAAGGCGATGGCCGACGATAAAAAATCGCTCAATGAACTCAAGTCGGAAATGCGCAAGATGCCACAAACGATGATTAATGTTCGTTTGAGTGAAAAGCGGGATGTTGTTGCGCTTCCTGCGGTGCAGTCCGCAGTAGAGGATATCGAGTCACGCCTTGGTGAACGGGGGCGGGTGCTGCTTCGCCCTTCAGGCACTGAACCCGTGGTTCGGGTAATGGTCGAGGGCGATGATGAAGTCTGGGTTGAGGGGCTCTGTGAAGAGTTGGCTGAAGCTGTTCGTCAGGCGCTTTGATTATTTTGTAGAAAGCTTGAAATTTTATTGCTTACCCGGGTGTAGCTGCTTGTAACTTATCGGGAAACTGGGTATTATTTGCGCCGCTTTGCACAGAGGGGAACTCATGCGTAAGACGATAGTCGCCGGAAATTGGAAAATGAACGGAACCAGTGAGTCGATCAGGACTCTGCTGGATGGCATCAAAGCGGGTGTTCCTGTGGTTGATGGTCTGGTGATACTGGTTTGTCCCCCTGCTGTTTACCTGCACCAGGTAAAAGAGCTGATCGGCGATGCGTCAGTTGCAGTGGGTGCTCAGAATGTGTCTGCTCAGCCAAAGGGAGCGTTTACCGGTGAATGGTCACTGGAGATGCTTCGGGATCTGGGTTGTGAATATGTTATTCTGGGTCACTCTGAACGACGTAGCCTGTTCGGAGAAACCGATGCCGATATAGCCGATAAGGTTGCGGCAACGCTGGCTGCCGGATTGATCCCGATACTTTGTGTCGGTGAAACTCTGGAACAGCGTGAAGCGGGTGAGACTCTGGCCCTGGTGGCAGCGCAGATTGATGCTGTTGTGCAACGGATTGGTATTGAGTGTTTTGCATCTGTTGTCATTGCATATGAGCCGGTCTGGGCTATTGGTACCGGTCTGACAGCAACGCCTGAACAAGCGCAGGAAGTACATGCTGCGATCCGTGCTCAGTTGGCTGGCAGTGATATGCAGGTAGCTGATAAACTGTCGATTCTTTATGGCGGTAGTATGAATGCCGGTAACGCGGCTGAGCTCCTTGCTCAACAGGATATTGATGGCGGCCTTATTGGTGGCGCATCTCTGAAAGCCGATGAATTCCTGACGATCTGCGCTGCGGCTGCAGAGAGTCGTAAGTAAGTGGAAAAATAGATGGAAACTCTGGTTCTTGCTGTACATGTTCTGCTGGCTATTGCCATTATTGCTCTGGTGCTGTTGCAGCAGGGTAAAGGTGCTGAAGCAGGTGCATCTTTTGGTGCAGGTGCATCTCAGACTGTATTTGGCAGCCAGGGCAGCGGCTCATTTTTAAGTCGTATGACCGCAATTATTGCAACCGGACTGTTTATTACCAGTTTTGTGCTGGCGGTCTATGCAAAAGACAGGGCTGTATCGGTAAGTGATGCCGGTGTGCCTGCTGCAGAACTTATCCAAAGCGCAGCTGATGAAGCTGAGCAGGTTCCGGTTCTGGAAGAAAATAAATTACCTGCAGGGGATGCGGACGTACCGCCTGCTGAGTAAGTCTCGTTTTAATGCCGAAGTGGTGGAATTGGTAGACACGCCATCTTGAGGGGGTGGTGACCTAATGGTCGTGCGGGTTCAAGTCCCGCCTTCGGCACCATATTTAAAAGAAGCGCCCGGTGGGCGCTTTTTTTATGCCTGCTTCGCCGGAAATTCTTTTAGAGAAGGATTTTGTCCGGTTCACCTGTCAGTGCAGTCCTGAGGGCCGTCATGCGGGGCTGCGATACCGGGCCTGCTTTATGTATATGTTGCGTGCGGAGCGGGGAAGGGTGGGATATTGCTGCTTGTTTGGTAATCAAGACAAGCTGTCCTTGAACTACTCTGGCTGTAAGAGTATAATTCTCGCCGATTTCTGATGCGGGGTGGAGCAGCCTGGTAGCTCGTCGGGCTCATAACCCGAAGGTCGTCAGTTCAAATCTGGCCCCCGCTACCATTTTTAAATGATATGTCAGAAACGAGAGATTCGTGTAACGGACTCTTGAGGGTTAATACGATTTAGCATTGTTTGGAGTTGTTGTCTTCCTTTAGGAAACTGATAACTGATGCTGATTCCCACTACCAATTTCAGTATGCAGCTGATTCGGCTACACCTGAAATTGTCGATCAAGCAGTACGTTGATTGGCCCCTTTTTAGGGGCTTTTTCGTACTTGCGGCCCATCGGGGTCGTACGTTGAATGGGTCTTTGACCCATTTTTTGTTTGCCTAAGAAAGTGCGTTTAGAGGTTTTTGCGTGTCAGCAAAGTTGAGTGTGTTACAGGAACTGATTGAGCCATCCGTAGTGGCTCTCGGTTATCAGTTATGGGGTGTTGAGATGATATCCCAGGGGCGTCATAGCATGCTGCGGATCTATATCGATGCCGAAGCAGGCATCGGTGTAGAAGACTGCGCCAGCGTCAGTCGGCAGGTGAGCGGGATTCTGGATGTAGAAGATCCGATTAGCGGTGAATATACATTAGAGGTTTCCTCCCCGGGGATGGATCGCCCACTGTTTACTCTGGAACAGTACCAGGCGTTTGTCGGACATGTAGTGCAGCTTAAGCTGCGTATGCCATTTGATGGTCGTCGCAGGTTTAAAGGCGTCCTCAGTGGTATTGAAGATGAAGATATTGTGCTGGTTGTCGATCAGGAAGAATACCTGTTACCGATTGACCATATTGAAAAAGCAAACATAGTTCCTCAGTTCTGAGAGTAAAGAATTGAATTTTGAGGTTGGGGCAGTTGTATGAATAAAGAAATTCTACTGGTTGCAGAAGCAGTATCTAACGAGAAAGATGTTTCTAAAGAGGTAATCTTCGAAGCGATCGAGCTGGCGCTGGCAACAGCGACTAAGAAACGCTATGACGAAGAAGCAGATATCCGCGTTGTAATCGATCGTACCTCTGGAAATTATGAGACATTCCGCCGCTGGGCCGTGGTCAGTAATGACGATGTGCCATTATTAGGCACTGAATTGACCATGCAGGAAGCGGAAGAGATCGATAGCACTCTGCAGCCGGGTGATATTCACGAAGAAGAGGTTGAATCGGTTAAGTTCGGCCGTATCGCTGCGCAGACTGCTAAGCAGGTTATTGTGCAGAAAGTGCGTGAAGCAGAACGCGCCAAGGTTGTTGCGCAGTACAGCAGCCGCCTGGGAGAGCTTATCTCCGGTACCGTAAAGAAAGTGACACGGGATAACATTATTGTTGATCTGGGCAATAACGCGGAAGCGGTTTTGCCCCGTGATCAGTTGTTGCCGCGGGAAACCTACCGCATGGGTGACCGGGTACGTGCGGTACTGAATGAGATTCGTACTGAAGGCCGTGGTCCCCAGCTGGCGATGAGCCGCAGCTGTCCTGAGATGCTGATCGAGCTGTTCCGCATTGAAGTGCCTGAGATCTCTGAAGAGGTGATCGAAATTCGTGCGGCTTCCCGTGATCCGGGTTCTCGTGCCAAGATTGCCGTGAAAACCAATGATGGCCGTATCGATCCTGTTGGTGCGTGTGTGGGTATGCGTGGAGCCCGTGTTCAGGCCGTTTCAAACGAACTGAGCGGTGAACGTGTTGATATCATTCTCTGGGATGATAACCCGGCGCAGCTAGTCATCAATGCGATGTCTCCGGCAGAGGTTGCCTCCATTGTTGTGGATGAAGATTCCCGTTCGATGGATGTTGCTGTTGCAGAAGAGAATCTGCCGATGGCGATTGGTCGCAGCGGACAGAATGTTCGTCTGGCGTCAGATCTGACCGGCTGGAAATTGAATGTCATGACCGAAGAAGAGGCTGCAGAAAAGCAGCAGTCTGAAACCGGTTCAATCCTGGAGCTGTTTGTTAAGCACCTGGATGTCGATGACGATATTGCGGGCATTCTGGTGGATGAAGGCTTTACCTCACTTGAAGAGGTCGCTTATGTTCCTGCCGATGAAATGCTCGAAATCGATGGTTTCGATGAAGAGATTGTTGATGAACTGCGCAACCGCGCGAAAGATGCTCTGCTGAATCTGGCACTAGCGAATGAGGAGGCTCTGGAAAATGCAGAACCTGCTCAGGACCTGCTGGAGATGGAAGGTATGGAGCGTCACCTGGCTTTTGTTTTGGCCAGCAAAGGTATCGTGACCATGGAAGATCTGGCTGAGCAGGCGGTTGAAGACCTGCTTGAGATTGAAGAGCTGGATAAAGAAAAGGCTGCAGCGCTGATAATGACAGCGCGCGCCCCATGGTTTGCGGACGAAGAATAAGTCAACGGAGGAGATAAACCCAGATGGCAGAAGTCACAGTAAAACAACTTGCCGAAGTAGTTGGCGTTCCCGTTGATCGTCTGCTTACGCAGATGAAAGAAGCAGGTATTGCAGGCAAAAATGAAGCCGCTTCCGTTACCGAAGATGAGCGTCAGAAACTGCTGAACCACCTTAAGCGAAGCCACGGTGAAAAATCCGATAGTGAGCCTAAGAAAATTACGCTGAAGCGTAAAACAACCAGCCAGATCAAAGTATCAGGCGCGGCAGGCAAGAAAACGATTAATGTTGAAGTGCGCAAAAAGCGCACTTATGTCAAACGTTCCGATGTCGAAGAGACACCGGCTGCAGAGGTTAAAGGGACTAATCTTCAGGCTGAACTGGAAGTTCAGGCACGTCGTGATTCAGAGCTGCAGGCAGCTCAGGAAAAGCAGCGCGAAGAGATGCGTCTTAAAGCGGCAGCTGAAGCAAAAGCCAAGGCGGAGCGAGAAGCGTCTGATAAGCAGGGTGAAGCTAAACCTGCCGTATCGAAACCTTCTATGACCAAGCCAGCGCCGGCAAAAGCGGCAGCACCAAAGGCAGCTGTTGCCGATGCTGCACCCGCTGCGGCTGCGCCAAAGCAGGATCGGAAGCCGACCCGGGAAAAGAATTTCCGTAGTCAGGATAAGCCTGCTGCGGGCCGTAAGGGCGGTGATAAGCGTCTGTCCCGCAAGCCGGGCGGACGTGACGGTGGTCGTCGTGGTGGCGGTAAGCCGGTTCAGAGAGGCATGACCAGCTCCAACGTTCAGGCGTTTGAACGGCCAACCGCTCCGGTCATTCATGAAGTGGCTATTCCGGAATCGATCACTGTAGCCGAACTGGCGAAAAAGATGTCGGTTAAGGCCGCTGATGTGATCAAGGTTATGTTCAAAATGGGTGCCATGGCGACCATTAACTCCGTCATTGATCAGGATACTGCAAGCCTGGTTGTTGAAGAGATGGGTCATACCGCTGTTGCGATGCAGGAAAATACTGTTGAAGACCAGCTGATCGAAAGTTCCGGTGCCGCAGAAGATATCGCCGGTGAGCAGGTTGAGCGTGCGCCGGTAGTGACGGTAATGGGTCACGTTGACCATGGTAAAACATCACTGCTTGACTATATCCGTGAAACCCGTGTTGCTGCTGGTGAGTCTGGTGGTATTACCCAGCATATCGGTGCTTATCACGTTGAAACGGGCCATGGTATGGTCAGCTTCCTGGATACACCGGGACATGCTGCCTTTACCGCGATGCGTGCCCGTGGTGCACAGTTAACCGATATCGTAATTCTGGTGGTTGCCGCAGATGATGGCGTGATGCCTCAGACTGAAGAAGCTGTTAACCATGCGAAAGCGGCGGGTGTTCCGCTGGTTATTGCGGTCAACAAAATCGATAAAGAAGATGCGGATCCTGAGCGGGTTAAGAATGAGCTGGCTCAGCGTGATGTCTTGCCGGAAGAGTGGGGCGGTGATGTTCAGTTCGTCAATGTTTCGGCCAAAACCGGTGAGGGCATCGATGCGCTGCTGGATGCTGTTCTGCTGCAGGCTGAGATTCTCGAACTGAAAGCGATTCCGGAAGCGTCGGGACGCGGTGTTGTAGTTGAATCCCGTCTGGATAAAGGACGTGGTCCGGTTGCTACTCTGCTGGTTCAGAATGGTACCCTGAGACAGGGTGATATCGTACTGGCGGGCCTGCAATACGGCCGTGTGCGCGCAATGCTGGACGAGAATGGTAAACCTGTTAAAGAAGCCGGTCCGTCTATTCCGGTGGAGATTCTCGGTCTGGATGGTACGCCGGGTGCCGGTGATGAGTTCACCGTGGTTTCCAACGAGAAGAAAGCGCGTGAAGTGGCGCTGTTCCGTCAGGGTAAATACCGTGAAGTTAAGCTGCAGCGTCAGCAACAGGCGAAACTCGAGAACCTGTTCGAGAACATGCAGTCCGGCGATGTGAAGACGCTGAATATCATCATCAAAGCGGATGTCCGCGGCTCACTGGAAGCGCTGATGAGCTCTCTGGTGGATCTGAGCACCGATGAAGTTAAGGTGAATATTGTCTCCGGCGGTGTCGGTGGTATCGCTGAAACGGATGCCAACCTGGCCGTTGCATCCAGCGCGATCATGATCGGCTTTAACGTTCGTGCGGATGCTCAGGCGCGTGCCATTGTTGAACGTGAAGAACTGGAACTGCGTTACTACAGCGTTATCTATGACATTATCGATGACGTTAAGCAGGCGATGACCGGTCTGCTGTCTCCTGAGTTCAAGGAACAGATCGTTGGTATTGCTGAGGTTCGTGATGTCTTCCGTGCGCCTAAGATCGGTGCTGTTGCCGGTTGTATGGTAACTGAAGGCAATGTATTCCGTAACAAACGCATCCGGGTACTGCGTGAAAACGTGGTGATCTATGAAGGTGAGCTGGAATCTCTGCGCCGCTTTAAGGATAACGTCGCTGAAGTCCGTCAGGGCATGGAGTGTGGTATCGGTGTTAAGAACTACAATGATGTGAAAGTCGGCGATCAGATCGAAGTCTTCGACACCATTGAAGTCGCGCGTACGTTATAAGAGTGTATTGACAGACTATTATGGCAAGAGAATTCAGTCGTACACAGCGGATATCTGACCAGGTCCAGAAGGACCTGGCTCAGTTGATCCAGCGTGAAATTAAAGACCCTCGCCTGGGCATGGTGACGATCAGCTACGTTAAGATCGCCAAGGATCTCGGTTATGCCGATATCTATATCACCGTGATGGCAATGGGGGGTAAAGATGAAGCCACGGCGGTGAAGGAATCTCTTAAGGTTCTGAATAATGCTGCTGGTTTCCTGCGTGGACAGCTGTCCGGTAAGATCAAACTGCGGGTGATGCCGCAACTGCGCTTCCATTTTGATGAAAGTGTTGACCGTGGCCGCCGCCTCAACGACCTGATTATTCAGGCCTCCCGGGCGGACGATAAGCACGGTCAGGACGACGGAGAGTAACCCTTGGCTAGGCGGGCAAAAGGCCGCCCGGTCAACGGTATTTTTCTGCTTGATAAACCGGGTGGAATGTCGTCAAACCGGGCGTTACAAATTGTAAAACGGATTTATGGTGCCGCGAAGGCGGGCCATACCGGGGCGCTTGACCCTCTGGCTACCGGGATGTTGCCGCTTTGCTTTGGTGAAGCGACCAAGTTTTCCCAGTTCCTGCTGGATGCTGATAAGCGCTATATCACGACCGCTAAGCTGGGGCAGAGAACCGATACCAGTGATGCTGACGGTGAAGTGGTGGAAGAGCGGCCACTGCCGGAAAATCTCACTGCAGAGCTGATTGATGAGCTGTTACAGCGGGAGTTTACCGGTCTGATTACTCAGGTGCCATCGATGTTTTCGGCCCTTAAGCATAACGGCCAGCCGCTGTATAAACTGGCCCGGCAGGGGATTCAGGTCGAAGTGAAAAGCCGTCAGGTGACGGTATTCAGTATCGACTTGCTGGCTTTCCGTGGCGATGAAGTGGATCTGGATATCCGCTGCAGTAAAGGCACTTATATCCGCTCGATCGTTCAGGATATGGGGGAGATGCTGGGG
Organism: Amphritea atlantica; assembly: GCA_024397875.1. Taxonomy (NCBI): domain Bacteria; kingdom Pseudomonadati; phylum Pseudomonadota; class Gammaproteobacteria; order Oceanospirillales; family Oceanospirillaceae; genus Amphritea; species Amphritea atlantica. Next base: position 20,667 of record CP073344.1, read on the forward strand.
TGCGGAGCACATGTTAAAATGCTGCGTCGTCTTGATTCCGGCCCTTACAAAGCCGAAAGCATGATGCCCCTGGTTGATCTGGAACAGTTAGTGGAAGAAATGGGCAGTGCTGCTGAGCCGGAACGCATACAAAAGCGTCTGGATGAGTTATTATTGCCGCCATGGAGTCCGGTAGCGGATGCCCCTGAGGTAGTGCTTACTGAGCGACAGACCCGCACCCTGTGTTTTGGACAGTCGGTGGTACTGGATACTTCCGATGGTGCGAATCCGGCACAACCGCTGGTTCGCTTGCTTGAAGAAACCAGCGGACGCTTTCTGGGTATAGCTGAGATTGATGCTGAGGGCACACTGTTACCCCGGCGTCTGATGAGTACTCAGGAAAACTAATTGAATTTACCGGTGTGGCTCAGGCGACACTGGTAATCTGACGTTGAACTGAAAATATGCTCGGTACAACGCGACTATCAATCCACCACACACATATAGCGTGGTGTGCATATTACTTTTGGAGTTATTAAAATGGCATTATCTGTTGAAAAGAAAGCTGAGATCGTTGCTGAGTACGCTCGTGGCGAAGGCGACACTGGTTCACCTGAAGTACAGGTTGCTCTGCTGACCCACAACATCGTTGGTCTGCAGTCTCACTTTAAAGGTCACATCCATGACCACCATTCTCGTCGCGGTCTGATCCGCATGGTAAACCAGCGTCGTAAGCTGCTGGACTACCTGAAGAAGAAAGATGTAACGCGTTACGCTGATCTGATCAAGCGTCTCGGCCTGCGTCGTTAAGATAATGTTCCGGGGCCATCTATGATGGCCCCGGTGCTTTTAAGATCTGCTGATACAGCGATCTGTATATGCGTCTGTTCAACGTTTAACACCAACCAGCCTGTACTCTGGTGTGCTCTGTCAGAGCCCAGCAGAGTACTGGCTATAAAGAGGCCGGTGTGACGTAGTACAGACATTTTTTTTGTTTTGCATAAAGATAAGGAATTGTATCGTGCCACAAGCAATTACTAAAACATTCCAATACGGTAAGCATGAAGTTACCCTCGAAACCGGTCGGGTTGCCCGTCAGGCGAGCGGTGCTGTACTGGTTACTATGGCCGGTGTACAGGTTCTGTGTACCGTCGTTGGCGCTAAATCAGCCCGCGAAGGTCAGGACTTTTTCCCACTGTCTGTTCACTACCAGGAAAAGTACTACTCAGTAGGCCGTATCCCGGGTGGTTTCTTCAAGCGTGAAGCACGTCCGTCTGAGAAAGAGACGCTGACCTCCCGCCTCATCGACCGTCCTATCCGTCCACTGTTCCCTAAGGGGTACATGAATGAAGTGCAGGTTATCTGTACGGTTATGTCTGCGGATAAGATTAACGATCCTGATATCGCTGCGATGATCGGTACGTCTGCCGCGCTGGCGATCTCGGGTATCCCTTTCCAGGGCCCAATCGGTGGTGCACGTGTAGGTTACACTGAAGAAGCCGGTTATACGCTGAACCCAACCTATGAAGAACTGCAAGCCTCTATGCTGGACATGGTGGTTGCGGGTACTTCTGATGCGGTTCTGATGGTTGAATCTGAAGCTCAGGAACTGTCTGAAGATGAGATGCTGGGTGCGGTTGTATTCGGACACCAGCAGATGCAGGTTGCGATCAATGCGATCAATGAACTGGTTGCTGAAGCCGGTAAGCCACGCTGGGAATACACTCCGGAAGCTAAGAATGAAGCCCTGATCGAACAGGTTCGCGGTGTTGTTGGTGCTGATATCAATAATGCTTACCTGACGGCTGATAAAATGGAGCGTCAGAACGCTCTGGCAGCTGCCCGTGATAAAGCGGTTGAAGCACTGTGTGGTGAAGAGGATCAGCCTTCTGCCGGTGAAGTATCCGGTATCTTCAAATCACTGGAGAAAGAGATCGTTCGTGGACGTATCCTGGATGGTCAGCCACGTATCGATGGTCGTGACAGCAAGACTGTTCGCGGTATCGACGTTGAAATCGACGTACTGAGCGGTACTCACGGTTCTGCACTGTTCACCCGGGGTGAAACTCAGGCGATTGCTACCTGTACACTGGGTACTGCCCGTGACTCCCAGATCATTGATGCGATCGAAGGCGAACGCCGCGATCCGTTCATGCTGCACTACAATTTCCCTCCATATTCTGTCGGTGAAGCGGGTCGTATGGGTGCTACCGGTCGTCGTGAGATCGGTCATGGTCGCCTGGCGCGTCGCAGTGTTGCTGCGGTTCTGCCGACACAAGAAGAGTTCCCGTACACCATCCGTATCGTGTCTGAGATCACTGAATCTAACGGTTCAAGCTCTATGGCGTCTGTTTGTGGTGCGTCACTGTCGATGATGGATGCCGGTGTGCCGCTGAAAGCGCCAGTTGCCGGTATTGCGATGGGTCTGGTTAAGGACGGAGAGCGTTTCACCGTACTAACCGATATTCTGGGTGATGAAGATCACCTGGGCGACATGGACTTTAAAGTAGCAGGTACTGAAGCCGGTGTAACCGCGCTGCAGATGGATATCAAGATCACCGGTATTACCGAAGAGATCATGGATATCGCGCTGGAGCAGGCTTATGAAGCCCGTGCTCTGATCCTCAAAGAGATGGCAAAAGTCATCGGTTATGCCCGTCCTGAGTTGCCTGACAATGCGCCTGCAATGACTCTGCTGGAGATCAACCCAGAGAAGATTCGTGACGTGATCGGTAAAGGTGGTGCGACTATCCGTGCCCTGACTGAAGAGACCGGTGCAACGATCGATATCGAAGATAACGGTACTGTACGCATCTATGCAGCCGATAAAGCTGCCGCTAAAGCTGCTGTGGATAAGGTTCGTGAGATCACTGCAGAAGCCGAAGTCGGTAAAATCTACGAAGGTAAGGTTGTACGTCTGGAAGAGTTCGGCGCGTTCGTAAATATCCTGCCGGGTAAAGATGGTCTGGTGCACATCTCTCAGATCGCGAATAAGCGTATCGAGAAAGTCACCGATTACATCAAGATGGACGATGTCGTTAAGGTTAAGGTGATGGAAGTTGATCCCCGTGGTCGTATCAAACTGACCATGCGTGATCTGGAGCAGGATGAGTCTGTAGAATAAGCACTCATTCCGCTGTTAAAAAAGCCCTGCTGATGCAGGGCTTTTTTGTTTCTGCAGTACGTTACAATACGTTGAAATCTGTATAGGGCGCTGAATATGAAACGAGTAACAGGCATAGTGTTGGCTCTGCTGCTGGCCGGCTGTGGTGGCGATGAGGTGGGGGATGTGTCGCTCGGCATACTGACAACTAAAGATATTAAACTGAATGTGCTGGTGGATCCTGTGGTGACCGGTGTCACCTGTCATATCGCCAGTATTGAAGCCGATCTGGACTTTGCCGATCCCAGTGATTCATCGATTGCCTGTCGTCAGACCGGCCCGATAACCCCGCAGATGATCACCGCGATCGATCGCTCAAAAGATGGCGAAGTTGTGTTTCGAAAATCTAAAAGCATACTGTTCAAAACCATGAAAGTGCGGCGTATCTTCGATCCTGAATCACAGACGCTGATGTACCTGTCCTACTCCACTAAAGAGATCAATGGCAGCTACAAGCACAGCCTTTCAACTGTGCCTCTTTGGGGGACGCAGGGCTATAACAGCAGTCGTTAGACGTCACTGTTTCACTTGCCAGAACGTCGCTTCGCGACTTGCCAGTGGCTAGGAAAAGCGCTATTAAGAGTATGGGGATGCTGCCGTATAAAGTTGGTTTTATGCGCTGGGTATTTATTGCCCGCTCTCCCAGAGCCCAGTGATTATAAGGTTTACGGCAGTTGTCCCAGTGTTATGCACAGCCTTGTGCGGGCGAATCTGGGGATAAAAGCGCAGCAGCCGGATGTCGCTGTGCGCCTGCTCATGGCGAGTCGGGAGAAATATTAGCTTGCTGATCGGTATAACTCCAGGCCTGCAACGGAGGGTTGTTCTACCTCGTTGTCACTCAGTGCCAGGGCTCGCAACAGACGACCGGTTATGCAGGTAAAACACTGCGGACCGTTTTTGCTGCAGATTGAGTTTGCACAGGCATTGAGCAGTAGTTCATGAGCGGCTTGTTGTTGCACTCTGCGATTGGTTGAAACTAACTCGTTGCAGGTCACGATTCCCTGTTCTATTAATTCGAAAACCGCACTGCCACGCCATTCAGCGATGAGTGCTTCAGACATTCCACTGTGTAACCTGATGATCGGTTCCTCTCGCTCCAGCCAGGCATCAATTCTGAGTGCATTCATGTAAATTTCCCTTTAAATTAGATGATAATGATTCTCATTATGTTTGATTCTGTTATGAATGCAACTGTTTTTAACCCGGTTTTTCGATAAGAGCCGTCGCTGAATGCAACTGCGTCACTTGCCTGATTGGCGCTGCCACCTTGTTTTTGGCTGTAACAAGCGTTTTTTCAGAGCATGGGAAAACTGTTGTCTGTTACTTATTTTCAGCCCTGCATACTTGCTGAACATTTATTGCCCGGTATCCCCAACCCCAGCCCTGATAGGGCTCACGTCAGTTGTCCCAGTGTTATGCACAGCCTTGTGCGGGCGAATCTGGGGATAAAAAAAGCCGAAGTCAGACGTCTCTGGGCATCTTGTGAGTGGTTATGAAGAGCGCTTTAAGAGCAAGGGCAGTAGTGAGGGATGAACTTGGGGATGTTAAGCGGGTCTTATTGGAAATGGGAGAAGTATATGAACCGGATTAGCCGAACCTCTTTGTTGTTACTCTTAAGCTTGAATCTGGCGCTTAGCTTCAGCGTAAGCGCTGGAAAGCTGGAAACCCCCTTGCCTGCCCCAGAATTCTCCCAGACCGATGCCGATAGTTGGTTGAACAGTGCGCCCTTATCCTTAAGGGAGCTGCGGGGGAAAGTGATCATGCTGGATTTCTGGACCTTTGATTGCTGGAACTGTTATCGGTCGTTTCCATGGATGCGTCAGCTTGAGCAGGCGCTTGCTGACGAGGCATTTACAGTGATTGGTATCCATACTCCGGAATTCGCCCATGAACGCGTCAGAGCCAATGTAGAGGCCAAAATAGATGAATTTGAGCTGCATCATCCGGTGATGATGGATAATCAGTTTATCTACTGGCAGATGATGGGCAATAAATACTGGCCAGCCTTCTACCTGATCGACAAACAGGGAAAGGTCCGTTCAATCTATATCGGCGAGACGCATGTGGGGTCGGCGCAGGCGAGGGCGATCGAAGGAGATATTCGGGAATTGCTTCGTGAGTAGTTAGACGTCGCTTCGCTTAAAAGCAGTAGCTAGAACGGCGCTTCGCGCCTGCTCGTGGTTAGAAAAGGCCTTCTTAACTAGTGTGTGACAATCTGCGTGGTAAGCTTGGTTCTGTGCAATTATAAACCGGTTATCAGAAGTAGGTTGGGATGAGGTCCGAATCCCAACAGCAAAGTTATACGTGACGGCGTCACTTTCGAGCTGGTAATAGATTCCTTTTTGATACCAGGCTTTAAGATAGTTTCCAGAGTATAAAAGGGCATCAGAATAGTCTGTATATAATTGAGTTATTAAGGGCTCGTAGCTATATACAGTTGACTGGTTGTTTTCAGCCTTAATGTAAGTTTCGAAGGAGTTTACAACATCCTGATACTCGATGAGGTTGAGTTCAGCCTCGTGCATCTGAATCTTTAGTTCTGATATTGCTGTTATCAGGTCTTTGTCTAAACGTGGCGATACATGTAATGCTTCTCTGGCATGCTGTAATGATTCTCGCGGGTCATTTCCTGCTTTGTATAGGCTGTATGCGGTGTTGCTCAAAAAATGAGATGATTTTAGAAAGCTTCCAGCACATTCGAAACTATTTGATTTTTAAAGCAGCTATCGAGCGCTGAATCAAAGCTTATGTCATCTTGGGGTAAAATGGATATGAATGACTGATGAGGGAAGGATCGGCTGTTTCTTTCCAGACCTGAATTGCATTTTTGAATTATGGCATTCAGATATCTATCATCCTCTTTTCCATAACCGAGTAATCTGGGGTCATAGAAAAAAGCAAAGCAGCTAAAACAGATACAGCCGCAACAGCGATCGTGTTGATGAAAAAATCCCTTTCATTGTACGTCCTTGTTAATTAGAGCAAAGCCTCATAACTCTTTCCCTATGAGCACATATATTTATCGAGATTCAATGTTTTACGCTTTTTCTAGCAAGGGAAGCGAAGCTTCCCGTCTAACCACTAGCAAGTGACGAAGTCACGTTCTAGCCACTTTGTTTTTCCCGCATGACACAATACAGCCGATATCCGTATATCGTATAAAGGCAGTTAAGGAATCCGAAGACGATATCAAACAGGCTGCGAAGGATGAGTGAATCGAGTCCTATGCTTTGCAGCAGCGTTTCGATCAGCAGGTTGCTTCCCAGAAGTATGACAAACAGCACGGCAAGGCCGTTCAGCAGGGGCCAGAAGTATTCTGAAGTGTCCTGCCAGCTGTTTTTCAGGGATTCGGTCGGGCTGGTTTTTTCGATAATACTGAAGTATTCCGCAAACCCCCAGCGGATCATCATGAATACCCCTGGGATAAAAAACAGCAACAGACCGATGGCGATACCGAATGCACCGAGCAGTTTGGTGACAAACAGGGGGACCCAGCGGCTGAGGCCAACTTTCAGGGCTTCGGTAGTGCTGATAGGGGCGTTATTTACCACCGACTCCAGATACGCGATGGTCGCGCCGACATAAAGAGGCAGAAAGATCAGGCTGGCCAGATAGAACATCAGGATAGAGTTGTTCAGCTCCGGATTCTCCGGATCGACCGATTGCATTGCGCTCATGCTGATCAGCGTTATCAGGATGATGAACGGCAGCTGTATGCGCATAATCGCTTGGATATTGGCGCGGAAAAAAAACCAGGTTTGTTTCAGATAGGTGGAAACCATGCTGTACTTTTAACTCATTTCTTATTTCGGTTGAGCCAGTAATACCAGCTTAAAGCTGCCATTATCGGCTATTGTTTCTATGGTAGAGAAGCGTTTCCGGGCTTTTCGTTCAAGCGGGATATGCAGGTTAACCACAAAGCAGGCGATACCATCAGCCTGCAGGTGGTTACGGGTAGCATCCAGAAACCGATCAGTCATATCCCCTTCAATGCCGAAGCCCTGATGGAACGGTGGATTGCAAAGAATCAGTGGGAAACGCCCGGCAATACCGTCTGCGCAATCTGCGGCAATGACTTCAGCGTCGATTCCCCGCAATCGGAAATTTTCCTGACAGGCTTTAAGGGCGCCGGCATTGTTATCGGTGGCGGTGATCCGGCAGCCGAGTGGTGCGCAGTTAAGTGACAGATAACCATATCCACAGCCCAGATCAAGCGCGGTTTCCGGCTTCTGTGGGAGTCGTTCAATAAAGCGGGGCAGTTCGGCGATCAGAAAAGCGCTGCCTTTATCGATCTTATTCCATCCATAGACACCAGGCTTGCTGATATAGCTGAAGTTTTCGTCCGTGGCGACTTCCCGAAGCGTGGTGTAGTCGTGGTCCTCCAATAGCTCCGTGTCGGGTGCCCCGGGTGACTGCAAAATGCCCATCCAGGTATTCTTGTCTGATTTTGACTGCTCGATCTGTCCGGCAAAGAGTTTCTTGGCTTTATCCAGATAGGTTTTAATGCCTTCGTTTTTAAGGCCAGAGATACACAGTTTTCCACCGGGCTTGAGAATACGGATCGCCTGGTTGATCACATGGTGTACCACCGGTTTTTCTTTTGATACCCGGTAGAGAATCTTATCCACGCTATGATCGGCGTAGGCAGTAAAATCAAAATCAGAGAACAGGCTGTGCCAGCCGGCGCTTTCAAGTTGCTGACAGAGATCTAAGCGGTTGCTGATAACTGTAACGTCAGGGTTTACACGACTGGTCTGATTCAGCAGGTTTTCATCGGCGATCCACAGAGCAATACCGCTGGCGCTGTCCAGTTCAGGCTTCAACAGGGAAAATGCAGTATCAGTCATCGGAAGGATTTAGCCTCTTCATCGGTCAGAAAGCGAAATTCGCCGGGTTCCAGATCATCATCCAGCACGATCTTGCCAATCTGTTCCCGGTGCAGGGCGATCACTTTATTGCCCATGGCGGCAAACATCCGCTTTACCTGATGGTAGCGCCCCTCCTGCAGGGTAACCCGGGCCTGAGTGTCTGAGAGGATATCCAGTGTGGCAGGCAGGGTGGGCGTTTCTTCATTACGCAGCGTGATGCCTGTGGCGAACTGTTCTGCATAGTCCGGCGAGATAGGGTCGGCGGTGGTGACGAGATAGACCTTATCGCAATGGTGTTTCGGTGAAGTCACCCGGTGGGACCACTGACCATCGTTGGTGATCAGTACTAATCCGGTGGTATCGATATCCAGACGGCCAGCGGGGTGCAGATCGCGGATGTTTTCCAGATCGAGAAGATCGATAACCGTAGGGTGTTCCGCATCTTCAGTGGCGCACACAGTGCCTTCCGGTTTATTCAGCATCAGATATTTGGGGCCGGGAGCAGAAACCTCGCGCCCTTCGAGTAGCACGGCGTCACTGCTGACGACTTTGTAACCGTGATCCTGACAGATCTGACCGTTTACCTCGACATTTTTGCATTTGATCTGTCGTTTAATAAGACTGCGGGGTAAACCGGTTGCCTGACTCAGATATTTATCCAGTCGCATCGAATTTCATCTGCCTGTTATCAAAAAACAGCTAGTATACCGGTACCAGCCTGAATGCAATAGAGCTGGTAATCAGCTAATATACGCCGCCCGTATAATGACTAATTTAAACTGACCGTGTGACTGCCTGTGAAGCTTTTTGTAGATAACCTGACCAATGTTGATTTTTCCTACCTGCATCCGCAACGAGGCCTGCTGGGAGAGTCCTGGCTGGTCCAGCTGGTGCTGGACGGCAATCTGAATGAGCAGGGGATGATCTGCGACTTCGCGGTTGTTAAAAAGGCGGTAAAGCAATGGTTTGATAATTGTATCGACCATGCGTTAGTCGTGCCCACGGGAATGACTAACCTCAAAGCCAGTCAGGCCGGAGGGGAAACCGTTGTTACCTGGCAGTATCCAGACGGCGGAGAGTTCTTCTGTCGTTCCCCTCAGCAGGCGATAGTGCTGGTGGATATGGATCAGGTGACCGAAACCAGCCTGGCCAAGTGGTGTAAAGACCAGTTGCTGGCGCTGTTTCCGGATGGGGTGCAGGGGCTTGAGATCAGTTTTGTGCCCGAATCGATCAGTGGTGCGTTTTATCACTACAGTCACGGCTTGCAGCAACACGACGGTAACTGTCAGCGCATCGCCCACGGGCATCGTTCACGCATTGAAATCTTTCTCGATGGTCAGCGTGATACCGGTGTTGAACAGCAGTGGGCTGAAACTTTTCATGATATCTATATCGGCACCCGCAGCCATCTGCTGTCTGAGCCTTCAGCTGAGCACCATTATTTGTATAACGCCCCGCAGGGGGAGTTTGAGATCCGGCTGCCAGCAAAGAACTGCTATCTGATTGATACCGAGACGACAGTGGAACAGATTGCCTGCCATCTGGCGCAGCAGGTTAAAGCAGAATATCCAGATAAAGCGGTGACTGTGCGCGCCTTTGAAGGAGTCGCTAAAGGGGCGATCGCCGAAGCCTGATCATTCGTTTTCTTTAGCTGAGTGAGTAGAAACAAAAAACCGCGGTTAAGACCGCGGTTTTTTTAAAGCAGGTATCGCTTAGCTGCGCTCAATTGCCAGCGCAGTACCCATGCCGCCACCGATACACAGAGTCGCCAGGCCTTTCTTCGCATCGCGACGAGCCATTTCGTGTAGCAGGGAAACGAAGATACGGCAGCCTGAAGCGCCGATTGGATGACCCAGCGCTATTGCCCCACCGTTAACGTTAACGATGTTGGTATCCCAGCCCAGATCTTTGTTGACAGACATTGCCTGTGCCGCGAAGGCTTCGTTGGCTTCAACCAGTTCCAGATCATCAATTGTCCAGTCGGCTTTTTCCAGCGCTTTCTGAGTTGCGCAAATAGGACCGGTACCCATGATAGATGGATCAACACCTGCAGACGCATAGGCTTTGATTGTCGCCAGCACCGGCAGACCCAGTTCAGCCGCTTTCTCAGCAGAGCACAGGATTACGGCAGCGGCGCCGTCGTTGAGAGTAGAAGAGTTACCGGCAGTAACAGTACCGTCCTTTTTGAAGGCCGGGCGCAGTTTGCCCAGCGCTTCAGCGGTTACACCGTGACGTGGCTGCTCATCGGTATCGAACACAACCGGATCGCCCTTACGCTGAGGGATAACAACCGGAATAATCTCATCCGTAAACTTACCCGCTTTCTGCGCCGCTTCAGCTTTGTTTTGAGAGGCTGCTGCAAAAGCATCCTGCTCTTCGCGGGTGAAACCGTATTTCTCAACGATATTTTCAGTGGTGATGCCCATGTGATAGTCGTTGAACGCATCCCAAAGACCATCTTTGATCATGGTGTCGACCATCTTCCAGTCACCCATTCGGGCGCCGTTACGGGAATTGGGCAGCACGTGTGCAGACGCACTCATGTTTTCCTGACCACCGGCGATAATCATCTCAGCATCGCCACAACGGATCGCCTGAGTTGCCAGCTGAATCGCTTTAAGGCCTGAACCACAGACTTTGTTAATCGTCATAGCGGAGACTTCAATTGGAAGCCCGGCATTCACCGTCGCCTGGCGGGCTGGGTTCTGGCCGCAACCGGCAGTCAGCACCTGACCGAGAATAACCTCATCAATCTGGTCACCGGAAATACCGGATTTTTCCAGCAAACCTTTAATAACAGCAGCGCCAAGATCACTGGCAGAAACTGATGCCAGAGAACCATTAAAACTACCAACAGCCGTACGGCCTGCGGCTACAACAACAACATCACGCATGATCATTCCTCTTGCTTGTAAGATTGCCGCAGTAGTTTAGCCATACTGTGTGACTTTTTGATGGCGGATCAGTCAGTAATCCAACACAAAACACTCTGCAGCTTTTTTGTAATAATCTTATTTGTGCAGTGCAGTACAGCATAGTCAAAAGGCAACTGCAATGGGGTTTCACCTGTCTGGCGGCATGAGTCATAAAAAAATGACGCCAGACAGGTGAATTTAGCAGTTGTTGGGTGGATTACCAAGCCTACCAAAGGTGAATAAACCTGAGATGGCTATGATCAGAGATCGATGACCATGTTATCGATCAGGCGGGCTTTACCCAGATAGGCGGCGGCAACGATTACCAGCTGAGTATCTTCAGGGCTGGCAGGCTGGAGATTTATACGATTGCAGATGGCGTAGTAATCCCGTTTGAAGCCAGACTGCTCCAGAATCTCCTGAGCTTCTTCCTGCATCGCCGTATAATCCCTGCGGCCGGAACTGATCTGGGCGATGGTCTGACTGATAGTGCTGTTGAGGGTAGGGGCTGTTGCCAGTTCCTCTTCGGTCAGATAACCGTTTCGGGAACTGAGGGCCAGGCCGCTCTGTGCCCGGGCAATCGGGGCGCCGAGCACTTCAACCGGCAGAAACAGGTCTTCCGTCATACGCCGGATTACCATCAGTTGCTGGAAATCCTTCTCGCCGAAGATGGCAACATCCGGCTGGACAATACCAAACAGCTTGCAGACTACGGTGGCAACGCCCCGAAAGTGTCCCGGACGACTGGCACCACAGTGAATATCAGAGATTCCCGGTACTTCAATCAGGGTCTGGATCACCTGTCCATTGGGGTACATTTCATTGATATTGGGTGCAAACAGGTAGTCGCAGTTGGCCGCTTCGAGCTTTTCCTGGTCGCTTGCCAGGGTGCGGGGGTAGGCATCCAGATCTTCATTTTCACCAAACTGCAACGGGTTTACAAAGATGCTGGCAACCGTGATGTCGGCATGATTGTTAGACTGGTGGATCAACTGGATATGTCCGGTATGGAGGTTGCCCATGGTTGGAACAAAGCCGATTTTTTTACCCGCACGTCGCTCTTCGCCGATGGCTTCACGCAGCTCAGCAATAGAATAGATAGTTTTCATGATTATCAGAATCCGTGTTCAGGTCCGGGGAAAGTGCCCGCCTTCACTTCTTCAGCGTAGGCTTTGAAGGCACTGGCGATATCATCGCTGTCCGCCATGTAGTTTTTCACAAACCTTGGACTGCGACCCGGAGTGATTCCCAGCATATCGTGCATCACCAGCACCTGAGCATCGGTGTCAGCGCCTGCGCCAATACCGATAACCGGAATATCGACCGCTTTAGTGATTTCGCCGGCCAGCAGTGAAGGAATACATTCCAGCAGTAGCATTGCTGCGCCAGCCTGTTCCAGGCGTACCGCATCTTCGATCATTTTTTTGGCGGCGCTGTTGTCGCGCCCCTGCACTTTGTATCCGCCCAGTACATTGACTGCCTGTGGCGTTAGTCCCAGATGGGCGCACACCGGAACGCCGCGCTCTGCCAGCAGGGTGATCGTGTCATCCAGCCAGGCCGCGCCTTCCAGTTTGACGATATGGGCTCCGGCCTGCATCAGCACAGCAGCGCTGTCCATTGCCTGCTCGGGTGTGCCATAGCTCATAAACGGCAGATCAGACATGATCATAGAGCCCTGATTGCCTGCTTTTACGGCCGCAGTATGGTAAACCATCTCCTCGATGGTTACCGGCAGAGTACTGTCATTGCCCTGCAATACCATGCCCAGGGAGTCGCCCACTAACATCACCTCAACACCGGCAGTGCTGATAAGGTGGGAAAAACAGGCGTCGTATGCGGTAAGTACCGCAAACTTTTCACCGGCCTGTTTACGAGCCATCAGTGTATGAAGGGTAATGCTGCTCATAAGAGAACCTGCTTATTTATTACTCAGACGGGGGGGATTATACATAGCCCTTTTCGGTTTAACTATTATCTATTGTGCATAGCGGAATAAGTCTTCATAAGTTATTGTTTTTTAATAACTTGTGGTTTTTCTAAATTCGTTCGAGAGAGCCTTTGTCGCACGCTTTAAGGCATTCGGCGAGACTTTTCTGCTCCGGAATGTGCACCTGAGGTGCAATTTCTGCCAGGGGATAGAGCACAAAACTGCGCTCATGAAGATAGGGGTGGGGCACGGTTAATCGTTCATGAGTGATCTGTTGGTCACCATAGAGCAGCAGATCAAGATCCAGCGTGCGCGGTCCCCAGTGCTGAATTCTGACCCGCTGGTGTTGTTGCTCGAGTGCCTGCATTGCATCAAGCAGTTCGAGGGGACGAAGGGTGGTTTCCAGGCTGGCGACAGCGTTGATATAGTCAGGCTGGCCGGCAGGACCAACCGGATCGCTACGATACAGGCTGGAATGAACCAGATTGCGGCAACCATCCAGACGTTCCAGCTCCAGCAGTGCGGTGACAACCTGAGTGACCGGATTTTCAAGGTTACTCCCCAGCCCTATATAGCAGCGGGTCCATGGGGTGAGGGCCGGAGATTCAGCCATTATTCTGTTCGTGCTTCTTTGTCGGTGAGCGGCGTCTGCGACGTCGCTTGGGAGGCTCGTCTTTGGTCGCTTCACGGGACATATGACTGCGGATCTGTGGGTTCTGTGTCTGGTAGTCGGTCCACCATTTACCCAGCCCTTCTAAATCCTCGCCACTGTTTTCACGCAGCACCAGCAGGTCATAAGCCGCCCTGAAGCGCGGGTGTTCCATCAGCCGGTCGGCGCGTTTGCCCTGACGGCGGGGCAGGCGGAACTGCAACTCCCAGATCTCTCTGATTGGTGTGGAGAAACGGCGGGGAATGGCTGTCTGACTAATCTGCTTGCCAATCACCTGATTCGCGGCTTCGTGCATCGCCGGTACCGTATGCATCCCCTCCTGTTGTTGCAATTTAGCCATCCGCTGCTGCATTGGATACCAGAGCAGTGCGGCAAACAGAAAGGCGGGGGTTACACTTTTATCCTGTTGAATACGGCGATCGGTATTCTGCAGTGCGTTGAGCACCAGCTGTTCTACCGGAGCGTCTCCGGGGTTTTCAAGGCAGTAGGCAGTCTGGCTGAAAACATGCTCCAACAAACCGTATTTGCGAAACTGATGGTAGGACTCAACACCATGTCCGGACTGGAAGATTTTAAGGACTTCATCGAACAACCGGGCCGGAGCGATATCATTGAGCAGGTATCCCAGCTCATACAACGGGGCTTCAGTTTCCGTTTCAATACTAAAACCGAGCTTGGCGGCAAAGCGTGCCGCTCGCAGCATGCGTACCGGATCTTCCCGATAGCGGGCATCGGGGTCGCCGATCATGCGCAGGGTGCGGTGTTTGAGGTCACTGAAGCCGTTAGTAAAGTCGTAGACACAGTGGTCTTTAGGGCAGTAATAGAGAGCATTTACCGTGAAGTCGCGTCGCAGTGCATCCTCTTCTATGGTGCCATAAACATTATCGCGAACAATCATGCCGCTGTCGTTCTGTCGCCCATGTTCGCCATCGCTGTTCTTGGGATGACTATCATGGCTGGCGCGGAAGGTGGCGACTTCGATCATGTCCCGTCCAAACCGGACATGGAGCAGTTTAAAGCGCCGGCCGATCAGACGTGAGCGACGGAATAGCGCATGGGCCTGTTCCGGTGTGGCATTGGTTGCAACATCAAAATCTTTGGGATGTTTGTTCATCAGCAGATCACGGATGCAACCACCGACCAGATAACCTTCGTAGCCTTCATCCTGCAGATGGTAAGCGGTTTTCATCGCCGCGTCGTTCAGCTGTCGGCGGGGAATCTGATGAACCTCTTCAGGAATTAGCTGAGGGCCGCAGGTTTGCGTGCTGACTTCGCCGGATGGGCGTTTTCGATTACTACCGAACAATTTACGGATAAACGAGCCTATAGGTGATGAGTTTTTGTCCATATCTCACTGAGAAACTTACGTAGAAATAAGAGCGCAGAATAATAGCATGAAATTCAATCAAAAAATGCAGTTTACGCCGCAGTTTTACTGATCTTTAGTGCAAGCAGGATATGAGTAATAGGAGGGCAAAAGTAGATGGGTAAGCTGACCGCTTTTAGACAACAACTATGTCTTAGCTTGTTGTTTTTATTTCTAAGAGCACTGTTTCGGGACCGTTGTATTGGGTGTCAATCCAGCGATCAGCTTTTAGAGCCTCATTTTTATTTTTATTCGAGGCAGGTTACTTATCGGCTCATAATCTGGGTTTTATTTTTATTATGATTATTGGCGGTAAGTATTGTTCTTCTTCTTGCCCGTATATAGAGCAGTTGTTGTGCCAGTTTTTGTAAGTATTTGTTTTTATTGTGCTTGATGTTTTGAGTTGCCGTTTTGTTACCCTGTACTCGCGAGGAGGGTAACAAAAAGTGTTACCTTTTTACTCATGCTGCATCTGCGTAGTGGGGGATAAGTAACACTTCTGAAATCTTTCCTGTCCAGCAGGAAGTGGCCCTCGTTACGCTTCTTTAGACTTTCGTGGAATGCCCAGCTTCTGACGGCGCTCCCATAAACACTTGCGGCTGACACCCAGCTTTTTAGCCAGTTTGGTTTCACTCATACTGTCCTGGTTTTCCAGCACGAAGCGCTGGAAGTAATCATCCAGAGAGAGGTTTTGCTCTGGTCGGCGTTCTCTGAGGTCAATGTCGCTTTCCGCTACCAGTGAATGGCCACTGGCAAAACTGGATTCCAGTTCAGCAAGGGAGCCCGATTCGATATCCAGTCCCAGCAGGTCAGTGGTGATGCTGTGATCGTCAGCCAGAATAACCGCCCGTTCGATGGCGTTTTGCAGTTCCCGCACATTACCCGGCCAGTTATAGCGAATCATCGTCTGGCAGGCATCTGCACTGAAACTGAGCAGCGGGGAGCCAAGCTTTTCGCAGCTCTTTTGTAAAAACTGCTGGGCGATCTCGATAATATCCTCACCCCGTTGCCGTAGCGGCGGCATCTGCAGTTCCATTACATAGAGCCGGTAGTACAGATCCTCGCGGAACTCTCCGGTCTTGGCCAGCGCTTTCAGATTGCGGTGAGTTGCAGCAATAAGGCGGACGTCGACATTGATCGATTTAACTGCACCGACTCTGCGGATCTCGCCCTCCTGTAAAAATCGTAACAGCCGTGCCTGAGCTTCCAGAGGCAGTTCGCCAATCTCATCGAGAAACAGGGTGCCGCCATGGGCCGCTTCGATCAAACCGTTGCGGGCAGAATCAGCGCCGGTAAAAGCCCCTTTTTCGTGGCCAAACAGCTCTGATTCTATCAGCGTTTCCGGAATGGATGCGCAGTTAACCGATACCATTGGCGAACCTGAACGGTCACTCTGCTGGTGGATGGCTCTGGCCGCCAGCTCTTTGCCTGTGCCGGACTCTCCCTGGATCAGGACGGTAGCATCGGTTCGGGCGACTTTTTGAATTCGGCTAAAGAGATTTTTCATCGCTGCGCAGTTGCCGACCATCTGGTTTTCCGGGGTCGGCTGGGAATTTCCATCTTGCTGAGTAGTTTTGTCCTCGGCTCCGCGTAGTCGGATGATATTGGCGATGGTTTCCAGTATTTCGTCGTGATCAAAGGGTTTGGCGATATAGTCGACCGCACCCAGTTTCATCGCATCCACCGCGGAGCGCATACTGGCGTAACTGGTCATAATGACTACCGGAACCGCTTTGGCCAGGTTAATCAGGTCGGTGCCCGGTGCGCCAGGCAGGCGCAGATCACTGATGATCAGGTTATAGTCGTTGAGATTGAACTGACTGGTTGCTTCGTCGACAGACCCTGCGTCGTCAACATTGTAATTGTTGCGCTCCAGCAATCGCCGGAGGGCAGAACGTATAATAGACTCATCTTCTACGATCAGAATGCGGCTCATTCGGTTTACCTTTGCTTCTTGTCCTCTGGTCGGCAGGTGTTTGTTATTTTACAAACTTAATCCTGCAAAGTGACCGGGAGGGTGATAACCACCTGAGTGCCATTGTTCTGATTTTTATTGGCGGGACTCACTATGCGTATACTACCATAATGCTCCTCAATGATGTTATAGACCAAAGGCAGCCCTAATCCGGTTCCTTTGCCGGGATCTTTGGTAGTAAAGAACGGTTCAAACAGTTTGTTCTGATGCTCCGGAGCGATCCCCGTACCCTCGTCGTTAACGGTGATCTCGATTGAGTTAGCGGTCTGCTTCGCTTCGAGCCACACCCTGCCATGAGGGGGGGAGGCATCACAGGCATTATTGATCAGATTGACAAACACCTGCATCAGTCGTTGTAGGTCTCCACTGATATTGATCGCAGCATCAATATTGTTGATCAGTTTAATCTCCCTTCCCCGGCTGTCCATCGATACCAGGTGAAGCGCTTCGCTGGTTAGCTCTTTGAGGTTTATGTTTTCCTGGAGTTGTTGGCTGTCAGTCTGGCCGGTATGAGCAAAACGGATCAGCGACTGCACTATACGGGTGATGCGGTTGGTCTGGGCCACAATCTGTTCACCGCTTTCGAGGATGATCTCATCATCGGTCTCATATTTCAGATTTTGTGCCAGGCAGGCGATCCCGGTGACTGGATTGCCGATCTCATGTGCCACGCCGGCAGCAAAGCGGCCAATCGACGCGAGTCGTTCGTTGTGAGACAGGCGGTTCACCAGAATCTGGTTTTCGGTTTCATTTTCCAGCAGGATCACCATCGACTCAGAGTTTTCAGCCAGACTGGCTTTGTGCAGGCTTAGCCAACAGTTCTCTTCGTTGATTAGCAGATGGTGCGAGAGCAGGTGGTTTTGCTCCTGAGTTGAAAAGTTATTCAGTAGTTCGCCCCAGGGCGCGGGCAGGCTGATTAGTTTTCGGGTTAAGACTGATGAGCTCTGCAATCCGGTAAATTGTTCCATCTCCTCGTTCCAGAAAATGATCTGCCCCTTTTCGTCCAGTGAGCAGGCGCCGACGGGTAAGCGTTGCAGCGTCATGCGGTGGTGGCGGCGCAAATTATCCAGTTCGGCAGCCAGACCGCTGAGCCGGGTCTGATAGTTTTCCAGTTGCCCCTCCAGCAGATGGATGTCCCGGGTGCGGTATTGATCTGGTGTACCCTTGCGAACCTGCTGATTTAGCAGTGCGCTGGCCTCAACCGGCCCAAATACCGCGCTGAGGCGGCTTTCAATCAGGGTTCGCAGGCGCATAAGGTCGATGGCATTCAACTCGCCACTGCGCAGGTTCAGTTCCTGCAGGGCCTGTTCAACTTCCTTCTGAGCGGTTGTTTTACCCAGGCGAGAGCTGAGTAAAGTCACCAGCTCATCGCTGTGACTGATGCTAAGCTGAGGTCCGACTGGGCGTTGCAAGCTGTTATGCAGGCAAGCGCTGGCGCTGGCGATCTCTTCCGGTGAGCTGCGTGTCAGAATGGAGGCCAGCAGAAACACGATAATGTTTGCTGTGAGTGCGTAGATCGCAATCTGATGCCAGCTCTGATGATACATAATTGATGTTGCATCGCTGATGCTGCCGTTCAGCAAGGCGCTGAGCATCGGGAAAATCCAGATACTCATGCCCACAATAAGTCCGAGGCTGAAGCCTGTGCGGTTGGCTCCTGGCCAGAACAGTGTCGCGAGGATGCCCGGCAGGAACTGCATAAAGGCAATAAACGCCAGAGTGCCCAGCCAGTGGATGTTGTAGTTCAGACCGACCTCGGTGTAGAACAGATAGCTTCCCAGCATCATAACGATAATGAGTATCCGTCTGAGCCATAGCAGCCGCGAATAGAGCTTTTGCGTCGACAGAGGCGGGACCAGTGGCAGAATAAGATGGTTCTGCAGCATTGATGCGATTGATATGGTGGACACAATGATGATGCCACTGGCAGCGGTCAGTCCACCGATAAAGGCCAGTGTTGTGAGGAAATTGGACTCCAGCTTTATCCCCAGATTGAGAATCAGGAATGCCGGTTGATCGGCAACCCCCAGCCGGATGCCCGCCCATAGAATTGGGGGAACCGCCAGCGCCAGGATCAGCAGGTAGAGGGGGACGCCCCAACTGGCTTTATGCAGACTGTTGGATGAGGTGTTTTCGGTAAACAGCATATGGAAGGTGTGAGGCATCACAATAATGGCTGAGAAAAATCCCAGCAGCATGGTGCGCCACAGATTGCTGTCCAGCTGAGTATCGAATACCGCCAGCTCTTCCGGATGCTGCTGCAGCCAGAGTTCCAGTCCGTGCGGGCCGCCCATCACATTGAATAGTGCGTATAGCGCAATGGTTACAAGGGCGAACAGCTTTATCAGTGATCCCGTTGCCATCGCCACAATCAGACCGGTGCGGTTATAGCGCAATGAGGGGTTGCGGGCCCCTGCCAGAATTGAAAACAGAGCGATCAGGGTACAGAAGCCGACGGCGATCTGGTCTGAAGAAAAATCCTGGTTAAGAATATGCAGTGAATCTGATACCGCCTGAATCTGAATTGAGATCAGTGGCAGAATGGCAATCAGTGAAAAGAATGCCGTGAGTGCCCCGGCAGTGGCTGAACGAAAGCGGAAAGCGAACAGGTCGGCCAGCGAACTTAACTGATAGGTTCTGGTGATGCGCAGAATCGGGATCAGTATAACCGGCGCCAGAAAGAAGGCTGCTGAAGCGCCGAGATAAGATGCCAGAAAGCTATAACCGGACTCTTTGGCGATGGCGAATGTGCCGTAAAAGGTCCAGACGCTGGTGAATACCCCCAGTGACAGGACGTAGGTAACCGGATGATAGATGATACGTTTCGAAACCCAGCCCCGCTCGGTGATGTAGGCGGTACCAAACAGTGCAGTCAGGTAGGCGATGGCGATGAGCAGCAGTTCGATCAGATTAAAATTCATCGCTGCGGCGTCTCCGTTCCAGTATGGCTACCAGCAGAATAAGGACTGCCCAGATAATATAGGGCCTGTACCAGGGGGTGGCAGAATCGGGCCACCACTGATCGAGAAGCGGTGATAACAGGTATCCACCAATGACCAGTACGATCAGGACACGGTAAAAATGCATTAGTTATCCTCCAGAATGATACCCGTTTGCTTCGGAATCGCCGTGATGTCCCAGTGCGTAGTTGCCCAGCACAGGCACTCTTCGATGGTGCCATCGGCTAATTCTGCCACGGGTTGCTGGCCAAGAAAATCCAGTGCGCGGATGGTCAGTTGTAGCGCCTGACGCTCATCCAGAGCCGGGGCCAGCGTCTGTTTACTGAGTTTCTGTCCCTGTCTGTTGGTTGCTACGGGAATGTGCGCGTACACCGGCTGACGGTAACCCAGCTTTTGTTGCAGGTGTATCTGTTTCGGGGTTGAGTCGAGCAGGTCTGAGCCGCGGACAATATGGCTGATCTGTTGTGCCGCATCATCAATGGTGACGGCCAGCTGATAGGCGAAAAAACCATCCCTGCGGAAAATAACAAAATCTTCAGTCAGATTGCTGAACTGCTGATGTCCCTGAATCAGGTCATCGAACGGGTAATCCTGGTCGCAGCGAATGCGCATGGCGCAGCGTGCTCCGGTCATTGGCGGGTGACTGCGACAATGGCGGTCATACAGTGGGTTGCTACTGCGTTTCTGAATCTGTTGTCGGGAGCAGCTGCATCGATAGGCAGCGCCGCTATTACTCAGTTGGGACAGAATATCATTGTAGATAGCGAGTCGGTCGCTTTGACGAATCACTTCACCATCCCAGTGCAGACCAAACTGTTCAAGTGTTCTGAAAATACTATCAGTAGCCCCTTCAGCCTCGCGGGGAGGATCGAGGTCTTCGATGCGTAACAGCCAAAGGCCATTATGTGCGCGGGCGTCGAGATAGCTGGCAACTGCGGCCAGAAGGGAGCCGAAATGGAGCGGGCCAGTGGGTGAGGGAGCGAAACGACCGGTATAGACCATTGCAAAAGCGGCTGACGAGGGTCAGCCGCGAACAGATCAGATACCGAGCTGTTTCTCTTTGATCTCAGCCAGTGTTTTGCAGTCAATGCAGAGGGTTGCTGTCGGACGTGCTTCCAGACGTCGCACACCGATCTCTACACCGCAGGCGTCGCAATAGCCGTAATCATCTTCGTCGATGCTTTCCATCGCCTTAGATATCTTGTTGATCAGCTTACGTTCCCGGTCCCGGGTGCGCAGTTCCAGGCTGAACTCCTCTTCCTGGCTGGCTCGATCGCTGGGATCAGCAAAGTTGGTTGCTTCTTCCTGCAAATGGTTAACGGTACGGTCTACCTCTTCCATCAGCTCCTGTTTCCAGGCGTTCAGAATTTGGCGGAAATGATCTTTTTGAGCTTCGTTCATGTACTCTTCGCCATCCTTAATCGGATAGGGTACAAAGTGTGTGAACTGTGTTTCTTGATTCGGCATAGTTCTGCCTCGCTTCTCTCTAAACAGGTCGGGCTAGGGTGCCCGAACGCTTCTACCAACGGCTACGATGCTGAAGGTGCTTAAACCAACCATCAGAAGGGAGCTGAAGTTACCAGAACCTTTGGGTTTTCACCAGCCCCAAGATAAAAAAACTGTAAATCATCTGCAACGGCCACATTTTTTAATCTTTTCAGACTGTTGTGCAGCACTGAGTCATTGAAAGGGGCACAACAACTAACTATAGCAGCGATTAGCTGTTTTATAGCAACTGCTCAGCGGTTTCAGTCGTGATTCCGGGTAGAGGTGTCCTTCTTTCAGGCTATGAGTAATGTATAATCCTGTCCATTCAAAAAAACGGTCAACAGGGGAGTCACCTGTGATGAATCACTGGTCGGATCGGGTCGCTGATATCGAGTCCTTTAAAGTAATGGATCTGCTTAAACGCGCTAAAGAGCTGGATGCTCAGGGGCATGATGTGGTGCATATGTGTGCCGGGGAACCGGATTTTGCCACCCCGGAACCTATTGCGGAAGCGGGTATCGCGGCGATTCGTGAAGGTCATACCCAATACACCCCGGCGGCCGGAATACCGGCGCTGCGTGAGGCGATAGCGGCTTTTTACCGGCACCGCTATGACCTGCATATTCCGGCGGAGCGGGTGATTGTCACGGCAGGTGCCTCGGGGGCATTGCTGATGGTGTTTGCAACCCTGACTAACCCGGGCCAGACCTTCATGATGGCTGACCCCGGTTACCCCTGTAATCCGCGCTTTTTACGCTTGCTGGAGGCCCGGGGGCAACTGGTGCCGGTTGGCGCGGAAGATAACTACCAGTTAACGCCGGAATTGATTGATCAGAACTGGAACAGCAATACCGCCGGGGTTCTGCTGGCATCGCCGGCTAACCCGACCGGCAGTGTGGTTCACAGAGAGCAGCTGGAACTCATCTCCCAGACGGTAAAAAGTAAAGGCGGTCACCTGGTCGTGGATGAACTGTATCATGGCCTGACTTACGGTTTTGATGCCACCTCTGTGCTATCGGTCGATCAGAACGCCTTTGTGCTGAACAGTTTCTCCAAGTATTTCGGTATGACCGGCTGGCGGCTGGGCTGGACTATCGTGCCGGAAGCCGCTGTGGCGGATATTGAGCGGCTGGCGCAAAACCTGTTTATCTCACCGCCGACTATCGCGCAACACGCGGCTCTGGCTGCATTTCGCCCAGAGACCATTGATATCCTTGAGCAACGCCGGGAAGCGTTCCGTGAGCGGCGGGATCTGCTGGTCAATGGATTGCGGGAGCTTGGCTTTGAGATTCCCCTGATGCCGGAGGGCGCATTTTATGTCTATGCGGACGCCTCCCGCTTTACCGATAACACCTTCGATTTCTGCTGGGATCTGCTGGATCAGGATAAGGTTGCGGTAACCCCGGGCATTGATTTTGGCGAATACCGGGCGAACCGTTATATTCGTTTCTCCTACACCACCAGTGTGGCGCAGATCGAAAAAGCACTTGAACGACTGCGTAAAAGGCTTAGCTGATGCAACTGGAGAATATGCAGTCAGGCCGGCTGATCAAACGCTATAAACGCTTTCTGGCGGATATTGAACTGGACAGTGGGCGGCAACTGACAGTGCATTGCCCCAACACCGGTTCTATGAAGAACTGTGCTGATCCGGGGAGTGAAGTCTGGATTCAAGATACCGGGAACCTGAAACGTAAATACCCGTTTGGCTGGGAGCTGGTTCAGGTTGAGGAGCGTTTCTGGGCCTGTATTAATACCGGTCGGGCGAATGCACTGATCCGTGAAGGGATCGAAACCGCTGTGATCACTGAGTTGCAAGGCTACACTTCAATTCGTCAGGAGGTGAAGTATGGCGATGAGAACAGTCGTATCGATCTGTATCTCGAGGATGCTGAGCGGCCACCCTGTTATGTGGAGATCAAGAATGTCACCCTGCTGGAACAGAACGGGATCGGCACCTTTCCCGATGCGGTAACGACACGGGGAGCGAAACACCTGCGGGAACTGATGCTGATGGTCGCGTCCGGGTATCGGGCGGTGCTGATGTTCTGTGTGCCGCATACCGGTATTGAACAGGTGCGCCCGGCCGATCATATTGACCCTGAATATGGCCGGTTGTTGCGCGCAGCCGCTGCTGCCGGTGTCGAGGTCTATGCCTATGGCGCCACCATTTCACCACAACAGGTGACTATCACTCATGCGCTGCCGGTCTGTCTCTGATCGCTATTCGCGGATACAGACCTGACCATCAATGATCTCGCAGGCAACGGGTGCCAGGCTGGCGCCAGCGCAGGGGCCTGCAATACAGAGTCCCTGATCAATCGTGAACAGGGCGCCATGGGTCGAGCACTGAATAAACTGCTTTTCTATGTCGAGAAAAGTATCTGGCAGCCATTCCAGTGGAACACCTTTATGCGGGCAGCTATTTTCATACAGGTAGACCTTTCCCTGACTGCTGACCGCAAAGAGTTTTCGCTGATTCACTTCCAGCCCTTTTGCGCTGTTTTCAGCCAGCTCACTGATGTGGAATAAAGGTGTAACAGTCGCCATAGTGAATCCGTTTAATCTTCCGATGAGAAAATATCAGACAGTTGTGCTGATACTGCTATTATAATCGCCAACTTTTGTTGTCAATTATACCTTTAAAATACTGGGTGATCTGAATTTGTGAACAGCCTGTTGGCGACTCTGATTGAGTTGCGTATTTTGATTATTACCCTGTTTGTGTCGGGTGCTGTTCATCTGACACTGATCGGTAGCGGCTGGTTGGATTCACAGCAACCGGTTCGCTTAGGCGGGCAGGAGCTTAAAGTGACGGTAACGGCATCCCAGACTGACAACGACAGTGGTGATAATGACAGTGCTGATACAGCCCTCGAAGATACAGCCCCGCCTGTTGCCGCAGCAACAACCACTAAGCAGACAGATAAACCGTTAGCGAGGCCTGCTGCGAAGCAGCCAGATATCCTATCCGGATCGCTCCGCGACCGGGCTGCGCCGATCTCGGCCGGGACGTCAGAATCAGCCCCTGACACCAGCTCGACGGCTTCTGCCGAACTCAAGCCGGTGACTGAAGACGTAGCTGAGATCCGGACGCGAAAAGCCATGGCGCAGACTGAGACTCCGGTGGCGCCGGCTGCAGCAGAGAGTCAGCCGGAACCGGTTTCATTGCAAAGCGCCCTCCTGTATCAGTCCCACCCGGAATTCCTGATTCCGCCAGAATCACCCCGTTATCCACGGCTGGCCCGTAGACGGGGGCTTGAGGGGCAGGTGGTTTTGCGGGTTGAGATCGGTCGGGATGGTTTGGTTGAGGGCTTACAGATAGAGCGCAGTTCAGGGTCTGATCTGCTCGATCAGGCGGCCCGGAATGCGGTGCAGCGCTGGCAGTTTGTCCCGGCCAGGCAGAATGGCTCAACGGTGGCTTCCTTTGTCCGGGTGCCGGTTGATTTTGTTCTGGAGAAACACTGATGAGTCATCGCAATATATTGATTGCATTATGGTTATCATTGATCGTGTCGGTATTATTTTCACTCACGACCGGTCCGGTGGCCCTGGATCTGAGGGGTATATTTGATGACTCTGTTGCCAGTCAGGTGTTCTGGCAGTTGCGGTTGCCGCGGCTGTTATTGACGCTGCTGGCTGGCGCCCTGTTAGCGATCACCGGAGCCGCCGCGCAGTCATTGTTTCGTAATCCGCTGGCTGATCCTGGTCTGATCGGTATCTCCGCTGGCGCAGCGCTTTGTGCCGGTGTGATGATGGTCTTGCTTGGCAGCTCGGTCTATCTGCTGGGGGGGCTGATGCTGCCGCTGGCAGCGTTCGCGGGTGGTGTGCTGACCACGCTGCTGGTGGCCCGGTTGTCGGTCACCCTGCAGGGCGTTTCGGTCACCAATATGCTGCTGTGTGGCATTGCCATCAATGCGATTGCGCTGGCCGGCCTTGGCGGGTTGAAATACCTGGCGGCGGATCAGCAGTTGCGGCAGTTGAGTTTCTGGTTGCTGGGCAGTCTTAGTCATAGCCGCTGGCAGGATCTGCTGGTGCTGCTGGCAGCGGCTGTACCGGTGCTATGGTTGTTGCCCCGCTATGGGCAAAAGCTCAACATACTGTTGCTGGGAGAGCAGCAGGCCGGATTACTGGGGCTGGATGTGGTGCGCTGTAAGCGTGTCATGATCCTGTTAATCGCTCTGGGTGTCGGAGCGGTGGTGGCGCTGACCGGTATTATCGGTTTTGTTGGCTTGGTCGTGCCCCACCTGGTGCGCTTGTTAACCGGTCCCGATAATCGCCGCCTGCTGCCTTTGTCGGGTCTGCTGGGGGCGGTGTTGCTGACCGTTGCTGATATCGTCTCGCGGCTGCTGGTGAGTCCGGCAGAGCTGCCGGTGGGCATCGTCACTGCGCTGGTGGGCGGGCCATTCTTTTTGTTGCTGTTAACCCGGCGTAAGCGGGAGCTGAGAGTATGTTAACGGCGTCCGGCCTCAGCCTGAAACGAAACGGCAAAACGCTGTTGCAGAATATCTCTCTGGAGCTGCATCCGGGAGAGATTACCGTATTGCTGGGACCCAACGGGGCGGGCAAATCAACCCTGCTGGGGCTGCTTTGCGGCCTGAATCCGGCGGACCGCGGTGAGGTTTGTCTGGAGGGGGTTGCGTTGTCCGGGATGGAGCCGCAGCTCAGGGCGCGCTATCTGGCGATGTATACCCAGCAGCAGCCGCTCAATTTTCCCTTTCGGGTCGAAGAGGTGGTGGCTTTGGGCTGCTATCCGTTGATGCTCAATCGGGATGCAACTGCGGCAAGGGTTAGCGCCTGTCTGCAGCAGTTTGAACTTGAGTCGCTGGCACTGCGGGACTATACCTCCCTCTCCGGAGGTGAACAGCAGCGGGTGCAGGTTGCCAGGGTGCTGGCTCAGACCGGTTCCGATTGTCAGGTGTTATTGCTTGATGAACCGGTGAGTGAGATGGATCTGCGATATCAGCAGATACTGCTGCAACAGATCAGGGCGGTAGCCGCTGCCGGAGTATCGGTCTGTTGTGTGTTGCATGATCTTAACCTGGCAGCACAACTGGCAGACCGGGTGGTGTTGTTGCAGCAGGGACAGATGGTTGCCGCAGGAACGGTTGACCAGGTGATGACGGCAGCGCATCTCAGCGCACTTTATCAGGTATCGGTACGAAAAGTTGAAACCGTATCAGGCCCTGTTTTTATCAGCCAGCCGGGTGTTAAATGACGCTGCCTTTGGTTATTTAATCTCAGGCCGTTGACGCTTAATGGGCCAGGCCTTTATTAAGTCAGACCCGGGAATCGCAGCACTGCGTTAAACTACTCAGTCACTTACAGGCAGTGTGATCAGGGGGTCCTGTCTGATCATTTCGAAAAGGCTTTCAATCGGGTTAGCTGAGTTGGTGTCCACTTTGTAACAGTAGTGTTGTTCTGCTCTGGTTAATGGCTGCCCGGTTTTCTGCTGTTGTCGCATGATCTTCACATCGGCATCTGATGGGTCCGACCCCTCTGCTTCGCGGCGCTCCAGGCGTTGCTCCATCAACAACTGGTTGCAGGTACAGGATATTATGCGAATCTCAACCCCCAGTTTTTTAGCTATACGGATATAGCTCTGACGGGTACGCTCACGAATAAAGGTTGCATCAACGATCACGGTTTCGCCTGCTCTGAGCAGTGTCTTGGTCAGTGCTTTAAGATGATTGAAGGTATGGGCATTCATCTCATTGCCATACATCTCCAGCTTTTCCCCTTTCAGACTGAGCTCCCGGTGCAGGCGCTTGCGCTCAACGTCTGAGCGGATACGGATCGCGCCGCTGTGTTCCAGCAAGTGCTGGCTCAGATAGCTTTTTCCGCTGCCGGAAACACCGTGCATAAGGAACAGCACCGGGGAGGGTTTGTTGGCATAACTTAAAGCCAGCTTGATATAGCGGCGGTACACCTCCAGGTTGTGTTCTTTGCCGATCACTGCAACCTTGGCACGCACCATCGCCCGATAGCCCTTATAAAAATTAAGTAGCTGGGTGCCGTCGTAGTCGCCGGTGATCTCCAGATAGCGGTTCAGGCAGCGGTTGGAAAAAGCGTGCTGTTGATTGGCTTCCAGGTCCATCAGCAGGAAGGCCAGATCACAGATGGTGTCTATCCAGCGGAACTCCAGATTGAACTCAATACAGTCAAACAGTCTGACCTGATTTTCCAGCAGGGTGGTATTGGCCAGGTGCAGATCACCGTGGCACTCACGAATATTGCCCTCGCGCTTGCGTTGTTCAATCTTTGAAGACAGACTGCGGAACTGCTGGCTGACCTGATAGGCGAGTTGCTGCAGTTCCATCCAGTCATCGAGGGAGTCAAGATGCTCGCCTGTGTGAGCGAAATTATCGCTGACCACCCGCCAGACGGTGTCCGTCTCGCCCCAGGGGCCGTCGTTACTGGCATGGGGTACAGCGAGATGAAACTCAGCGATCTGCTGACTCAACGCGTCAATATGAGCGTTGGTCAGGGCGCTTTTCTGTAACAGGCGGTCTAACCGCAGGGCATCGTCAAACTGCCGCATTTTTACGGCATACTCGAACGGTTGTGCAGAACTATCCACCCCTGCGTTGTCAATATCTGCAGCGCGCGCGTCAGAATTCGTCGATGCCGCTGCCGTTGAAGCAAGTTTTGTTGAGGGGATAGTGGCCGGTTCAGGATTGGTTAATTCCTGGCGGGTTAATTTAGGGTTGGCCGGCGAGCCACAAATCGCGATCACTTCCTGATAAATATCCGGAGCTAATCGCTGATTCAGGCGGAGTTCTTCATTACAGTAGTGTTTGCGACTCTCCAGACTGGTAAAATCCAGGAAACCAAAATCGACCGGTTTTTTGATTTTATAGGCGATCTCACCGGTCAGAATTACCCAGGAGATATGCGTCTCAATCACCCGGATCTCGGAGACCGGATGAGGATAATTGTTTGGTTCTGACAGGGCTTTGATCAGTTCTGGAGTCATATTTTTTTAAGTAATTGCCGGAATTCACAGAGGATTATACGTAGCCAATGGCAAAAAAGAGAGGGGCAGCAGCATCCCGTTCCCAAAAGAGTCGCAAAACGAAGTCAAATAAGCCCTCCTGGAAGCGTCGGCTATTTAAACTGTTTCTGAAAGTCTCCCTGGTGATGCTGGTTATTGCCGCCGCCGGGCTGGTTTATCTTGATGCTCAGGTCAGGGCTAAGTTTGAGGGTAAACGCTGGGCGCTGCCGGCGAAAGTCTATGCCCGTCCTCTGGAGCTGTTTCCCGGTCAGCAGCTGAGTCGGGACGATCTGAAAATTGAGCTGAAAGGGCTGGGGTATCAGTTCACCTCCCGGGCCTCTCAGCCGGGTAGTGCTGAATGGGCTACCTCACGGGTGCGGGTTTTTACCCGTGGTTTTGATTTCCCCGACGGACAGGAGAGCGCCCGTAAACTGCTGATTGATTTCAGCGGCGATACGCTCACCCGTATCCGTGATGAGTCCGGCAGTCAGTTGCCGCTGGCGCGCTTAGAACCGGTGCTGATTGGAGGGATCTACCCCAAAGATAATGAAGATCGTGATCTGATTCAGTTGTCTGAAGCACCACCCCATCTGGTGGATGCACTGATCGCTATTGAGGACCGTAACTATTACAGTCATTTCGGTATCTCTCCCAGGGGGATTACCCGGGCGATGGTGGCCAATCTTAAAGCCGGACGATTTGTACAGGGGGGCAGCACCCTGACGCAACAGCTGATTAAGAACTTCTACCTTAGTTCTGAACGCTCTCTGAGTCGTAAGCTGACTGAGATTCCGATGGCGGTATTGCTGGATCTGCACTATAGCAAGGATGAGATCCTCGAAGCCTATCTCAACGAAGTGTATCTGGGGCAGGAGGGCTCCCGGGCGATTCATGGCTTCGGTCTGGCCAGCCAGTATCTCTTCGCTCAGCCGATCGGCGAGTTGAAACTGCATCAGGTCGCGCTGATGGCGGCCATGGTCAAGGGCCCCTCTTTCTATGACCCCCGTCGTCATCCTCAGCGAGCCACCGAGCGCCGCAATCTGGTGCTGAAGGTGCTGCAGGAGCAGGGTAGCATCTCCCCGGAGGAGCGGCTGGCGGCGGAGACTCAACCCCTGGGAGTGGTGAAACAGCAGAGTCTGCTTAAAGGTGCTTATCCGGCCTATCTGGATCTGGTGAAACGGCAACTGCGGGAAGAGTATCCCGAAGAGGCCCTCAACAGTGATGGCTTGCGGGTGTTTACTGCGTTGGATCCGATCGCTCAGACCCGGGCAGAAAACAGCCTGGTCGGTGTCATCGGTAAATTGCAGCAGCGTCATGGATCATCAATCAAAGAGCTGGAAGGCAGTATGGTGGTGAGTAACCCGCTGAGTGGCGAAGTGCTGGCCATTGTCGGCGGTCGAAACACCCGCTACCAGGGCTTTAACCGGGCTCTGGATACCCTGCGCCCGGTCGGTTCGCTGATTAAACCGGTGGTCTATCTGGCTGCGCTGGAAGGGGATTATAGTCTCGCTTCGGTTATCGAGGATGAGCCGGTCGAGGTGAAGCTGCCAAACGGCGATGTCTGGCAACCGCAGAATTACAGCCGCACCAGTCACGGTCCGGTACCGTTGCATACGGCATTGGCACACTCCTACAATCAGTCTTCAGCCCGTCTGGGGCTTGAGGTAGGCACACCGAAAGTGGTGGATATGCTGAAACGGCTGGGATTGCAGCGAGATGTCGATGAGTTCCCTTCGATGCTGCTCGGTTCTACGGCTTTATCGCCACTGGAAGTGGCGCAGCTTTATCAGACTATCGCCGGAAACGGCTTTCAGGTGCCGATGCGGGCTATCCGGATGGTGACGGATAATGAGAATCAGGAGCTGTCACGCTATTCGTACAATATTCTGCAGACGGTAGCTTCCGGTCCGGTGCATCTGATTCAGTACGGTTTACAGGAAGTTGTGCGCGAGGGCACTGCCCGTTCGGTGTATAATCGGTTGCCGCAGGAGCTTACGGTAGCG
Organism: Amphritea atlantica; assembly: GCA_024397875.1. Classification (NCBI taxonomy): domain Bacteria; kingdom Pseudomonadati; phylum Pseudomonadota; class Gammaproteobacteria; order Oceanospirillales; family Oceanospirillaceae; genus Amphritea; species Amphritea atlantica. Next base: position 50,975 of record CP073344.1, read on the forward strand.
GGTAAAACCGGCACCACCAATGATCAGCGTGACAGCTGGTTTGCCGGGTTTGCCGGCGACCGGCTGGCGGTTGTCTGGCTGGGGCTGGATAATAATAAACCGCTGCCTCTGACCGGTAGTAGTGGTGCGCTGCGGGTATGGACCGAGTTTATGGCACAGGCCCGGCCACAGCCTTTCATGGCGGAACGGCCGGACACCATCACTTATCACTGGGTCGAAGATTCCTCCGGTCTGATGTCGGGTGAAGGCTGTGTGGGAGCCCGTCAATTGCCATTTATTGAAGGCACTGAACCTAAGGAATCGTCCGGGTGCGGTGATAATGTTATCAGTAATCCGCTTGATCTTTTCAAGCGCTGGTTCAGAACGGAATAGACAGATGAGTAAAGTTATAACAACGGGTTGCGGGCTGCTCTTAACATCATTGCTGGCGGGGTGTATGGGCGGTAATGCCAATATAAACCCCATTGTTGAAGATCGTTCGGTATCCCGCTCGACAACCGGAAACGGGGTGATGATCGATCAGAATGTCAGTTCAGGAACCGCCGTGACTACGCCGGTGGATACCGCTCAGGGATTCACCGTCGTGAGCAGTCCGGCGAGCAGTCAGATGAGCAGTCAGGTTGCTGCGCCAACACCGGTCTCCAGCAGTAATCCTGCTGTCATTGCCCTGCTTCAGGGCGCTGTGGCGCAGCAGAAACAGGGTGAGTTCAGTGCCGCGCAAAGCAGCCTTGAACGGGCGCAGCGGATCGCTCCCCGGGATCCTCATGTGTATATGCAGCTGGCCGATTTGCGTCGTCAGCAGGGGCAGTATCTGCAGGCGGAACAGTTTGCCCTGAAAGGCCTGACACTGGCCCGGGGACAGTCTGCACTGGAGCGCAGGTTATGGATTCTGATTGCCGATATTCGCAGCGAAGGCGGTGATCACAGTGGTGCTGCGGCTGCCCGGGATAAAGCCCGTTTGTACTGATGCCAGCGTCAGACAGGAGTTTTTCAGTGCTGAATCTGCGTAGCAAAGATTCAGGACAACGACTTAAATGCCGGGGCACCCCCGGCCATTGCAGCTTGACTGAATAGCGGTTCATCTTTGTTTAATCGTCTGAAGATCAAAGCTTTAGTCGGTACGGAGCCGATAGCTGGTTTATGAAATCAGCTATAACCCTAATGCTCAATGCGGGTTTCCGGGCACCCCCGGCTTCCCGGGTGAAAGTGCTGGCCGCTGATTGCTTTCGCTAAAGCGAAGATACCCAGCAGAACAAAACCGGTGTGCATCACAATCAGATAGAGCAGCATCATAGCGATTCCCGCCGCACTGCCTGCCAGTAAAATCCAGAGCGTTACTCCCCCACCCATCACAATCAGGCAAAACCACCCGGTTATCAGGCAGGCTTGCTGCAGATGGCAGCGACCCAGAGCGTTGCTGCTGTGCCGGTATTTCCAGCGCAGATAACAGAGTATCAGTAACGCAATGCCGGGCAACGCCAGTAAGTTGATCAGATAAAGTGACTCAGCGGCGATAGCCAGTTGGTTTCTGTCTGATGGCGATCCGGGGTGGCGCATAGCGGTCTTCAACCTGTTGAAAATCTATTCATATGCTCATTAATAGCTCAGATCTTTCTAAAAACCTATAAAAACGCTCGGGTATTTTCTGGAAATTGACGGTGGTCAAGGTCGCGTTTAGGTAAGTGGCGACAATTGTGGCACGTAGTGAATTGCTATAAGACAACCGTTTCTGGTTGTCGGCCACAGTTTAAGGGTTGGAGATACCTTATGAACGAAACGTTTACCAAATCGATGGCCAGGAATATCTTCTTCGGAGGAAGCTTGTTCTTCTTTCTGTTGCTGATAGGACTGACCACACACTCCGTGCGGGGCTTACCTGAACAGGATAACCGCCAGAACCTGACTGAAGAGGTTGCTCTCGGTAAGAAGGTCTGGGAAGACAATAATTGCATTGGCTGCCACACGTTACTGGGCGAAGGGGCATATTTCGCGCCGGAACTGGGTAATGTTTATGAGCGCTTCGGCCACAGTAAAGAGGCGATTAAAGGGTTTATCCAGAGCCGTCCGGTGAATGGTATTCCAGGGCGCCGCAGTATGCCTCAGTTTAACCTGACTGATCAGGAACTGGATGCGATAGCAGCGTTCCTGAAATACTCCTCAGAAATCAAAGCCAATAACTGGCCACCGAATATTCAGGGCTAAGGGGCGTTTATGAAATATACATCTCAAGCGGTTGCGAAACCGTATTTTATTGCGGCAATTGCCCTGTTTGTCGGACAGATCCTGTTCGGCCTGATCATGGGTCTGCAATATGTTATGGGTGATTTCCTGTTTCCGGAAATACCTTTCAACGTTGCCCGTATGGTGCACACAAATCTGCTGATTGTGTGGTTGCTGTTTGGCTTTATGGGGTCGACTTACTATCTGGTGCCCGAGGAATCTCAAACCGAGTTGTACTCACCAAAACTGGCGTTGCTGCTGTTCTGGGTATTTCTGGTTGCTGGCGCACTGACGATTGTCGGTTATCTGGCGGTGCCTTATGCAACGCTGGCCAAAATTACCGGTAATGACCTGTTGCCGACGATGGGGCGGGAATTCCTTGAACAGCCGACAATCACTAAGATTGGTATTGTGATTGTGGCGCTGGGCTTCCTGTTTAATGTTGGCATGACCATTTTGCGGGGCCGCAAGACTGTTATATCCATGGTTCTGATGCTGGGACTACTAGGATTGGCGGTGTTCTTCCTGTTCTCCTTCTACAACCCCGATAACCTGGTGCTGGACAAGATGTTCTGGTGGTGGGTGGTACATCTGTGGGTCGAGGGTGTCTGGGAACTGATTCTGGGTGCGATCCTGGCATTTACCCTGATCAAAATTACCGGTGTCGATCGGGAGGTTATTGAAAAGTGGCTGTATATGATCATTGCGATGGCGCTGATTACCGGCCTGCTGGGCACCGGTCACCACTATTACTACATCGGTACTCCGGATTACTGGCTGTGGATCGGCTCGGTGTTCTCTGCGATGGAGCCGGTGCCGTTCTTTATGATGACGCTGTTTGCCTTCAATATGGTAAACAAACGCCGCCGTCAGCATCCGAACCGTGCCGCGACGCTGTGGGCGCTGGGCACCGGAGTGATGGCCTTCCTGGGGGCCGGGGTCTGGGGCTTCCTGCATACGCTGGCTCCGGTGAATTATTACACTCACGGTTCGCAGATCACTGCAGCCCACGGTCACATGGCTTTTTACGGCGCCTACGTGATGATCGTCCTGACGATGATCTCCTATGCGATGCCGATGCTGAATGGCCGGGATGCGGCGAACAGCAATAAATCACAGGTCGCTGAGATGTGGGCCTTCTGGCTAATGACCGTGTCTATGGTGTTTATTACCCTGTTCCTGACCGGTGCCGGAATTCTGCAGGTCTATCTGCAGCGCTACAGCGAAAATCCCCTGCCATTCATGATGGTTCAGGATCAGATTTCACTGTTCTACTGGCTGCGTGAAGTCGCGGGTGTGATCTTCCTGATCGGATTGGTGGTGTATATCACCAGCTTCTTTATCAAGGGAGAAGAAGCGCGTCTGGTCAAAGCTGAAAATGTGATTTCCGACTAACGGGAAATGCACTCCTCCCCAGCGGGGGAGTGCTTCTGGATATTCTGATGTACCAGCCTCAGCAGTTCTACCGAAACCTTAGCCGCAGTGTCTTCTTCATTCTGTTTCTGTTGGCACCCGTAACCGATCTGTTCCGCTATGACCTGACTCAGGGGCATTTTATTCTGTTTGGGCAGTCGCTGGGACTGGGTATCGATCAGGCGGTTGCCGGGGCGGGTGGTTCCGATGCTGCAGTACAGATTCTGTTGCGGATACTGCTGCCCATTGTGGTGCTGGTGGTTGCCGGAATCTGGATCGCCGCCAGATATGGCCGGCTTTATTGTGGCTGGTTGTGTCCCCATTTTTCAGTCGTGGAGCTGATTAACGGGCAGATGCAGAGGCTGATCGGTCGGCCCACTATCTGGGAAAAAGGCAGTAAACCTCACAGCCTGAGCGCCTGGCTGATGCTGATTGTCAGTAGTACGGCGATCGCTTTGATATGGGCTGTCGGATTGCTGGGTTATCTGGTACCACCGCTGGAGCTGTACCGTGATCTGTGGCAACTGCTATTAAGTGGGGGGCGGGCGTGGTTTCTCGGCGTCGCCACGCTGGCGTTTCTCAGCGACTTTCTGTTTGCCCGGCATCTGTTCTGTAAATATGGTTGTGCGCTGGGGGTATTGCAAAGCCTGTTGTGGATGATGAATCCCAAAGCACTGATGGTCAGTTTTGACAGCAGCAGAGCTGCGTTGTGCAAGGACTGTAATAATGCCTGTGATACTGCGTGTCCCATGCGCTTACCCGCGCGCAGTATCAAGCGCCGCAAATTTACCTGTACCCAGTGTAGTGAATGTATACATGCCTGCAACGAGGTACAGAAAGATAACCCGGATGGCGGCCTGCTGCACTGGACCGCAGGTGATCAGCGGCGCTCGGCGGATAGTGATCGGATGATTCCGGTATTGGAACTTGATAGTGCTAAGGATAGTGCTAAGGAGAGTGAAAGATGAACGCTGTTGGATACCCGCAACCGGTTACCGCAGTGAAAACTCTCCCGGGAGACTTTGCTGTCTGGTTGTTTATCTTTGCCGAACTGAGTGTATTTGCGCTGTTGTTTCTGTTGTTTGCGATTACCCGGGTACGTTATCCGGAGATATTTGCTCAGGGACAGGCCTCTGTCAGCACCAGTGCCGGACTGATAAATACTCTGGCGCTACTGACCAGCAGTTATTTCGTGGTTATCGCGCAGCGGGCATTGTTAAACAATCAGCGAATGGTCAGCGTGATCAATCTGTTGCTGGCGCTGGCCTGCGCCGGGCTCTATCTGGGGGTAAAGAGCGTTGAATATCAGCACCTGGCGGAACTTGGGTTTGGCTTGGGGAGTAATGATTTTTATTTCTTCTACTTCGGCCTGACCGGCTTTCATATGCTGCACGTGATTCTGGGCATGCTGGTGCTGCTGTTCCTCAGCTACAAGGTGTACCGGGGCAGTTATCACCGTGAACGGATGAATGAGTTTGAGAGCGGCGCCTGTTACTGGCATATGGTGGACCTGTTATGGCTGATGCTGTTTCCACTGGTGTATGTACTACAAGGCTGATGAGGCGTGGGAGGGTAAGATTGATGACGGGTAAATACACACTGACCGGGCTGTGGTTGCTGCTGTTACTGCTGACCATTGCTATGGCGCTGCTGACAGAGTCTTACCGGATAACCTTTGGACTGGTGGCTATAGTGCTGCTGGGTAGCGTGATTAAAGCCAGTCTGCTGGTGGAGTATTTCATGGGGCTGAAACAGGCTCCGCTGATGTGGCGTGGGTTAATGCTGGCCTATATTCCGGTGCTGGCAGTTTGTATCAGTCTGACCTATGCCTTTTGAAGCCGTAAAGTGAATGTTTTCGGAGATGCGTTATGAGCACTGTTTCTCAACTGAATACGGCAGAGACGCTGCCGTTTTATGAACCGCAGGGGCATGAGATTGAACTCTTTATGCATGCCTATGAGCACCGGCTGCCCGTACTCATAAAGGGGCCGACCGGTTGCGGCAAGACCCGTTTCATCAGTTATATGGCCGAAAGGCTGGGGTTGCCGCTGTATACCGTGGCCTGTCACGATGATCTGAGTGCGTCGGATCTGGTCGGGCGTCACCTGATCGGCGATGGCGAAACCGTCTGGAGCGATGGGCCGCTGACCCGGGCCGTGCGTACCGGCGGTATCTGCTATCTGGATGAAGTGGTGGAAGCGCGTAAAGACACCACCGTGGTGATTCACCCGCTCACCGATGACCGGCGGATTCTGCCGATCGATCGCACCGGTGAAACCTTGCAGGCGCCGGATAATTTCATGCTGGTGGTGTCCTATAACCCAGGCTATCAGAATCTGCTGAAGGGGATGAAGCCCAGCACCCGGCAGCGCTTTGTCTCGATGAGCTTTGATTATTTGCCAGCCGCAGCCGAAGTTGAGGTGTTGCTGAATGAGACCGCGGTGGATAAAGCGATAGCCGAGCAGTTGGTGATTCTGGCTAACGGTTTACGGCAGCTGAAAGATCAGGATCTGGAAGAGGGGGCCAGTACCCGCCTGCTGGTGTATACCGCAACCCTGATCAGTACCGGGTTTGATCCGGTGAAGGCCTGCCGGGCGGGCATGATTGAGCCGTTGAGTGATGATCAGGACACCATTGCCGGGTTGATGGAGTTGGTGCAGGCGGCTTTTGGTCGCACTGATTAAACCATCATTATCTGATTGCACAGGAGAATACAGCGATGGAAGAGCGGGTCGGTCAGCTATGGGATCGCTTTATCACCCGGATGGCCCATCAGGGGCATCCGCAGGCGGCAGTGAAGCTGGATCAGGTCAGTGGCCCGCTGGGCGTATTTTATCGGGCTCTGGGGGGCAATAGCGCGTTGCGTATCAGTGCCACCACCGCGACCCTGCATCAGGCGCGGCGTAGCTGGTTACACCGGGTGGCAGGTACCGGACGTAAAGCCGAACTGGCCTGGCAGGATGAAAGCTGTCTTTATCTGCCCGCCTGCCTGGATCTGTTTGCCGAGCCGCAACTGAACCGGGATCTGTATTTCTGGCTGGCGGCACTGGCCGGCACCCCGATCGCAGCAGAGACTCTCCCTGATACCAGCTGGATTGTTGAAAGCCAGCAACGCACCTGTCAGGCCCTGCAGCGGTATCAGGGGTTGCGGCAACGCTATCAGCGGCTGGTAAAGGCATATATCGCATTACGGCCTGCACCCGCCAGCCTGAAGTATGATGCGGCCGCGCAGGAGAGAGCGATTCAACAGGCTTTGAAGGTTCCCGGTTCGGTGACTGAGTTGCCCGATGGTAAGTATGCCCCGGCACCGGTAGCGCTGTGGTTGCATCCGGATGCGCCTCGTTGTGGCGGGCAGGCGGCTGATGGCGAGATCAGCGATCGTCAGGCTTCGCAGGGGGAAACCCGACAGGCAGAGCAGCGGCGGCGGCAGGCCGAACGGGTGGATAAACCGGATGAGCAGGGGGCCACTCTGGGGGTGCGTCATGAGGCGGATCTGTTTTCCTTTGCCGAGTTTATCAAGATGGATCGCAGCACGGATGAGGAAGATAACCCTGATCAGGCCGAAAGTATTGCTAACGATATCGATAAAATGTCGGTCACACAGGACAATTCCACAGTGGCCAGCCGGATAAAGTTCGATCTGGATCTGCCCTCCGCACAGGAGGACGATATTCCGCTCAGCGAGGGCATTCTTTATCCGGAATGGGATTATAAAAAAAGCCGCCTGCTCAGCGACTATTGTCGCATCATTCCGATGCGCAGCCGGCATGCGGTTGACGCTGAACTGCCGCAGCATTTGCAGAAGCCGGCGCGCCGGCTGCGGCGCCAGTTTGAAAGCCTGTCGCTCAGCCCGCAGTGGATTCGGGGGCAGTATGAGGGGGATAAGCTGAATCTGGATGCGTATCTTGATTACCGTGGCTCGGTTGCCAATAATCCCTCCGGATACACCGGTGATCCCCGCTTGTATTGTCAGAAGCGCCCGCTGGTAAGGGATATCGCCAGTCTGCTGTTAGCAGACCTGTCGCTCTCGACCGATGCCTGGGTGAATAATGAACAACAGGTGATCGATGTGATCCGGGATTCAGTACATCTGTTTGCTGAAAGCCTGCACGCCAGTGGCGATCAGTTTGCTATTCATGGATTTTCATCCCGCCGGCGTCAGCATGTACGCTTTAACTGCATCAAAGATTTTAATGAAACCTACGATGCCGGTATCAGAGGGCGTATTGCCGATATGAGCCCTGGTTTCTATACCCGGATGGGGGCGGCCATTCGTCATGCAACCGAGTTGCTGAGTCACCAGAGTGCAGAGAAAAAGCTGTTGTTACTTCTGACCGATGGTAAGCCTAATGATCTGGATCGCTATGAAGGACGACATGGTGTCGAGGACACCCGTAAAGCGATTCAACAGGCCCGCAGTCAGGGCTTGATTCCGTTCTGTATCACCATTGATGCCGATGCCAGTCAGTATCTGCCCTATCTGTTTGGCGTGCAGGGCTATACGGTTATTCGCCAGGCGGAACAGTTACCGAAACGCTTGCCGCAACTTTATATGACCCTGACAGGAAAATTGTATGCCGGGTAAAAAAGTGAATATAGACACTGGTGGTTCGCAAAACTCCGGTTATGATAGTGCGATTGATCCTCTACTAACGGATAACACTACGATGTCAGAATCCAGATTACAGGCGGTTATCGGTGAGCACTTCCTGTTTTCATCGTTGTCGCAACAGGCCCAGGAAACACTGTTGCAGCACTGTCGCACTCTTAAATTGAAAAATGATGAAACCCTGTTTAGTCAGGGAGGCGAAGCACATAGTTTCTATCTGGTGCTCAGCGGTACGATGAAACTATTTCGGGTGTCCCCTGACGGTCAGACCAAAGTGATCGAAGTGATCCGTGCCGGCGAGGCCTTTGCCGAGGCCCTGATGTTTATGGATCAGATACGTTATCCGGTCAATGCAGCGGCCATGGGTAGTACCGAAGTGATGGTGATTCCTAATAAACTTTACAAAGATATGCTGCTAGCAGCGCCCGAGAGCGCGATGAAACTGATGGGTACCATGGCGGTTAAGCTGCACCGGCGGATTAAAGAGATCGAAACCCTGACCCTGCAAAACACCCGTCACCGGCTGGGGAATTACCTGTTCGGGCTGGCGCCGGATCCGGCGGCAAAGCAGTGTGTCTTCCTGTTACCGATGGCCAAGCAGCTGATCGCATCGCAGTTAGGCATGCAGCCAGAAACTTTCTCCCGACTGATTAAAGAGATGAAAGTTCAGGGGCTTATCGAAGTTAACGGGGCTGAGATCCAGGTGCATGATCTGCAGGGATTGCGGGCGTTTGGTCACTGATTATCCCGGTTGGCTGAGCTGCTCCCAAAAAAAAGAGATAAAAAAAGGGCAAACCCCGCAAGGTTTGCCCTTTTTTAAATGGAGCTATCGATCAGATAGCTACAATGTTCTCAGCCTGAGGACCCTTAGGACCACTGGTAACGGTAAACTGTACTTGCTGGCCTTCTGCCAGAGTTTTGAAACCATCGCTGACGATTGCGCTGAAGTGAGCGAAAACATCGGGACCGGATAGTTGCTCGATGAAACCAAAACCTTTAGTTTCGTTGAACCATTTAACCGTGCCAGTCGTTGTATTAGACATAATAATATCCTGAAATATAAATAAAGTAGTGCCTTCAAAAGGCTTGAATTGCATCAAAATGTAGACTGAGACTTAGAAACTGCAGGACGTGGTGTTACGAATAAAACAACGAAATGTAGGATGTAAATATGAGACTTCTTTCTAGCTGCTGATCACTGTATAGAGTTACTCAGTGCCTGTCTATAAGTTTCTGATATTAAATATTTATTGTAGCGGACAATATAACGGACAATGGGAAGTGCAGTTCAGTATGATTGCTCAGATACGTTGTTTTACTTTGATGGCCAGTGCTCCTATACCGAGAAAAGCGAGCCCGAGGAGAACCAGCGTGACTGGCCAGCCCAGCGAGTTAGCAAAATACTTCTCAGAGAAATAGACCATGAAGCCCAGCATCGCGATGACTGTGGTTAACAACAGAGCCCGGCTTTGCAGCACTACACAGGCATAAAGCCCCGATGCGGCTACCGCCAGATAGAGGAGTTCTATTGAGGTGTTCTGCACCAGGTCGAACAAACCACTATAGGCCATGATCGAGCCGAGGAAATAACCCAGTGCTACCAGCCGTGGATAACGTGCCGATTTGTGCATTCCGTAAGCGGTAAAGACGATGCATACGCCCGTAATCAGGCTGGCCCAATTGGTCGATGTGAACAGATCAATGCGATCAAATAAACCGCTGTTGAGCCAGCAGGTGCCAATCAGCAGAGCCGGTTCAGCAAGCAGTTTGTAAGGGGTTTTTTCCAGAGCGGTTCCCACCAGAAAAACGGAGGCTCCCAACGCAATGGAAATATAGGCGATGGGGACACCGAGCATATCGAGCCCCACTTCTAAAAAGCCATAGCTGAAAAACAGGCTGGTAAACAGCAGAGCCGTGCGTCGATATTTAAAGAACAACGCTCCCTGATGCAGGGCCATCACCGCAAACACGCACAGTGTGGCAGCCCGCCAGTTGTCGCCCCGGGGATAGAGTTCGTGAATCAGAACAAACCAGCCGCTGGTCAGCATGCATACTGAGGTAATGGTCAGTGGCAGAATGAGTCTGGGATATCTTCTCTCATGCAGCGCTGCGACAAGGACAATAAGCAGGATATAACCCACTCCCAGAGTCATCAGAACCCGCATTACACTGCCCATGCTATCCCAGAACATACTGATATAGGTGCTGATCCCTGCGAGAATAAAAATCCCGCCAAGGTAGGCAAACAGCGTTCTGGCAATATCGCCTTTGCTGCGATTGTCAGCATCGCTTCTGGCAGAGGTCTGTTGATGAAAGGCGGTATCGATATCGTCGGGGGTAATATCATATCTGTTCATCAGCTGCGTTATATGGTTTAACGCACCGGCTTTATCCGTGACGCTGGCGATTCCAAGTAAGCCTGCCAGCAGCGGCCATCCCCAGATTCCCCCGCCAATCAGCACGATGATGACGATAAATACCAATAGTGCCGTCATGAAGGTATGACCCAGCCTATGAAGTGGGTGTTACCCCGGTAGTAGCGGCCAGCCATATCTGGCAGGCGGATAGTCCGTCCATTTTTGCTCAGCACCGCTGCGTTGCGATAACGTGAGGAGTAAAACAGGCCACCAAAAACATTACGGGACGTGCTATTGCCGATGCTGAATTCGTATCCATCCGGAGCAATGCTGGATGAATCAACCGTTACACCGTCCAGATCAGGCAGATTGATAATGCTGGCTTCGGGTCTCTCGTCCGTCGCGGCAGGTTGGTTTTCGTTAGCCCTGTTTTGCCCGGAAACAACCGGTCTTGGCGGCAGAATAAAAGCGATCTCCTGCACCGCACCGGTTTGAGCATTGTAGCGCCAGATCCGGGGCTTCTGGTTGTTGGGCATATTGCCCTGATCAATGACCTGAACCGAGCGGTTGATAACCGAAATCTGGACCCCGTTCTGGTAGTTATAGTATTCAGTGGCGAACAGCAGATCATACTGTGGCGGGGCGACCAGAAGCGCGGGTATTCCGGATATCAGTAAGAACAGTGTCACCAGCAGCAATGGCAAGCCCAGACCAAAAGCGATCGTGGGGTTCTCTCGGAGAAAGCTCTTCATAACCGGCGTCCTGCTACAGGGTGATGGAAATCATACCGTGGTGGTTAATTTATATCAGTACAGTATATCAGCACATTTGGATGAGGCTTATAAAGGTCAGATTGTTAATCATGCTGATGTTTCCGGGTTGACCCTTTTTGCACGTTTGCTTTAAAGCACAAAGGGCAGATCGGCCACACCAAAATCGATATCCAGCTGGCTCAGGGCCGCGGTGAGTTGTCCCCGGTGATGAGTGCTGTGGTTGAACATATGGGTTGCCAGCAACCATGCAGGTTTGGTCCGCGAGCTTCCATCCACTTTACTGACATAGGAAAAATCGCTTTCCAGCCAGCTTTGCTCCAGATGATCCGCCCACTCGATGATTTTCTGGTCCCACTCTTTTCTGGCCTCAGCGAGTTCAGAGAAATCCGGGTAAAGAATGGCGCCAAATTCAGGCACTTCACTATCCTTCCCCATAAAGCGGGATAACCAGGCAATATCGCCAAACATAAGATGATCCAGAGTGCCATGGATCGATTTGAAGAACAGTTTCATATCCGCCCGGCGTTGTTGATCCGCAATCGTGGCGCAGGCGTTGTAGAGCTGGTCATTCATGTTGGCGTTGTAGCGGGCCATGGTTTGACAATAGGCGGGGGTAATCATGGGGATTCCTTGTCGGTTGCGGCTGCTGGAGCACAGATAAAGTCTCTCATCCAATCTGACGGATAGTGCATCAGATCAGGGTGAAATTCCAGTGGCAGATCGTGAGGGGATTAGGGGAAGAAGCGCACTCTATCTTTGATAGGTAAAGCCTGACCGGCTGTACTGAAGCGTTCTTCGGTCAGGCTTTTTTCAGATTAAACAGGACGGTTTTTTTAATAGCTATGGCTGAAAGGGGCAGGGCGCCTGCAAGCAATAGCGGGTATAGATAACTGTAGTTGGACAGCGCATCCGGTACCAGCGCGCCAGGGCCGGTCAGCAGCAGGGCGATAGACATATGGACGGCCGCTAACAGGGTGATACTCCGCAGCTGTTTCTGGCGGGTCATGAGGACGGCTGCGAGCATGACCGCGCTGACGGCCACTGCAACCACCTGAGTATAGGTTTCGCCATGTTCCATGCGTCGTAATAGCTCAAACAGGGCAAACAGACCGATCAGCCAGCGTCCCCAGGCGGGACGTTCCCAGTGGCTATTACGGACACTGACCAGCATAGCGGTTGCCAGCAATGGGATAGCGGCATAATAGGCCAGATTGGTCGACATCCGCTGCAGGGTTTCAATATCGCTGCCGGTCTGGTTGAGCAGCAGCTCAGCTAATGCGGAAAAGGCGATAAAGAGGGCGCTTAAAGCGCCCGCCTGCAGGGTTGTTCTGGGCGCATCAGCCAATTCTGTCGTCAGTTTTACTGCACCTGTCTGCAGCAGATAGGCTGCGAACAAGGCACCGATCAGCAGTGCGCCTAAAGCCAGACTCAACAATCGTGTTACTCCGCTGCCAGCTTGGCAAATACCCGACCAGCCGCTTCGATGGTGGCGTTGATATCCGCTTCGGTGTGCGCCTGAGACATAAAGCCCGCTTCAAACGCAGACGGCGCCAGATAGACACCCTCTTCAAGCATACCGTGGAAGAAACGGCCAAACTTATCGGCATCGCACTTCATCACTTCAGCGAAGCAGGTGACCTGCTCCTGATCGGTGAAAAACAGGCCGAACATACCGCCGACCTGGGTGGTGGTGAATGGCACGCCGTGACGCAGTGCCATCGCTTCGAAGCCCTGCGTCAGTAGTTCGGTTTTAGCGCTGAGTTTCTCGTGAAAACCCTCTTCCTCCAGCGCGTTCAGCATCGCCAGACCGGCTGCCATCGCCAGAGGGTTGCCGGACAGTGTGCCCGCCTGGTAAACCGGGCCGAGTGGCGAGATATGTTCCATGATTTCGCGTTTGCCACCGAAGGCGCCCACCGGCAGTCCGCCACCGATGACTTTACCCATCGTGGTCAGATCAGGGATCACGCCGTAATAACCCTGTGCGCCGGTCAGCGAGACCCGGAAACCGGTCATCACTTCGTCCAGAATCAGCACTGTGCCGTACTGGTCACAGATCTCACGCAGGCCTTCGAGGAAGCCTGGAACAGGCGGAATGCAGTTCATGTTGCCGGCAACCGGTTCAACGATAATACAGGCGATCTCGTTGCCTGCTTCGGCAAATGCTTCACGAACATTGTCGATATCGTTGTAGGTCAGGGTAATCGTGTGCTCTGCCAAGCTTGCAGGTACACCAGGAGAGCTTGGCTCGCCCAGCGTCAGCATGCCGGAACCGGCTTTGACCAGCAGAGAGTCTGAGTGACCATGGTAGCAGCCCTCAAATTTTACGATCTTGTCGCGGCGGGTATAACCACGGGCCAGACGGATCGCGCTCATAGTGGCTTCGGTACCGGAGTTCACCATACGTACCAGGTCCATTCCCGGCATCATTTCGCAAACCTTATCGGCCATCTCGATCTCGATAGCCGTAGGGGCGCCAAAGCCAAGTCCGGAATCCATGACTTTACGGACCGCATCCATGACTGCCGGGTGGGAATGGCCCAGAATCATCGGGCCCCAGGAGCCAACATAGTCGATATATTTGTTATCGTCTTCATCGAACAGATAGGCCGCTTCACCGCGTTTAAAGAAGATCGGTGTACCACCCACACCTTTAAATGCGCGTACCGGTGAGTTAACACCACCAGGGATATGGGCCTGTGCGGCTTGGAATAAAGACTCTGAACGTGACATGTTGAACTCTCTTAAATTCGTGGCGTGAGCGGATCAGTTAAACAGGCTGTGAAACTGTCCGGCCCGGGCGCAAATATCTTCGCAGGCAAACAAACTGTGGATCACTGCAATCATATCCGCCCCGGCTGAAATTACCTGCCCTGCATTATCCATATTAATGCCGCCAATCGCTACCACCGGAACGGGTAGTGTTGATCTTGCTTCACTTAGCAGAGCAATGGGAGCCGGGGTTGCATTGGGTTTAGTGCTGGAGGGGAAAAACGCGCCGAAGGCGACGTAGTCTGCGTTTTGGTCGCAGGCGGTCTGAGCCAGTTCCAGCGAACTGTGGCAGGTGTTGCCGATAATAGCCTGTGGCCCCAGATATTCGCGGGCCTGACGGATATTGCCGTCGCTCTGACCCAGATGCACGCCATCTGCCTGGCAGGCTTTGGCCAGTTCAGTGTCGTCATTGATCAGCAGGGGGCGGTCAAACTGATGACACAGATCCAGCAGCGCCAGCGCCTGTTGCAACCGCCGGGTCTGATCGGTTGATTTATCCCGGTACTGGATGATCTGTGCTCCACCGCGCAGCGCCTGCTCGACCTGAAACAGCATGCTGTCTGTATCGGGCATGAGAGTGCTGTCGGTAATGGCGTACAGGCCTTGTAACTTGAAATCTTTCATCGGCTGTTCTGTTGCTCTGCTTGCGGGTTAATCTGTTTTCTGGGTATAGAACTGTTCAACCTGCTCCCGGGTCAGGGTGCCGGTGATCTCTTTGCTGTAGTTTTGTATCCACAGCGCATCCAGTTGTTCATTGTTCATCTGGTCCAGTGCTTCTTTCAGGGTCGCGTTGATACCCAGAGAGGCGATATCTTTACGGATGGCGGGCATTTCCATCAGGTCCAGCTCAAGCTGGGGATCAAAACCGTGGCGCTCGGCCTGCCGGTCAATAAAGTGCTGCAGGTCTGATGGCAGCAGAATATAGCGGGGAATCCCCTGCTTGTCCTCCAGAACCAGCCATTCCGGACGTTGTTCCAGTACTTTTATGGCGGACTCACAGCCGATAACCCGGTCGCAGCGGACAAAACTGGTATTCATGACACTGGCGACACCCAGTCGGGAAAGCGCCTGAGTCAGCGGCTCCTGACGGTAGTCCAGCCCCTGCGCCTTAAGCGAGCTGAGAAAGATTGACGGTTGATTGAAGAAAAAGCGAACGGTGGTGCTGGCGACCACAATGGCGAGCATACCGGGAAATATAATATTCGGATTTCCGGTCAGTTCCAGCAGTGCGATCAGGGCTGCCAGCGGGGCATTCAGTACTGCCCCCATCATCGCTCCCATGCCCAGCATGGCGTAGAACCCTACACCGGAATGACTCTCGCCTGTATAGGGGGCGATCAGCACGGCAAAGGTCGCTCCGGCTACGGCGCCGACGTAGAGTGACGGGCCAATCAGTCCGCCGGGAATGCCCAGCCCAAGCACAATCGGTGTCAGCAACCATTTGCTGATGAGTAATCCTGCCAGCAGTGTCAGGCCTGTATTGCCCTGCATCACCTCAGAAACCGTGTCGTAGCCCAGCCCCATCACCTGTGGATACCAGATCGCCACCAGTCCGGTCAGCAGACCTGCAACTAAAAGCCTTACGCCCATTGGCCAGCTGACGGATTTTTGTGTCTGGATCATGATACGGATAAATCCGGCTGCCAGCAGGGCGCAGAAAATCCCCAGCAGAATGACAAAGGGCACCTCCGATAGCGATTGAATCTGCAAGGCGGGGATAGTGAATGCTGACTCATCCCCATAGGTCACCCGTATCAGCAGGGCGGCGGTCACTGAGGCCACCAGCACCGGGGTAAATCCGATCACGGTATACTCCATCAGAATCACTTCCATGGAGAAAATCACGCCGGCCAGCGGGGTGTTGAATGCCGCTGAGATCGCCGCGGCAACGCCACAACCGACCAGCAGTCGCAGCGAGTTGTTGGGCAGTCTGAGTCCCTGGCCGATCAGGCTGCCGCAGGCCGCTCCCAGATGGATAGCCGGGCCTTCCCGGCCAACGGCGTGTCCGCTTAGCAGCGCGATGACGGCGCCAAAAAACTGTACCAGCATATTTTTGGCCGGCAGATGCCCCTGATGGTAACTGAGCCGTTCCAGTACATGTACGACACCGACTTTGCGGGTGGCGGGAAGTAACTTCCATAGCAGCAGAAAGGTGGCGATACTGCCGCCAACAGGCAGGGCAAAACGTAACCAGGTGGGTAAGCCTTCGAAGTTTTCGCTGTTATTCTCTGGTAGCCAGAATTCCAGTGGCAGATCGATTAACAGCCGGAATGCCAGAATCACCAGACCTGAAAACAGTCCGGATATAATCCCCAGTAGCACCAGCTGCGGCAGAGCATCTGCATGGGCCAGCCGGTTACGAAAATGGGAGAATGAGAGGGAGTCTTTGAACATCCGGAACGCGTCAGCCTGTTTTTAAAAGTGCTTTATAGAAAGATCTGCTAGATGGGCTTTTCGTCGCTTATTTTAATGGTACACAATAGTAATGCCCCCCAAGGGTTTGTATCATACGCAGACAGAATAGAAAACCGTTGAACGATTTGTGAGGTCAAAGTGATCAAAGTAGGTATCGTAGGTGGCACCGGATATACCGGCGTAGAGCTGCTAAGACTGTTGGCAAACCACCCTCAGGTTAAGGTTGAGGTGATTACCTCCCGCTCTGAGGAAGGCTTGCGAATTGACGATATGTACCCCAACCTGCGTGGTCACTACGATCTGCAGTTTACGGTACCGGATGTGGAGACCCTGGCGCAGTGTGATGCGGTATTCTTTGCGACCCCGCATGGCGTGGCCATGAAAATGGCGCCTGAACTGGTTGCCCGTGGCGTTCGGGTGATTGATCTGGGTGCGGATTTCCGTATTAAAGATCTGGAGCTCTGGTCTAAATGGTATGGCATGGAGCACACCAGTCCTGAGCTGGCGGCGAAAGCGGTTTACGGGCTGCCGGAAGTCAACCGGGATGCGATCAAAAATGCCGAGATGATTGCCTGTCCCGGGTGTTATCCCACAGCAACCCAGCTGGGCTTCCTGCCGCTGGTGGAAAATGGACTGATCGACCATCGTCGACTGATCGCGGATGTGAAATCGGGTGTCAGTGGTGCAGGTCGTGGTGCGAATGTGGGTTCTCTGCTGTGTGAAAGCAGTGAGAGTATGAAAGCGTATGCCGTGGCCGGTCACCGGCACCTGCCGGAGGTGAAGCAGGGATTGAGTGAGGCTGCCGGTCGACCTGTCGGCCTGACTTTCGTTCCGCATCTGACCCCGATGATCCGGGGGATCCATGCAACGCTTTATGGCATTCTGAAAGATCCGGTGGATGGCTTGCAGGAGCTGTTTGAGCAGCGCTATGCCGATGAGCCTTTTGTTGATGTAATGCCAGCGGGCAGCCTGCCAGAAACCCGCAGTGTCAAAGGGGCGAATATTTGTCGTATCAGTGTCTTCCGTCCGCAGAATGACGATACCGTGGTGGTTCTGTCGGTGATCGATAATCTGGTTAAAGGGGCTGCAGGCCAGGCAATTCAAAACCTTAATATTATGTTTGGTTTTGATGAAACCGAGGGATTGCGTCACGCAGGGATGATGCCATAACCAGGCATTATCTATACTTGACTAATTTACTTGGTTAATAAGATAATAGCGCCTGATAAAGGCAAAATCGATTTAAGTGGAGCAGATATGACAGAGATGACTGACCAGCAGCCGGACATGGTTTTTTCCGATTCCGCAGCGGCTAAGGTGAAAAGTCTGATCGAAGAGGAACAGAACGATAACCTCAAACTACGGGTGTATATTACCGGGGGCGGGTGTGCGGGTTTTTCTTACGGCTTCACGTTTGACGAGGCGACTGCTGATGATGATACCGAGATTCAGAACGCCGGTGTCTCCATGGTGATTGATTCGATGAGCTATCAGTATCTGGTGGGCTCGGTGGTGGATTACAAAGAGGGCCTGCAGGGGTCTCAGTTTGTTATTAACAACCCCAACGCTACCACGACCTGTGGGTGTGGCTCCTCTTTCTCGATCTGATTACTCGTTATTACAACCCGGCCAGAGCTCGCGCTCATCCGGTTGGTACAACATTTCAAAAGCCAGCATCTGCTGGCTTTTTGTTTTTAAGTCTTTCGCTGATTAACTCAGGACATGCGAAATATATATTTTTGCGGTCAGGCCAAACACTGTCAGACCGCTTAAAAGCCCCAGAAAAATAACCCGCCCTTCACGATTTGCCCCGGCTTTAAGCGATACCTGCCAAACGCTCCAGAGCTTGAAAATAATCATTCCGATAACCGCAATAAAGACACTAACTTCACTTGTAGACCAGATAACCATTGTCTGTTTCTCTTAATATTCATTTGACATGCATATTATATCTTAATAATATTCATTTCAAATGAATATTAAGGCGTCATTTCAGGAGTCCGATAATGAAAAGATCAGAGACGCTTCAGCCCTTGAGCCGGGAACATCACACTGCGCTGGTCTATGCCAAACGTTTGCTGAATCTGTATGAACAGGATTCTGAGGTAATGCTGAGTTATTGGGCCGGGGTCTGCGAGGGGGTGCAATCTGATCTCAATACGCATTTCAAAGAGGAGGAGGTGTTGATTCAGGGAATTAACGAGCCGTTGCTGGATCGCTTTAAGGATGAGCATCGGCAACTGCGTGTATTGATGCATGCTCAGGATGCCGAGGGACTAAAGGCGTTTGCGCACCTGCTAAAAGGTCACATCCGGTTTGAGGAACGGGAGCTGTTCCCGTGTTTAGAAACCTGCCATTACGACATTCTGCAACGAAACCTGTAGCACTGCAGTATCGCTTCAGTGCTTCATTAAACAAAAAATCAAAAATCAGTTATGTAAATTATTAAGGGTGGTTATGCACACAGAAACAATTGCCATTGTGAAAGCGACGGTGCCTGCAATTGAGGCATCAGGAGAGGCGATCACACAACATTTTTACGGTCTGTTATTCTCTGAAAATCCGGAGCTTCAGCATGTATTCAATATGGCGAGTCAGGCAAACGGTCGGCAGCAGTCAACCCTGGCTGCGGCTATTCTCGGATATGCCGCGAATATTGATAATCTCGGCGCTCTGGGTGGTGCGGTCGAGAAAATCGCGATGAAGCATTTCAGTCTTGATATCACTCCGCCACAGTATGAGATTGTCGGGCGTAACCTGCTTAAAGCGATCAGAGCTGTATTGGGTGAAGAGGTTGCAACAGACGCTGTTCTGCAAGCCTGGGCAGAAGCGTACCAACAGTTGGCGGATATCCTTATTGGCCGGGAGCAGCAGCTGTATGCGCAGGCGGAGGTCGAAGGGTGGTCTGGTTTTAAAGCCTTCAGGGTGAACCGCATAGTGGATGAGAGTGATGAAATTCGTTCCCTCTATCTGAGTCCTGTGGATGGCAAGCCATTACCTGAATACCGTCCGGGTCAGTTTATCAGTGTGAAGGTTGTTAATCCGGACTGGGAGCATGAAGAGATTCGCCAGTACAGTCTTTCAGATCGTCATACTGCAGCAGGGTATCGAATCTCAGTCAAGCGGGAACCTTCACCGGCTGCCGGTATACCTGAGGGGCGGGTCTCTCACTATCTGCATGCGCAGGTCAGGGTAGGGAGTCGGCTGGCGATACATATGCCGGGAGGCGATCTTGTCATGCAGCAGAATAACCGCCCCGTGGTATTGATTAGCGGAGGGGTGGGGATAACGCCGGTGCTGAGTATGCTCAATGAGATGCTGTTCAGTCAGGATTCCCGGAAAATAGTCTGGCTGCATGGCACCCGTAACCGCCATTCCCATGCGTTCGCCGGGCATATCCGCTGTCTGAAAAGGGATTATCCTGAACTGACCGCATCAACTTTCTATGATGACCTGTCCGGCGGTGCCCGCCAGGGGATTGATTATGACCACCAGGGCTATATCACGGCTGACTGGCTTGAACACTATTGCCCGGAAGATGCTGAGTATTATTTCTGCGGACCATTGCCGTTTATGAAGGCGATCTATCAACATTTGAAAGCTCGTGATATCGCCGATGAACGACTTCACTATGAAGTATTTGGTCCAGGGGAAAGTCTGGCTTGAGCAGAGTGAAACTGCTTTTTAAGAGTGCAGTGGTTGCCGGTATTATGTCGCTGTTCTTTTGTTTCAGTACCGACCAGTTGGGACAATGGGGCCGGCTATATCCTCCGGCTGCTGCGCTGGCGACCTGCTGCAATCTGCTGTTGCGGCGTTTATGATTGCTTCTGCTATTGTGTGACAATCAAACGGGGTATAGTTGTCTGTACCCCGTTTTTATTGGCTATCTAAATCGTTTCAGGAGTGACTATGAGGCTAAGCGCTTTCACCGATTTTGGTCTGCGTACCTTGATGTACCTTGCCAGTCTGGAAGAGGAGCGGCTCAGTAGTGTGGCTGAGGTCGCGGCTGTTTATCAGGTCTCTCAGAGTCATATGGTTAAAGTGATCGGGCAGTTGGCTAAGTTGGGGTATGTGCAGACGATACGTGGCAAAAATGGCGGAATCCGGCTGGCGGTCAGCCCTGAATCGATCAATGTTGGTGAGGTTATCGAGCAGTTAGAAAACCATCTCGACGGTGTCGATTGCACCACCACAGCCTGTCAGTTACTGCCCTGTTGTGAATTGAAAAAGGCCCTGACTGAAGGGATGCGGGCATTTATTGATACCATGCGAACATACACATTGGCAGATCTGATGGTGAATAAACGTCAGCTGATTCCGTTATTGGCGACGGGTTGATCTGACTTCCCTCTGCACTATTTCATTTCTGAAGCGCCCCTGCAGCGGGTACGCCGAAGCTTTCTGAAACGCTTTAAGTCTTTTTCATATTTCAACGTGCTCCGATTGCTCGGGTCTTTCCGGCAGGGACTACATCTCACGTTTTATGATTTCATGAACGTTTACTGAAATGATGCTTGATTCCTATAAAAATCATAAAACGCTAAGTAAGAATAGGAAGTACTTTGTGAAACAGGGTGCACTCAGGTCAGGCTATATACAGCTGCGTGTGTTGGATCTGGATGAAGCGATTATAAGCATTACACCGAAGAGATGACTGATAGCTAGGTAACGCAAAGGGTGTGGTGCTTATGTATCAGTATTTTCTTTATTCAGTCGCCCAGTGAATCGCGCCCAGCGGCCGGTAACCCGCCGCACCGGTAACGTCGGGAATGTTACCGCTCTGTCGGTTCAGGGTACGGTAGGCCAGCCAGGCAAACGCGGCGGCTTCAACCCAGTCAGGGTCAAGGTTCAGTTCGGCGGAGGTGTTCAGATAGTGGGGCTTCAGCAGTTCCGATAGACGGCTGCGTAACTGACTGTTATGGCTGCCTCCACCACAGAGAAATACCTGCAGGTCGCTCAACTGGTGGCTGTTGATTGCATCGGCAATCGTGATCGCTGTCAGCTCCAGTAGTGTTGCCTGAACATCTTCAGGCTGCGGTTTCACTGCAAGTGCCCCCACCATCTGCTCCAGCCAGGGCAGGTTAAACTGCTCCCTGCCGGTGCTTTTAGGCGGAGGCTCACAGAAGTAGGGCAGTGCCAGCATCTGTTTAAGAAGCTGGGGCTGCACCCGGCCCTGTGCCGCCCAGCGGCCATCCCTGTCATAGCTTTCCTGCCGGTGCTGCATTATCCAGTTGTCCATCAGAACATTACCGGGGCCGGTATCATAACCCAGCACCGGCTTTGTCTCTGAGGCTTGCAGAATGGTCAGGTTGGCCATACCGCCGATATTCACCACAACCCGGTTATGTTCAGGGTGGCGAAACAGCGCACTGTGAAAAGCAGGTACCAGCGGGGCTCCCTGGCCTCCGGCGGCCATATCCCGGCGCCGGAAATCACCGATGGTCGTGATTCCGGTGCGCTCGGCGATCAGATTCGGGTCGCCGATCTGCAGGGTGAAATTGGCCTCGGGACGGTGACGGATGGTCTGCCCGTGGCTGCCGATAGCCGCGATCTGCTGTCGGTCGAGATGGTGCTGTCTGATCAGGTTTTCGACGGCGATGGCAAACAGTTTCGCCAGTTCCAGATCCAGACGACCCAGCCGTTCAATCTCATTATCACCGGGATTGAACAGGGCGAGGGTGGCTGCATGGATAGCTGGGGGGATCGCCTCACTATGGCTGGCGATCAGCTCAAATTCCGGTTCAAACCGGACCGCGACAGCATCGATACTGTCAAGGCTGGTACCCGACATCAGGCCTATATAGATGGGTGCACAGGTTGAAGTGTTCATCGATGATTCTGCCTGCCGGTTACTGTGATTAATTAGCCGCTGAAGCCAGCTGAGTTGCTTTGAAGGACTCCAGTTGTGCCAGTGTCTTTTGGGCTTCGGCGAAGAACGTCTGCCGCTCTGCCTTGTCGATCGATGCGGCCTGCGGCAGTTTCACTGTCTGGGGGTTTTTGTGTACACCGTTGACGCGGAACTCGTAGTGCAGATGGGGACCCGAAGCCAGTCCGGTCTGACCAACATAACCGATCACATCCCCCTGGCCCACGCGGCTACCGGTTTTCTGACCTTTGCGGAAGGCATTCATATGACCATAGAGGGTGGTGATATTGCCGCCATGCTGGACGATTACGCAGTTGCCGTAGCCGCCTTTCTTGCCACGCCAGATGATCTTGCCGTCGCCAGCCGCTTTGATCGGTGTGCCGGTGCGGGCGGCATAGTCGGTGCCTTTGTGGGCGCGGGTAAGACCCAGTACAGGGTGTTTTCGGCGTGATTTGAAGCTGGAGCTGATGCGGGCGAAATCCACCGGGCTGCGCAGGAATGTTTTGCGCATGCTGTCACCTTCCGGCGTGTAATAGCTGCTGTTGCCATCGCTGTCGGTATAACGGATGGCAGTATAGGTTTCACCCTGGTTTACAAACTGGGCAGAGAGAATATTACCTTCGCCGATCTTCTTGCCATCAAGAAACTTCTCTTCGTAGACCAGATTAAAACTGTCACCCTGACGCAGATCGAGCACGAAATCGATATCCCAGCCAAAGATAGCGGCCAGCTCCATAATCATTTTGTCTGACATGCCCGCCGCTGAGGCATCCAGGAACAGGGAGTTTTCGATAGTGCCTTTGGCAAACCGGGCAGCGATTTCGGGTTGTTTAGTGATCTCTTTTACACTGTAGCCCTGATCTGTGGCGGTGAGCAGAGAGCTTTCCAACTGGTTGCGCACATGTTTCAGCTTGACCAGCTGCTTCTCTTCGAGAACAAAACTGAGGGTCTGACCAGGATAAATTCGTTTCAGGGCGTCAGTCCCTTTGACAGCAGAGCTGACCAGAAAGGCATCCCGGCCGGTAAGACCCGCGCGCTGAAAAACAGAGGTCAGGGTATCGCCACTGCGTACAGTAATATCCTGCCATACGTCAGGCTTCTGCTGGGTTGGCGGAATAGCCGCAGACTGAACCGATTGAGACACCATTGCGATCTGGGTGTTGCCGGAATCAGCTTTGCTGGCATCCCCGTTATCGCTCTGCAACCCAAACGGAGACAGTGGTTCCGGGTCGCTGATCTGAGGCTGAGTAAATTGTGTTGGCAGGCCTGAAGCCGGGGCGTCCGTGGAAGGCATCAGCATCGTTGTCAGGCCGATAATGACTACACAGATGATGACTGCCATCAGGTGTGTGATCGGGAGATGCTTTTTTAACCGCTCAACTAGAAACACGGTACTGTACCTCAGTATCTGAAAATTCGCTGAATTATACCGGATGCTGTCACATAATCGAAATATTCACTCTGTATCGGCGAAAATCGTTGCAAATCAAGCAAAACATCCGGTATCCGCAGACCCTGCTGTCTGTTTTTATACCAACGCTACAAGCGGGTCGGGCCGCTAAGTTCTATCAGAACATCTTTTCTCTGAAAAGTTCTGCGTCTCTGCGCGGTATGACAGGCCGGGCTGGCCTGAAAAAGTGGGCGTTATTGTCGTATACCGGCATCATAGGTTTGTCGGATTTAATGGGGAAGGGTAGAATACGCCCCCAATCCATGATTACTACTTATTTTGTGAAGGTAAATAGAAGGCAATGACAGACAAAACGCTGCTACAGGATCTCAATGCGCGCGGACTTATCGCGCAGATGACCAGTGAAGACGAGCTGGAACAACACCTGGCTGAAGGTTCTGTCACCCTCTATTGTGGCTTCGACCCCACCGCAGACAGTCTTCACATCGGTTCACTGGTACCATTACTGGCGCTGAAACGTTTTCAGCAGGCGGGTCACAAGCCGCTGGCGCTGGTGGGCGGTGCCACGGGTCTGATCGGTGATCCGAGTTTTAAGGCGCAGGAGCGTAAGCTCAATGATGACAACACTGTTGCGGGCTGGGTTGAAAAGCTCAAAGGTCAGGTGAGTCAGTTTATCGACTTCGATTGCGGTGAAAACAGTGCTGAGGTTGTGAACAACCTCGACTGGACCCGCGGTATGGATATTCTGACGTTCCTGCGGGACGTGGGTAAGCATTTCTCTGTCAACCAGATGATCGCTAAAGAATCGGTAAAGCAGCGGATCGAACGGGAAGGCGAGGGGATCTCCTTTACTGAATTTACCTACATGATTCTGCAGTCATACGATTATCAGCAACTGAACGCCAGCCATGCCTGTACGCTGCAGATCGGTGGTTCTGACCAGTGGGGTAATATCACCGGGGGTACCGAACTGACCCGTCGTATGAACGGTAACAAAGCCTTTGGTCTGACTCTGCCGCTGATCACTAAATCAGACGGGACTAAGTTTGGTAAAACCGAGTCCGGCACGATCTGGCTTTCTCCGAATAGAACCTCTCCCTATGCGTTCTATCAGTTCTGGCTGCAGACCGCCGATGCCGATGCTTATAACTTCCTGAGGTTCTTCACTTTCCTCTCTGTTGAAGAGATCAATGCGCTGGAAAAGGCTGATATCGAGCGCGAAGGCCGTCCGGAGGCTCAGTCTGTACTAGCCCGTGAAGTGACTCGTCTGGTGCATGGCGAAGAGGGGCTGATCGCAGCGATGCGCATTACCGATGCACTGTTCAGCGGAAACCTGACCGATCTGAGCGAAGCGGACTTCGAACAGCTGCAACTGGATGGTCTTCCATCCTCCAAACTGAACGGTGTCGATCTGGCGGAAACCCCACTGACCACTCTGCTGAGCGATGCAGGCCTGGCGGCTTCCGGTAAGCAGATTAAAGATGCCCTGCAGCGCAACGCAGTGATCGTCAACGGCGTTGAGAAAGGCATGGGTGACAATATGAAAGCGGCTGAAGTATTTACCTCTGAGAACGGCACTTACGGTCGCTTCTTCCTGGTGAAACTGGGCAAGAAAAAGCACCACCTGTTTGTGATCTGACTCTGTTTGCCTGAAAATAAACGCGCTACTCGAAAGAGTCGGCGCGTTTTTTTATGGCAAAATCAGTGCATATAGAAGTCAAAGTCTTCGACTGATTCTTTTAGTGTTTGGATCGCTTGTTCATATTGTTTTATTTGACGCGAGACAGATAAAACCGGGAATATGAAAATAATGACAAGTGCGTATACCGGCAGGTAAGGAAAATTGATCATCGAAAATATGCTAAAGGCCAATATCAGATAAGCGAACAACAGTTGGAACTTAAGGTTGTTCAGGTTTTTCTTTAGAAGATCCATCTTTTCATTATATTTTTCAGCCGTCGAAAAGCTCAGATCGTTCAATATTTGATGGTTCATCGGTTACACCTCCATGTGTTAATTGTTACGGCAGTAAATGTCAGGCTACACAGGCTTGAATGCCGCCATTAAACAGATCGATCTCCGGACCCTGAGTGGGCTTAAAGTGCTGTTCGGCACGCAGTTGATTGATTGCCTCTTCAAATGCTTCATCATCCATTGAGAACCAGTAGTCGGGCTTGCGGTTATGTTGCTTGTCCCAGGCGGCAGTCGTAGGGTCGCGGGGCCGGGCGGGTTCCAGCTCCGGGATATCGGGCATTGGCTGGCTGGTGTCCATATAGCGCTGAATCAGGTTCCAGATCTGTTCAAACTCGTCCGGTTGCTGGCTGGTGCTGAAACCGTGCAGGGGAATACTGTCAAAGTAACGATGATAGCGATGTACCAGATGCAGCTGGTAGCTGAGAATCCCCTGATGGCTGGGACTGCTAATCAGATAACAGTCGAACTCGGGGAAAGGATGGCTATAGAGCTCTTTATTGTTTTTATAGCGGGTGACCATGCCGGTAGCACGGCTAAACGTGAAATGTTTGACCGCTTTCATAAAAAATGGGGGGGGGAATATACCTCTGTTTATTAATTCCCAGTAGCTCCAAATTACTCCAGATGGTAAAAAAATATATTGGGAAAAAAAATCATTATTTCAATATATTCTTTAAAGCCAATGGTTTCATCAACGATGGAAAGGAAAAATGTTGAGATTAATGAAATCGGAAATAGGACTATACAAACAACTTTAGCTAGGGAAGAAAGAATATAAAATGCATTGCTAAGAGAGTTTAGAGAGGCTATTGATAATTCTTTTTCATCCCAATGGGTTTCATTCTTATTCTCTTTGAGACGTTGTTTAATTTCTGCGGGTGTTGGCTCCTGGATCATACTGACGGGAACCGTTTCGTTGGCCCGGCTCCAGGGCAGGGGAGCACCGCCCTGCAGCAGTTTAATCAGCGTGCCCTGTTCCGGGCGTGGCTTCTGGTTGGAAAAGCGTTCGCTGTTCCATACGGTATCGGCGTATTGTGCTGTATCGGTCATAGTTTTATGGTCTGTTCGCTGTAATCGGTTTCATCGGCCCACCAGTATTCCGGCTCGCTGAATGTCGGTGTCGCTGTTGCTGCCCCTGCACTGTTCAGTTTACCCGGCGGTGGTGCTGGGAAGATAAAGTCGCCGACCCTTAACTGGGCCCGGCAGTGGAAGTGGGGTTGGGAACTGAGCAGATTATCCCCCCGGTGTGATGGGGTTTCTTTAGGCTGGGTAATCTTTTTGCTATAGCGATAAAAGACCAGACAGCCCTGGCCGGTTACGTGGCGGTAGCAGGGCCGGGCGATCTGTATGTCGATCCGGGTGACTTTTCCGTAGTAGCCGTCGAAGCTATGGAAGCGGTTTTCCAGCACGGCGGCTTTGGCGCGCAGCTCAATCATTACTTTGTCGGGGTCAAATATACCCAGCAGGTTGCTACTGAGCCAGATCGCATGGGTCGCCCCCAGGCCCTCAACCCGTATTCTCAGGTCGGCGGGGATCTCGACCTGATGCAGAGGGTAGGTTTTAATCTGAATATTCATAATCAGGCTAAGCAGTGACTGGTAGCCCTGTTGCGGTTCTTGTAGGTAGGCGTAATGCCCCTCTGTGGAGGGCGTTTTGCCGAAGGGACCGTTGGTGAGCCAGTTCTGCATGGGGCTGTCTTTGAACAGCAAATAGAGACCGAAGCCTGCCAGGGCTATCGCCAGTCCGATCCAGCCCAGGGGGCTCAACAGAAAAGTGGCGGTGTAGAGGCTGCCGAAAGTCGAGATCGCGGTACCGGTGGCAAACATGGCCATCCCAAAGGCGGCATCTTTATCCTGTTCGCCGATCAGGATGGCTGTGTCCCATATGGCCACCGCTGTGGTGAGTATTCCGCCGACAATGCCAGCCCCCTTGAGTAAGGTTATATTTTTTTCGAGATGTAAATTGAATTTGGGAAATGATAAAAAACGGGTTAAACCATCCGAGTTAGAAATCACTACTCTTGAAGATAACTGCGCTAGGCTACCAATTTCTTTTGTTAGGACGTTGGACGCACTTACGAGAGCTACGCTTAAGTCAGTTAATGCGCTAAGACCTGCTAAACCTCGATAAATTTTATCATGTCTATCATCAAACCCCGCAACCGTTCTCTGCAGATTCATGATTTCCAGCGCCACAATAAAGTAGGGGACCCCCAGTCTTGTGTAGGCCTGTCCCGCGATTCCACCCGCTTTGCTCTGGGGGTTCAGTTTATCCGCCAGATCGGCTTCTTTGGTTAATTGTTCGACTTTCATCTGGGTGATGGGGTTGTCATTGGGTACTGTCAGAACCCGCAGGTCGACTTTGCTACGGGCGGTGGCGCCCTGTCTTAACTCGGTGCCTTTGAGGCTGCGTTTATTGGTGGAGGCCAGCAGTTTGCCGTTGCTATCCCGAAATACTCCGGTACGTTTTGAGGTGGCTTTCTGGCGCTGTGCTTCGGTGAGGCCAAAATGCAGTCCGGCTTTTTGACTGTGTACACCGACGACATAGGCGCCCGCAATCGGCTCGCCGGAAGTGGAAATAAAGGTGGCCTGTCCGAAACTATCCGGCGCTATTAGCTTACCCAGACGGATATTGTCGAGGTAGGCGGCTTTGAATTCGATGGTTTCGACCCGTTGGCTGAGGCTGGCGCGGGCGCTGGCTTTGTTCTGCAGTGCCAGCATCGCGGTAAAGAAACCACTCAGGACGCCGTCGGCGGTATTGAGGAGACGGCGGCTGCCGCCAAAGCCATCTTCGCCGTTTTCGGCCAGCAGGAGTGCCTGATCCAGATTTTCTATCTGATCATCCAACAGCAGGGTGTCGCCGGCCCAGCGGGCGATGTTTTCGGTGGTTGCCAGACCACTACCGTCGTTCACAGGACTGGGCGCAGTGTAGGCGGTGTCTAGCGGCACCTGATCGGCAGGTGGGTAGAGCAGGGCATGCAGCGGGTGGCTGGCGCCCCGGGTGTAGAAGTTGGCGATGGTGCTGTGGCCGGGCCAGTCTTGCGGTTGACCGTTGTCCTGCAGCGGGTCGATAGCGGCGAGGTTAAGGCTCAGGGCCTGGAAGGCATTGCCGACTAATCGGTAGGCGCCGGGGGCGCCGCGTTCCTGGCTGGTGATATCCCGCACTGCCGCAGCGGTGGCCGGATTAACCAGCGTTTGGCCAAGGGCTTCCTGGAATAGCGCCATATCCGCATGGCAGCGTTGACGCTCTATCGTGCGCAGAGTGCGCTGGAATGCGCCGATGGGGCTGTAGTTAAAACTGTCCAGGTGCTTGTGGTTGGGGTTTTCCTGACCGTTAGGCAGTTTATCTGGCACGACAAAGCGTTGTACCAGTTCGGCGCTCTGAAAGTATTTCTGCTGACCGGCGTCTTCCAGTATATGGAACAGGCAGGCACTGACCTGCATCGCCATGGAGGTGTGGTGACGCAGATCGAATAGCGGATCGGGCAGCACCATCAGTCTGAGCTGCCGGGCTCTGGCATCGGCCAGATAATCGATCGAGCTGTGGGGCTGCCAGAGGCTGTCTTCCTGACTTTTAGGATTCATCTGCTGGTTGTACTGGGCAACGCGGGCGCCGTATTCCAGCCGCTGGTGAGGGCTATTCTCCAGTGTTGATAGCAGACTGCTGCTGTTATTGCGCAGCGAATCGACTTCGAAGCTTACACCGTCGTACAGATAATGCAGGTGTTTGCCACTGAGGTCACGATTATAGAGGCTGGGGTCGGCCAGTTTGTGTTCAATTTCCGGTTCGCGCAGGCGCATCGTTCTGAAGGTGCTGTTCAGCTTCTCTCCCAGAACGTTAATGCTGCGGTGAGTAATCAGGCTGGTACGCTGTCGGAGGGTGTCCTGATTTTCAGGGCTTTCGAGAAAGTTCAGGTAGGCGGCGCTCCACTGAACCTCTGAGTAAGCAATGTGCAAGGGTTGAGGACTTCCGTTGGCTTTGGTTGGCAGCCAGATATCTCTGAGTGGTTTGCCGACGGCTTTGCGCGGGCCTTTTTTGAATGGTTTTTCAAAGCCTTCACGGTGGTGGTACAGATGGGTGTCACGAAACTCCGGGCCAAGATCTTCTTTGTTTATGATCTCTATCTCACGCCACAGCTGATTGCCCTGAAAAATATAGAGGTAACCATTGCGGATGGGAGCCATATATTGCTCCGGGTACTGTTGCGGCTGATAACTGGGCAACAGCGTGAGAGGAACAACCGCTTGCAGATGGTAATTCTGTTCGTAATGTTCGTCTAGATATTGATATTCCTGCTTATCCACCTCTTTGAATAAGGGCAGTTTAATTGGCCCGCTTTCGTCGCATTCAATACTGAGCCAGACGTTGCGTTTTTCAGTTTCAGGTGTCCAGTCCCAGCTAAAAATACTATAGCCTGATTGTTCCATCTGTTGCTGTTTGGCTTCGATGTACTCCTGCTGTATCTGGTCATCGCTGTTATAGAATTGAAATGTCTGCGTAGTGTTGTGACTGATGCCACTGACGCTGATGAAAAAGTAGTTGTCAAAACAGGCGGTTTTTGGACGTGACATCTGAATTATTCCTTTAATTCTCTGACAACAGCTTGATGATAAGCTGGGTGGTGTAACTTTATCGGCTTCACTGCCTTTGAGGATGTTAAGTGTAAGTTATAGAAGGGAGTATGTTAATAGGAAAGGCATGCTTTTTCTGATAAGGCGGGGCCATGAAGCCCCCCGCCTATGGCGACCAGGTCAGTCCTAATACAGCGCTTTCTCGTCCCGTACCAGATCTTTCAGCATCTCCAGAAACAGGGTGTCTGCTTCGCTGTGTTCCACCGGAATCTTGACGCTGGTGGTGGCGGACAGTTCATCCGCAATTTTGATATTAGGATGATCTTCGTTGATATATTTTCGAGTGATCTCAAGCGCCTTGGCACAGATCTCCGGTTCAGCAAATATTTTGCGTAAAACCAGAACCAGCTCATCAATGGCGCGTTCCTTATTTTTAATTTCCGAAGTGCTCATGCATCAATCTCCGACTGACAAAAATGAATAAGTTCTGTTAACAGGTTCTTTTGGCTCACTATAGCACTCCCATCACCAGCTCTGCAGCTATCCGTTTCAGCATCTGAAAAATATATAATTTATCGCTGCTGATCTATTGATCAATTCCTGTACTGCTGGCAGAATGGCGGCACAATTTAGTTGTTTCTGCGCCAAGTAGGTTACCCCGAAGCAGAAACCTGATAAGCACACCCAGCTTATTTTCCCGGGTTTACAGTGTGTACCCACACTTAATCACCGGATGAAGAGTTGCTTTTGCCTTTCTCTGACCGTACCGGTCATCTTTGCAAAAGCCTGCTGGTTGATGTTATTTCACACCAGTAGGCGCGTCATAACATCCTCCAGTATCAGAATTTTTATACATGCTTTGATGCGTGTAATTTGAGGATACTATTGTGGAACAACTTTCAGGCGCACAAATGGTTATTCGCGCCCTTAAAGATGAGGGTGTGAAACACATCTACGGCTATCCGGGCGGAGCGCTGCTGCATATTTATGATGCGCTGTTCCAGCAGGAAGAGGTGCAACACGTTCTGGTGCGCCACGAACAGGCTGCGACCCATATGGCGGATGCCTATGCCCGTGCCACCGGTAAAGCCGGTGTGGCGCTGGTGACGTCCGGCCCGGGTGCAACCAATGCGATTACCGGTATTGCTACCGCGTATATGGATTCGATTCCGATGGTGGTCATTACCGGGCAGGTTATGAGCTTCCTGATTGGTGAAGATGCGTTCCAGGAGACCGATATGATCGGTGTCTCCCGTCCGGTGGTTAAGCATAGCTTCAGTGTCCAGAATCCTGAAGATATCCCCTCTATTATCAAGAAAGCTTTCCATATTGCGGAAAGTGGCCGTCCAGGCCCGGTTGTGGTTGATATTCCGAAGGATATGACAAACCCGACCGACCGCTTTAATTACGAGTATCCGAAAAGCATTAAGCTGCGCTCCTATAACCCGGTCAGCCGGGGGCATAGCGGACAGATTAAGAAAGCGATCGATATGGTATTGGGCGCTAAGCGTCCGGTTATTTATGCCGGCGGTGGCGTTATCATGGGGGCTGCCAGTGCTGAGCTGACGGAACTCGCTAAGCTGCTGAATGCGCCGGTCACCAACACCCTGATGGGGCTGGGTGGCTATCCGGGTACGGATCGTCAGTTCATCGGTATGCTGGGAATGCACGGTAGCTATGAAGCCAATATGGCGATGCACCATGCCGATCTTATTCTGGCGGTGGGAGCACGGTTTGATGACCGGGTTACCAACGGCGTGGATAAGTTCTGTCCGACAGCCAAAATTATCCATGTGGATATCGATCCTGCTTCGATCTCGAAAACCATTCAGGCGGATGTGCCGATTGTGGGACCTGCCAAGCATGTACTGCAGGAGATGATCGATCTGGTTAAGGGCAGCAAGAAGCAGTCTGGTAAAGAAGCGATTGATGCCTGGTGGCAGCAGATTGATGAGTGGCGTGGCCGTCACGGTGGTCGTTTCCGTACCGATGACTCCGAGCTGATGAAACCACAGCAGGTTATCGAGATGCTGAGTAAGGTGACTCAGGGTGATGCTTATGTCTGTTCTGACGTAGGTCAGCATCAGATGTTTGCGGCGCAGTATTATAAGTTCAACAAACCGAATCGCTGGATCAATTCCGGTGGTCTGGGCACGATGGGCTTTGGTCTGCCGGCCGCCATGGGTGTAAAGATGAACTTCCCCGATGAAGAGGTTGTTTGCGTCACCGGTGAAGGCAGTATCCAGATGAACATCCAGGAACTCTCTACCATCAGTCAGTATGATATTCCGGTGAAGGTTATCTGCCTGAACAACCAGTCTCTGGGGATGGTGCGTCAGTGGCAGGATATGAACTATGAGTCCCGTCATTCGCAGTCATATATGAAGTCATTGCCTGACTTCGTTAAGCTGGTTGAAGCCTATGGCCACGTTGGCATGAAGGTTGAAAAATATGAAGATCTGGAAGCGGCGATGACCGAAGCGTTCTCCCTGAAAGATCGCATGGTGTTTATGGATATCGCTGTAGATCCGTTTGAGCATGTATACCCGATGCAGGTACCACGTGGCTCTATGCGTGATATGTGGCTGAGCAAGACGGAGAGAACCTGATCATGAGACATATTATTTCTGTGCTGATGGAAAACGAGCCGGGTGCACTGTCCCGGGTTGTGGGTCTGTTCTCCCAGCGTAACTTCAACATTGAATCGCTGACGGTTGCGCCAACCGAAGATTCGACCCTGTCACGCCTGACGGTCACCACTATCGGTAGTGACCGGGTGATTGAACAGATCACTAAACAGCTGAATAAGCTGATTGATGTCGTGAAGGTAGTTGATCTGACGGAAGGCGATCATATCGAGCGCGAGCTGATGATGATCAAACTGAAGGCCAGCGGTCAGATGCGTGCTGAGATCAAACGGACTGCGGATATTTTCCGTGGCCAGATTATCGATGTGACGCCGACTACCTATACGGTTCAGCTGACCGGTGCCAGCGATAAGCTGGATGCCTTCATCGAAACCCTGGGCACTACACATATTATGGAAGTGGTGCGTACCGGTGTCTCCGGTCTGTCCCGTGGCGAGAAGGTGTTGAGTCTGTAAGGCTTACTGCACTGTTAAAAAAGCCGCTCACTGAGCGGTTTTTTTTCGTCTGTTCTTATCTGAGAGATGAGTGTGTGAAAAGAACGTGTCGTAAATATTTTCTGGCGAATTTTCTATTCGGTCTATAATGAGTATTCCTCCGGACTAAAGCCGGGGATGCAGACCGGCGTCACAGGGAATCCGCAGTCTTCTGATTATCAGTGAGTCAGAATGGCCTATTAACAGAGTTCCGGTCTGAGGAGGTTGTTATGATCCGTTCAGTCAGGCTGATAGTGCTGTCCTTTATACTTGCCGCATCGCCGCTCAGCTCATTTAACAGTGTTGCCGATAGTGCTGTTAGCGCCGCTGCCAGTCCTGGAGTTCTTAGCTGTATGACCCGTGGCTTGCTCCCGGATTTTACCCGCTATTCCCAGGAACCTTTATGGCGACAGACGAGTTTATTCCCACGCTGGAACGATACCTACGTTGTTGTATTTGAGCAGAAGATGCTGGCCTGAAGCTTTATTGAGGGTCAGGATGGTGCCGGGCTAATCAATGCTGGCGTTTCCAATTTAAGCGTATTACTCTTGGACTCAAAATAACTGTTTATTGTACTCAGAGATCATCCTATGAGTGGAAAACTGCTCTATCTGGTTGGCGCTTCAGGCAGTGGTAAAGATAGCTTGCTTGAAGGGTGTCGCCAGCGTCTGCAGACAAATCATTGCTGCTTTGTAGCCCACCGTTATATCACCCGCGCGCCGAATGTCGGCGGTGAAAATCATATCCACCTCTCGCCTGAAGAATTTGACATGCGTGCTAACATGGGAATGTTTGCAATGCAGTGGTACTCCCACGATTACAGCTATGGGATTGGTTCAGAGATTGATAACTGGCTGTCGAAAGGGGTCAATGTGGTTATTAACGGTTCCAGGGAATATCTGCAAATCGCAATGCATGCCTATCCAAATCTGATTCCGGTGCTGGTGGAAGTTGACGAGGAAATATTGCACCAGCGGCTGATGAAACGGGGTCGGGAAAGTGAAACCGAGATCGTTAAACGGCTGGCCCGGCATCGTCAGTTTGTTGATAGTCTGCCGGAAAATATTCAGCTGATCGATAATAATGCCAAACTGCAGGATGGCATTGAATCATTGCTGAAGCTGATTGAGTCTCTGGCGCCTGAACCGTTTAAACCGGCCCGTTCTACGCATTAACCAAGCTTTAATTACACTGTTACCAGAGGGTGCTATGATCGCACCCTCTTTTTTTTGTCGGGGAAGTAAAATGTTCAGTATCGAAATGAGCGTAAGGGATTATGAACTGGATATGCAGGGCATCGTCAACAATGGCATTTATTTTAACTATCTGGAACATGCCCGCCATGAGTTCCTGCTCAGCAATGGCGTTGATTTTGCGGCATTGACTGAAGCGGGTATCCATCTGGTGGTGATCCGTTCTGAGCTGGATTATAAGTCTTCATTGAAAAGCGGTGATCGCTTTCGGGTTGAGGTTGCACTGGAACGGATCAGTAAAGTGAAGTTTGGTTTCCGTCAGCGGGTTGTTCGGGTGGACGATGATAAGGTGTGTGTTAACGCTCTGGTGATAGGCACAGCACTGAATGAGCGTGGCCGGCCCTATATTTCACCTGAACTTGAAGCGCTGTTCAGTGCATGATTAAAACGTCCTTTGATGGCCCGGCCATAGTGCTGTTGATCGGGCTGTGTATGCTGTTCGGCCTCAATCAGACGGTGGTAAAGTTTGGCCTTGAGGGAGTGTCGCCACTGATGCAGGCCGGTCTGCGTTCCGTTGGCGCCTCTCTGTTACTAATGCTGTGGATGGTCTTCAGGGGAGAGAAAATCTTCCGCGACGATGGTGCTTTCTGGTGGGGCGTATTATTAGGCGTGCTGTTTGCTATCGAGTTTTTGCTGATCTATATCGCCCTGACTCTGACTACCGCGTCGCACACGACTATCTTCCTCTATACTTCCCCCTTTCTTGTGGCGCTGGGAACCCACCTGTTTGTTCCGGATGAGTCATTGAAACGATCGCAGGTGATTGGTTTGTTAATCGCTTTTGCCGGTGTTTTCTTCGCTTTCAGAGACTCAATCGATGGTGAGGCGTCTCTGTTGGGCGATATTATGGCACTGGCTGCTGCGTTTTTCTGGGGGGCAACAACGGTAGTCCTGAAAGCGTCTCCTCAACGATACCAGTCGCCTTCCCGGGTGCTGTTGTATCAATTGGTCGTGTCGGCGTTAGCCTTACCGCTGTTGTCATGGCTGCTGAATGAGCCGGGAATTACTAACCTGAGCCCATTGGTGGTCGGCTCGCTGCTGTTTCAGACCGTGTTAATGGCGTTCGCCGGGTATCTGGCCTGGTTCTGGTTGCTCAGCCACTATCCAGCATCGAAAATCGCCAGTTTTACCTTTTTGACGCCGCTGTTTGGTGTGCTGTTTGCGTGGCTGATTCTGGATGAACAGCTCTCATTCGATATGCTGGGAGCTTTGTTGCTGGTGGCGCTGGGCATCTATCTGGTGAATAAACCGGGCAGGCGGGTGGTCGCAGAGTAGCCTGGTTTTATTCGCGGATCTGTGACCAGAATGCGTCGATCAGCGGACTCTGCAGTTTCTTTTTCAGCGCGAACAGACCGACATCGTAGGCTTTGAGTTCTGGCTGGATATTGAGAATGCGAACCCTTTCAGCCAGTGGGCTGTTGTCCAGTACGATCCTGGGGACGATACCCACGCCAAACCCCAGGCTGACCATGCTGACAATCGCTTCATTGCCGGCAACCTGGGCATAGATAAGCGGTTTAGTCTGTCGCGCTTTGAACCACTGATCTATCCGTTTTCGTGATACACCTTCCTCTGACAGAATCATCGGTATGGCAGACCAGTCCGGTGAGCCGTTCAGCATCGGATCGAGCTGGATATCTTTCTGCGGTGCGATAAACACCAGTGGCGACGTGGCAATATGTTTGAATGCCAGGCTGGCGTTCAGTGTATCGGGCTTCGCTGCGATGGTTATATCATCCGTACCGGCGAGTACCCGCTGAATCGCATTTTCCGGATCACCGGTGTGCAGCTTGAGTTCGATTCTGGGGTGCTGTTTACGAAAGTCACTGAGGATATCGTACAGAAAGCTGTAACTGGCGGTGACTGAACAATAGACGCTGATCTCTCCCTGAAGCTCCTGTGCGCCTTCCAGCAGAGAGTTACGTACCACATCCCACTGTGTCAGTGCTTCCCGGGCATACTCCTGAAAACGCTCACCCTCACGGGTCAGACTGACCGTTCGATTATCCCGTTCAAACAGCTGCACTCCCAGCGAGTCTTCCAGCTGCTTGATGGCTCGGGTGAGGGCCGAAGGGCTGATATGGCATGCTTCACTGGCCCGGCCAAAGTGAAGCGTGTCACAGAGACTAATGAAAAACTTTAGGGAGCGGGTATCCATATCGATAGGGTTTCCAAAGGTTTACCGGGTGCCATTATGAGGCTGAATGTGTTGCGGTATCTGAAATGTATTTTTGCATATGTTTCTGAAAGTGCAACGAACTTAAGCTATCTAATCTCAGCTTTGTTAATTCACCTTGATCTGGATTAGGGAAATCTATGGCGATAGACGTTACTGTTTGCGGTCATATTTAAGTTGCAATGGCGCGCGGTCGCCCTGAGGTCCGGTATGAAGTATGACATCGTAATAATTGGCGCAGGCCCCGCCGGGCTGAGTTTTGCCCGTTCATTGGGCGACACGTCCCTGAACGTTTTGCTGGTGGAGCGCTCATCCCTGACAACCCTGCGGGAACCACCGGAAGATGGTCGTGAGATCGCCCTGACTCATCTGTCGATGGAGATGATGAAAAGCTCAGGTGCCTGGCAGCAGCTGGCTGATAAAGATGTATCACCGATCTGTGCCGCCAAAGTACTGGACGGTAATTCCAGCTACAGCCTGAACTTCGATAATGACGATGCCGGTCTGGATGCCCTTGGCTATCTGGTACCAAACGATAAAATACGTAAAGCCTATTTTGAGGTTGTTGAGGGGATCGGCAATGTCGAACTGCTGACTGAAATCTCGGTTGAGGATGTGGGCAGTGGCGCCGATAGTGCCTGGGTTGTGCTGTCAAATGGTGAGCGGATCGAGTGTGATCTGCTGGTGTCCGCGGACAGCCGTTTTTCAGAGACCCGCAGGAAAATGGGTGTCCCCGCCACCATGAAGGACTTTTCCCGTACCGCAATTGTTTGCCGTATGGAGCACACACTGCCCCATAACCAGACCGCCTTTGAATGTTTCCATTATGGCCGCACATTGGCGATTCTGCCGATGAGTGGCAACCTGTCATCGATTGTCGTGACGGTCTCCAGTGCTGAAGCCGATACGATCTACAATATGAGTGAAGAGGCGTTTGCTGCGGATATTGAACAGCGACTGCAAGGGCAACTGGGCAGTATGAAGCTCTATGGCCGGCGGCATCTCTATCCGCTGGTTGCGGTGCATGCCAATAAGTTTATCAGCCGCCGGTTTGCGGTGATTGGCGATGCCGCTGTGGGGATGCATCCGGTTACGGCGCATGGATTCAATCTGGGGTTGCGCAGTCAGGAGACCCTGACTAAAGAGATTAAAAACGCCCTTTCCAAGGGGCTGGATATCGGCAGCTACACGGTGCTGGAGAAATACCAGACCAGCCATATGCGGGTAACCAGGCCGCTGTACATGGGTACTAATCTTGTGGTTGGGTTGTTTACCAATGATAACTTTGCAGCAAAAATTGCCCGTAAGGCGACGCTGAGAATCGCTAATAACTTTGCGCCGTTGAAGCAGGTGATTACCCGTAAGCTGACAGAAAAACGAATCGATATTCCATTCTTCCTTCCCGGGCTGAAGTAAGCGGGGTGCATCATTCAGGTAATACCACCTTGAAGGGTAGCATTTCTGTTATACCGCGCTTTTTCTATTGAGTCTTTAACCTGGCAGGGTATTCTTAGACAGGTATTCAGAACTAAGACGTGTGTACAAGGGCTCTTTTATGAAAACCCGGGAACAACTGAAAATCCTGCTGTTACAGATTCGTGATGGCGAGCAGGTGCGCCGGGAAGAACACGACAGCTTTGCTGCGTATTGTGGTGTGACACCGACACAGATAGACATTCTCAATGTCTTTGATACACCTGATTTTCCTGCTACCGCTGCCGATGATTATGATGCCTTGCTGGTCGGCGGTGCCAGTGAGGCGGATGTACTGAAGCCTGAGCAGTTTAGTTTTATAGAGGGATGTCAGAGGCTGATTAAACACTGTGGTGACACCGGTAAGCCTGTCTTCGCTTCCTGTTTCGGTTTCCAGCTGGCGATACTGGCGCTGGGTGGCGAGATACTGCATAAGGATGTTGG
Organism: Amphritea atlantica; assembly: GCA_024397875.1. Classification (NCBI taxonomy): domain Bacteria; kingdom Pseudomonadati; phylum Pseudomonadota; class Gammaproteobacteria; order Oceanospirillales; family Oceanospirillaceae; genus Amphritea; species Amphritea atlantica. The sequence goes on from CP073344.1 coordinate 89,820, forward strand.
CTTTGAGATGGGAACCATTCCGGTTTCTTTAGCGGACGCCGCCGCAGATGATCAGCTGTATCACGATACCCCGGATGGGTTCTTCGCTATTTCGGTTCACCGGCAGTACGCACAATCGCTGCCATCAGAATGCCTGTTACTTGCTTATACCGATCAGTGTATCCACAGCTTTAAACTCAAAGGCAAGCCTTTCTGGGCCTTTCAGTTTCATCCGGAAGTGGATAAAGCCACTCTGATTGAGCGTCTGACCTTTTATAAGTCTCATTATACCGAGGGCGACGGTCAGCTTGAGCAGGTGTTAAACTCGGCGGTTGAAACCCCCGAATCGAATATTCTGGTACGAAAGTTTGTTGATCGGGTTCTTCTGGGAGCCTGAGCGTATTTCTGTCCCCTCTTTTCTGTAGACATAGCTTTCCCTGATTCGGAAAAGTAGAATGTCGCTACATTTTGTTAATCCATTGGTGTAAATAGCTCTTATGAATGACCCACAGGGAAACAAACCGGAACAATCTGATCAGCCAGACCATGAACAGGCGGGCCCCAAGCCAAGAAGCAGGGGGATCTATCTGCTGCCAAATCTGTTCACCACCGGAGCGCTGTTTTGTGGTTTCTACGCAGTAGTCGCCGGAATGAACGGTGTCTTTGATAATGCGGCAATTGCGATTTTCGTGGCGATGGTACTGGATGGTCTGGATGGCCGTGTAGCACGCCTCACCAATACCCAGAGTGCGTTTGGTGCGGAATATGACTCTCTGTCTGATATGGTCTCTTTTGGTGTGGCTCCGGCGCTGGTGACGTTTAGTTGGGCGCTCAGTGGTGCCGGCAAGTTTGGCTGGTTCTGTGCATTTATTTATGTCGCCGGAGCGGCTCTGCGACTGGCACGCTTTAATACCCAGATTGGCTCAGTCGATAAACGATACTTTATCGGTTTGCCCAGTCCCGCGGCAGCTGCTTCCATCGCCGGTTTAGTCTGGGCTTGTGTCGAGTTCGATATCGATGTCAGCAGCTTTGTTTTTCCCATCGCTATCTACGTTGCGCTGATGGGTGTGCTGATGGTCAGTAATGTACTTTACTATAGTTTTAAGGACGTCGATCCGAAGGGTAAGATTCCGTTTATGATCCTGCTGGTGATAGTGCTGACGATCGGTGTTATCTCAATCAGTCCGCCTATTTTTCTCTGGCTGCTGTTGCTGGGTTATACCCTTTCTGGTCCGGTTCTCTGGTTGCTGCGTAAACGTAAACACTCACCCGTTAACTAGCATGTACATGGCAGGAGGTTGTTTTGGACAGGTATTCGAGGGGTAAAACACACCCGATAAAGTCATCTGAGATTACCCCCGAGTCGGTTTATCGGGAGCGGCGTCGTTTTATGCAAGCGGCGCTGTCCGTTGCTGCCATTCCAATGGTAGGCCTGCCGTCACTGGCAGATGCGGCAGACTATGATATTCCAGCCGATCTGCCCCGTTATAAAGGGCCTCAGTGGCTGCAACCTAAACTGGCGGATGCGCTGCGCAACAGCGCCTTGTCCACCCGTGAAACGCTGGCTCCCTACTACCACGCAATTACCCATAATAACTTTTATGAGTTTGGTACCGATAAGCGGGATCCGGTGCGATATGCTCAAAAGTTTAAGACGGATCCCTGGAAAGTTGAAATAAGTGGCGAAGTGGCCCGGCCAGGCAATTATGATCTTGAAGATATCCTTGCTCCTCATGCCTTGGAAGACAGGGTGTATCGGTTACGCTGTGTTGAGGCCTGGTCGATGGTTATTCCCTGGCTTGGCTTCCCGCTGGCGGATCTGATTAAGCGTTTCGAACCCACCACCAAAGCGAAGTATGTGCAATTCACGACAATTCTCGATAAGGAGCAGATGTCTGAACAGCGGAGCTCCTTTGGCACGATTGATTGGCCTTATGTAGAAGGGCTGCGTATGGATGAGGCGATGAACCCTCTGACGCTGATGGCTGTTGGTATGTATGGTAATGCGCTGCCGCCTCAGAACGGTGCGCCGCTTCGCCTGGTGGTGCCCTGGAAGTATGGTTTTAAATCGATTAAATCGATTGTGCGTATCCACTTCAGCGAAACGATGCCAGAAACCAGCTGGAATATCACCGCGCCGGATGAATATGGTTTTTACGCCAATGTAAATCCGGAGGTTGACCATCCCCGGTGGACCCAGGCTACCGAGCGCCGGTTACCCTCTGGGCTGTTAACGCCCAATATTATTGATACGCTGCCATTCAATGGTTATGCCGATCAGGTTGCTCACCTCTATAAGGGGATGGATCTGACCAAGTGGTTCTGATGGCGCCAGGGGAACGCATGGGACTTTTGCGCTGGTGGCTTATCTTCCTGTTACTACTGCTGCCACTGGGGGTTTTGCTTGAAGGCCTGCTGACAAATGAGCTGGGAGCTGATCCTGCTAAATATATTGTCAAAGAATTGGGTTTCTGGGCGATATGCTGGCTATGGCTGACGCTTGCGGTGACACCTGCGCGCAAGTTTCTGGGCTGGCGATGGCTGACCCGCTACCGGCGAATGTTCGGCCTCTATACGTTCTTCTATGCAGTGCTCCATCTGCTGGCGTTTGCTACTTTTCTGGTGGGGTGGCGCTGGGATATATTGCTGACAGAACTCACTAAGCGACCCTATATCGTGGTGGGATCGTTGGCGTTACTGTTATTGCTACCTCTGGCGCTAACCTCCACTCAAGGGATGCAACGCCGACTTGGAAAGCGCTGGAAAAAACTTCACACCCTTATCTATCCCGTCAGCCTGCTGGTGTTGTTGCACTTCGTCTGGCAGATTCGTTCTGACTTTTTACAGCAACTTATTTTTGCATTTCTGTTGGCTATTTTGCTTGGCTATCGACTATACCTTAAAAGGTGCAGTTAATAAGAGGAGTGGTGCTTATGTATCCGACCCGATTCTCTGAAAAGCTGCTGATGTTAATTAGTTGGATTGCCAGAATTCACAGATCATGGTGCATGGTATTTACGAAACCACCTGACGAAAGGGAAAGGAAATATAATATTCCGATGCAATCGATGTGGTTAGGACTGCTGGCTTCAGCGGTGTTTTTGATTGCGTTGATTTCGCTACTGTTCTGGCTTTTAACGACGTTGGCAGGGTAAGTAGTTTTCAGAATTAATTGAAGATTTTATTCTCTCCTGCAGGGGCGGCTTGCATGCGCCCCTGTACTTCGTTCCGCTTCGGAACTTTCCCTTGCACTCTGAAATCTGCTGCTATACTGGCTTATAACCAAGTAAGCAGTTGGGATATCGAATAGGACTAAAAGGGATTTTTTTAGGCTTGGTGTGCAGCTGTTGAGTATTCAGCAACAAGGAGGCCTGGGGATGATACGAGCTACTGGAAGGGTCCTGTTTTTTGCGGGGCTTTTTTATGCGCCGCTGGTTGCAGCGCAGTGGCAGGTAAATCTGGTTGAGGGGGCAACTGAGATCAGTCGTTCCGTCTATGACCTGCATATGATTATTTTTTACATCTGCGTTGCCATTGCCGTTGTGGTATTCGGAGTCATGTTCTGGTCAATCATTTGGCACCGTAAATCCCGTGGAGTGAAAGCTGCACATTTTCATGAAAGTACCTGGGTCGAGATCGTCTGGACCATTGTGCCGGTGGTTATCCTTGTTTCTATGGCAGTGCCTGCCAGCACCACCCTGATTCAGATGTACGATAAAAACAGCGCCGATATTGATATTCAGATTACCGGGTATCAGTGGAAATGGCGCTATAAGTATCTCAATCAGGATATCGACTTCTTCAGCTCTCTTTCGACTCCACTCGAACAGATCAGTAATGAGCAGCTCAAGGGAGAGCACTATCTGCTGGAAGTGGATAACCCGCTGGTCATTCCTGCCGGTAAGAAGGTGCGTTTCCTGCTGACTTCAAACGATGTTATTCACTCCTGGTGGGTTCCGGCGCTGGCCGTGAAGAAAGATGCTATTCCCGGCTTTGTTAATGAGTCCTGGACTCTGGTGGATGAGCCGGGGATCTATCGCGGACAGTGTGCCGAGTTATGTGGCCGGGATCATGGTTTTATGCCAATAGTAGTCGACGTGAAATCTCCCGAGGACTATCAGTTGTGGGTCGCGGAACAGGCCAGCCTGAAAGTGGCCGCGGCGCAGTCGGCACAGCGTGATATGAGTCAGGCCGAACTGATGGTCAGAGGTGCGGAGGTCTACAAAGGCAATTGCGCGGCCTGCCATCAGCAGGAGGGTCAGGGGATTCCGGGGATATTCCCGGCACTGGCAGGCGGTCAGTTGATGAGCGGAGATCCGGCAGAGCATATTGATGTGGTGTTGCATGGCCGTTCCGGTACTGCGATGCAGGCGTTTGCTGAGCAGCTAGATGCGGTAGATCTGGCGTCAGTGATCACTTACGAACGTAATTCATGGGGTAACCAGGGTGGCACGGTTACGGTTCAGCAAATCAATGAATTGTTGAAGGAGTAGGGTGATGGGTAGCTTAGAGCAGACAGTCCACAGCACAGGTCACCACGGTCCCGCCACAGGTATTACCCGCTGGCTTTATACGACTAACCATAAAGATATTGGTACGCTCTATCTGATCTTCAGTCTGCTCATGTTCTTTATCGGTGGTTGTATGGCGCTGACCATTCGAGCCGAACTGTTTCAGCCAGGGTTGCAGTTGGTCAGGCCTGAATTTTTTAATCAGATGACCACTTCTCACGGTTTGATTATGGTGTTCGGGGCGGTGATGCCCGCTTTTGTCGGGCTGGCAAACTGGTTGATTCCGATGATGGTGGGTGCGCCGGATATGGCCCTGCCGCGGATGAATAACTGGAGCTTCTGGATATTACCCTTTGCTTTCACAATGATGCTCTCCACTCTTTTGATGGAGGGCGGCGGGCCAAACTTCGGCTGGACCTTCTACGCACCGCTTTCTACTACCTATGCCCCGCCCAGCGTGACATTTTTTATCTTTGCCGTACATATGATGGGAATCAGCTCAATTATGGGGGCGATCAATGTGATTGCCACGATCCTTAATATGCGCGCGCCCGGTATGAAACTGATGGACATGCCGCTGTTTGTCTGGACCTGGCTGATAACCGCTTTTCTTCTGATTGCGGTGATGCCAGTGCTAGCCGGTGTGGTGACCATGATGCTGATGGATATCCATTTTGGGACCAGCTTTTTCGATGCTGCAGGTGGCGGTGATCCGGTACTGTTTCAGCATGTATTCTGGTTCTTTGGTCATCCGGAGGTGTATATCATGATACTGCCGGCCTTTGGTGTGGTGTCTGAGATTATCCCCACGTTCGCCCGCAAGCGGTTGTTTGGTTATACCTCAATGGTGTATGCCACTGCGTCGATTGCGATACTCTCATTTATCGTCTGGGCGCATCATATGTTTGCCGTGGGCATGCCGCTGGCGGGTGAGCTGTTTTTTATGTATACCACGATGCTGATTGCAGTGCCCACCGGGGTTAAGGTGTTCAACTGGGTTGCCACGATGTTCCGGGGCTCGATGACCTTTGAGACGCCGATGCTGTTTGCTCTGGCATTTGTTGTGTTGTTTACCATTGGTGGCTTTTCCGGGCTGATGCTGGCGATCGCCCCAGCCGATTTCCAGTATCACGATACTTACTTTGTGGTGGCGCACTTTCACTATGTGCTGGTACCTGGCTCTATTTTTGCGATCATGGCGGCGGCCTATTTCTGGTTACCTAAATGGACCGGGCATATGTATAACGAGTCGATGGGTAAGCTGCACTTCTGGCTCTCTTTTATCGGCGTTAATGTGACGTTTTTTCCGATGCACTTTCTCGGTCTGGCGGGTATGCCGAGACGTATTCCTGATTATGCCCTGCAGTTTGCCGATTTTAATATGGTGGCAACGTTTGGTGCCTTCCTGTTTGGTTTCTCCCAGTTACTCTTTGTTTATAACCTCGTCAGCTGCATTCGCTCGGGTAAACAAGCGACGGACCGCGTTTGGGAAGGAAGCCATGGGCTTGAGTGGACTCTGCCTTCACCGCCACCGTATCACTCATTCACCGAGCCACCGGTATTCAAACACCCATACAACGAGAATGACCGAGGTGTGTGATGAATCAGCTGCAGCAGCGCAACCGCTCACTGTTAGTAAAGCTGCTAGCCGGCACCGTACTGATGTTTGGTTTCGGTTTTTTGCTGGTGCCTTTGTATGACGTTTTCTGTGACATCACCGGCCTGAATGGCAAACTGCAGAACACCGGTGCGCTGACACGGGATTATGAAATCGATAACCAGCGTGAGGTACGGGTGCAGTTTCTGGCGGTTAATAATGAATCGATGCCATGGCAGCTTCGTCCCGAGCAAGCGGAAATCTCAGTTCACCCCGGGGAGATGATGCAGACCGCTTTCACCGCGCTGAACCCTACCGGCAGGGATATGGTCGCCCAGGCGATCCCCAGTATAGCCCCATCTGAAGCGGCCCCCTATCTGCATAAAGTTAACTGCTTCTGTTTTGAACAGCAGCCTCTCGGAGCGGGTGAGGAGAGGGCGATGCCGCTGGTGCTTATGGTAGATGACGGGCTGCCGAAATATATCACCACTATCACGCTCTCTTATACTCTGTTTGATATTACCCCTGAATCCAGCCCGGTTAGCGGTATTGCCGTTGAACCTGCGAGGAGTGTTCTATGAGTACTCAGGCTTACTACGTACCGGCCCAAAGCCGCTGGCCAATTCTGGCCTCGGTGTCGCTGTTTCTGATCGCTTTTGGTGCCGGAACTCTGATCAATGCAATGAGTGCCGATACCGGAGGCGGTCTTGGACTGAGTTTGCTGTTGATTGGCGCCCTCTGTATGGGACTTATTCTGACCGGCTGGTTTGGTCATGTGATTGATGAGAGCCGCAGGGGACTTTATTCCGACCAGATGGACCGTTCGTTCCGCTGGGGAATGAGCTGGTTTATTTTCTCTGAAGTTATGTTTTTCGCGGCCTTCTTTGGCACCTTGTTCTATGTTCGAAATCTGTCGGTACCCTGGCTGGGAGGCGAGGGGGAGAAAGGTGTTGCCAATATGTTGTGGCAAGGGTTTGAAGCTACCTGGCCGCTGATGAAAACGCCGGATATGGCCGCCTATCCGGGCCCGGCAGGGCTTATCGATCCGCTACACCTGCCACTGGTGAATACGCTGTTGCTGTTAAGTTCCAGTGTGACTGTGACGTTTGCCCACTACCGCTTGAAACAGGATCGACGGCCTCAGGTTATTGTGTGGCTGGTACTGACCATTGCGCTTGGAACTGCATTTCTGGCCTTTCAGGCGCTGGAGTATATCGAAGCATATCACGAGTTAGGACTCACGCTTCATGCCGGTATTTATGGTGCAACGTTCTTTATTCTGACCGGATTTCACGGCATGCATGTGACGTTGGGAACCCTGATGCTGGTGATTATTTTACTGCGGGTGATTCGGGGGCATTTTGAGCCGGATCACCATTTTGGTTTCGAAGCAGTTTCCTGGTACTGGCACTTTGTTGATGTGGTCTGGGTTGGGTTATTCCTGTTTGTCTATCTGTTGTGAGGTTGACTGAGGTGATGATGGCATTAGCGGAAACGGAGTACGTAGTTTTAGTTCGCCACTGTAGAAGCCAAATAGAATGATTAGGAGAAGAAATACCGCCAGGGAGACTCTCAATATCAGGGATTGCACTGTGCGTCGGGAACGACTCTGATCCTTCAATAGAAAGTAAAGGCCTGCGAAGAGACTGATAATGATAAGAATAAACACGATAAAAATAACGATCTTAAACATATTCCGTACTCGGTTGATATGTGAACAGAACTGTTGTGAAGGGTTCCTCTTTGAGTAAAGTTCAGGGAATCCCGCTTAGCAAGTGGCTTATTGCTACTCTGGCGTTACTGCTGATCCCTCTGCTTTTATGGCTGGGACTATGGCAGCTGCAGCGGGCGGACGAAAAACAACAGTTACTGGATCACTGGAGTTCTGCCCGCACGAACCTGACTGCGTTGCCTGAGCCGGGTAATCCGGCTCAGCTGGGGGTGAGTCTGACCGGCAGTTTTGTCAATGGTGTTATTTATTTACTAGATAACCGGACAAGAGAAGGGCGACCCGGTTATGAGGTGGTTGTGCCGTTTAAACCGGATTCTCAGGCGCAGGAAGACCGGTTGGTATTGGTTAATCTGGGGTGGATAGCCGCCAGTCAGTACAGAGACCGCTTGCCTGAAATACATCCTCCACGGGGCGTTATCAGCCTGAGTGGCAGGCTTGTAACTCCGACCCCGACCATTCAGCTTCACCCTGATAGCTGGCAGCAGGATGGGCGGGTAAGAATACAGCAACTGGATATGGTGCGATTAGCACTGCGACATCCGGGATTATATCCGGCGGTGATACGTCTTGATAACTCTTTGTTGCCAGAACTGAGTATCGGTTGGCCAGTGGTGAATATGTTGCCTGAAAGACATATCGGTTATGCCATCCAGTGGTTTGGTCTGGCGATTGTGCTGATGGGGGGATGTAGCTGGCTCATCTGGCACCGGAAACAGGAGGTATTATGAGTAAGAAAGGTTACCCGCGCACAGTTTTCTGGCTGGTCTGGGCTGTCGCACTGCTGCCTTTATTGGGGGCTTCAATGGCATATTTCTCAGGCTGGCGGCCTGCTGAGCAAATTACTGAAGGAGAGCTCTATCCCCCGGGGGTGACACTTGCCGATTTGCAACTGGAAAATCAGCCGCTAACAGCAGAGGGTAACTGGCAACTGATTCTTCTGGTGGACAATACCTGCGCGGACGAGTGTCGTCACTGGCAGACTCTGTTACCGAATCTTCAGGCATCTCTGGGAAAGGACCGTGACCGTTTACTTTGGCAGGAAGTGGATAGCAGTCAGCTGGGGGCAGGTTTATTACTGGCTGATCCGCGGGGTTTTATGGTTACCCGTTATAGTCTGTCACTTCCGCCTAAGGTCGTTATAAAAGATCTGAAACGACTATTACGTATATCCAAGGTGGGATGAGATGAGTAACCGGCGTCCCCTATATATCTGCTATCTGGCAATAGTGCTGGCTGTGATGGTTATTCTTATGGGCGGCTGGACCCGCATTATGGATGCTGGGCTGGGCTGCCCTGACTGGCCGGGGTGTTTCGGGCAAATTACGGCCCCGGTCTCTGCCGCGCATATCGCCGAGGCGCAACAAAATTTTGCCGGTGCTGAGGTTGATGTTACGAAAGGCTGGCTGGAGATGATACACCGCTATATGGCCTCACTATTGGGTCTTTTTATACTCCTGCTGGCCTATTTTGCGTGGCAAAGACGGAAAAAGTCTGATTATCCGGTTCGTCTGTCATTTCTTTTACTGATTCTGGTGATCGCCCAGGGGCTGTTTGGGATGTGGACGGTGACTTTGAAGCTGCTGCCAGCGGTTGTTGCCGGGCATTTGCTGGGGGGCTTGATGACCCTGACTCTGCTTATTCTTCTGGCGGGTAAGTTGCGTCCGATGGCAGTGCCTGGCACCCCGTCAAGGGGGCGATGGGTCATGCGTATAGCCGTGTTGGTGCTGTTTATACAGATGCTGCTGGGGGGCTGGACCAGCGCCAATTATGCAGGCTGGGCCTGTACTCACTGGTTCAGTTGTGTCGAAGGCCAGCGCACGGCGCTGGATTTCAGCTCGGGTTTTAGTTTTAGTCTTGAGACCGGTCAGAACCATCAGGGCGGAACCCTGTCACAGCCGGCAAGAGCCGCGATACAGATGACACATAGAGCAGGGGCTCTGGTTGTTACGGCAGTTATGTTGCTGGCGGGAGCGTTAGCGCTGCGCAGCAGCGCAAGCAGAAAACCGGCTTTTGTGCTGTTTGCCCTGTTGATATTCCAGCTTTGTTTGGGAGGTGCCAATGTCGTTTATGGGGTCCCCATCTGGCTGGCATGGTTACATCATGCGGGTGCTGTATCACTGTTGCTGTGCCTGTTATGGCTTAAGATACGTTACGAATCGGAGGTTCACTATGAATAATAGTCAACAGCGGGTGTTCACTTCACCATTGGCCCTGTGCCGTGACTATCTTGAACTATGTAAGCTCAGGGTGGTGGCTGTGATGCTGCTTACCGCTATTGTTGGAATGTGTCTGGCGACACCTGAGTTTCCACCGATAGTAACATTGATCAGTGCAACACTTGGGATCGGATTAATGGCATCCGGTGCTGCAGCGGTCAATCATGTGATGGACCGCAATATAGATGCAAAGATGGCCAGAACCCACCGTCGGCCGTTACCGCAGGGAAAGATCGATGAGACCCGGGCGCTGCTGTTTGCTGCTTTCCTTTCTCTGTCGGGAATTACTGTGCTGATACTCTGGACCAACCTGTTAACGGCCTGGCTGACGCTGGGGGCACTAATCGGTTATGCACTGATCTATACCATGCTACTGAAGCGGGCAACACCGCTGAATATAGTAATTGGAGGAATCGCAGGCGCTGCACCGCCGCTGCTTGGCTGGGTCGCTGTAACGGGCAGGATTGAGCCGGATAGTCTGTTGCTGGTGCTGATAATCTTCGCCTGGACTCCGCCGCATTTCTGGGCGCTCTGCATCCATAAAAAAGATGATTATGCCCGTGCAGGAGTACCTATGTTGCCGGTTACACATGGTGAACGATATACACGGTTACAAATTTTGCTTTATACCGTGTTGATGGTTTTGACTACGCTTTTCCCGTTTATGACCGGTATGAGTGGTCTTATATATCTGATGGGTGTCACGCTGTTAAATCTGAGGTTTTTCCAATGGGCTGTAAGGGTGTATCTGGCTAATGATTCCAGCGCTCCGATGTCGATGTTCTGGTTTAGTGTGAAATATATTATGTGGTTATTTGTTGTGTTATTGGTCGATCATTACGTAATAGGTCTACACTGATAAAAATGAAAAGAAAGATTTCAGCGGATTACGTGTACTGATTCTTAAGAACTGTCACAGACAGATGAAAACCGGTCGTTAAGGAGAGCACGGTAATTTAAAAACAATAGTAAGGCGGGAATGAATCCGAGCCTTGGGAGGAATGACCTATGTTTCTGCAGCATATGTGGGGAGTCATATACGACCCTAAACATGAGTGGCGAGATATACGCAAAGAGCATTACTCAATGATGCACTGCTTCTTGTCACAGATAAGCATTTTGGCGGCCATTCCGGCCCTGTCTCTTTTTATCGGAACAACCCAGATTGGCTGGAGTATATCGGGAGGGGACTTTGTTAAACTGTCGATGCAAAGTGCAATGATGGCTGCAATCGCGTTCTATGTTGCGATGTGGATAGGCGTTGGCTTTATCGCCTATGTTATCCACTGGATGGAACGGACCTATGGTGGAAAGGCCAGCCTGGATGATTGCATGGTGCTGGCGACGTTTACAGCAACGCCAATGTTTATGGCTGGCATTGTTGGTTTATATCCGGTTCTCTGGTTGAATGTGATCGTGGGAATGGTCGCGCTGGCTTATACCGTCTATCTGTTGTATACCGGGGTCCCTGAGATCATGCAGATCCCTGAAGACAGAGCGTTCTTCTTCGCGTCATCTATTCTGACTGTTGGGCTTTGTGTCCTGGTCGGTCTTCTGGCTGTGACGGTTATTATGTGGAGTACTGTAATCCCGCTCAGCTATGTTGGCGGTTAACCTCTTTCTTAGGAGCTAGACGTTGCTTCGCAACTTGCTAGTGGCTAGAACGGAAACTGCGTTTCCTGCTAGAAAAAGCAAAACAAAACATAAAAACCGCCGCGAGGCGGTTTTTATGTTTAAGGTTTAAGAGATTGTTGTTCTACAGACTCGCTTACGAAGTGGGTTTTCACAATACCCATAAAGAAGGCTCTGCTAGCGACTAGCAAGTCGCGAAGCGACGTCTAGCCAGCGGCGTAGCCGCGTTCTAGCTACTTGTCTTTTCGAAGTGCGATTTTTTTTCACAATTTCTTAACTTTTTCGTGCCGCCCTGTTGACTCCTCAGCTCCAGAATGTAGAATGCGCTCCTCGCTTGAGACAGCCACCGGAAACGGTCACTGAAACAAGTCGGGCTGTTGAGTTTAACGCCTTGATAACACAGAGTTAAATCTGTTAATCGAGTCGGGATAGCAAAACAGGAAGGCGATCAGAATGGTTTGAAAATTTACTTAAAATTCTCAAACAAAATGGTTGACTTCAACGGGGTGTTGAGTAGAATACGCACCTCGCTTGAGACGACTCACTGGCAACGGTTGAGAGTTGATAGCAACGCTCTTTAACAGATAGATCAGATAATTCGTGTGGGCGCTTGTTGAGATGAAGCACAAAAGCTTTATCAAAGTAAGCGACACATAAGTGAATTCATGCAAATGTTTTTATGCAAGTTGTTTAATGCTTTGAGCTAGATTTACCGAATGCCTTTTTCCGGCATTCTTGATTTAAACTGAAGAGTTTGATCATGGCTCAGATTGAACGCTGGCGGCAGGCTTAACACATGCAAGTCGAGCGGTAACAGAGAGTAGCTTGCTACTTTGCTGACGAGCGGCGGACGGGTGAGTAACGCGTAGAAATCTGCCTGGTAGTGGGGGATAGCCCAGAGAAATTTGGATTAATACCGCATACGCCCTACGGGGGAAAGCAGGGGACCTTCGGGCCTTGCGCTATCAGATGAGTCTGCGTCGGATTAGCTTGTTGGTGAGGTAATGGCTCACCAAGGCGACGATCCGTAGCTGGTCTGAGAGGATGATCAGCCACACTGGGACTGAGACACGGCCCAGACTCCTACGGGAGGCAGCAGTGGGGAATATTGCACAATGGGCGAAAGCCTGATGCAGCCATGCCGCGTGTGTGAAGAAGGCCTTAGGGTTGTAAAGCACTTTCAGCAGTGAGGAAAGGTTGTAGCTTAATACGCTATAGCTGTGACGTTAACTGCAGAAGAAGGACCGGCTAACTCCGTGCCAGCAGCCGCGGTAATACGGAGGGTCCGAGCGTTAATCGGAATTACTGGGCGTAAAGCGCGCGTAGGCGGTTTGTTAAGTCAGATGTGAAAGCCCCGGGCTCAACCTGGGAACTGCACCTGATACTGGCAAACTAGAGTACAGAAGAGGGTGGTGGAATTTCCTGTGTAGCGGTGAAATGCGTAGATATAGGAAGGAACATCAGTGGCGAAGGCGACCACCTGGTCTGATACTGACGCTGAGGTGCGAAAGCGTGGGGAGCAAACAGGATTAGATACCCTGGTAGTCCACGCCGTAAACGATGTCTACTAGCCGTTGGGGAACTTGATTCTTTAGTGGCGCAGCTAACGCACTAAGTAGACCGCCTGGGGAGTACGGCCGCAAGGTTAAAACTCAAATGAATTGACGGGGGCCCGCACAAGCGGTGGAGCATGTGGTTTAATTCGACGCAACGCGAAGAACCTTACCTACTCTTGAAATCCAGAGAATTCGCTAGAGATAGCTTAGTGCCTTCGGGAACTCTGTGACAGGTGCTGCATGGCTGTCGTCAGCTCGTGTTGTGAAATGTTGGGTTAAGTCCCGTAACGAGCGCAACCCTTGTCCTTATTTGCCAGCACGTAATGGTGGGAACTCTAAGGAGACTGCCGGTGACAAACCGGAGGAAGGTGGGGACGACGTCAAGTCATCATGGCCCTTACGAGTAGGGCTACACACGTGCTACAATGGCCGGTACAGAGGGCCGCAACCCCGCGAGGGTGAGCAAATCTCAGAAAACCGGTCGTAGTCCGGATTGGAGTCTGCAACTCGACTCCATGAAGTCGGAATCGCTAGTAATCGCGAATCAGAATGTCGCGGTGAATACGTTCCCGGGCCTTGTACACACCGCCCGTCACACCATGGGAGTGGATTGCACCAGAAGTAGCTAGCTTAACCTTCGGGAGGGCGGTTACCACGGTGTGGTTCATGACTGGGGTGAAGTCGTAACAAGGTAGCCCTAGGGGAACCTGGGGCTGGATCACCTCCTTAAACGATAGCGGATTCTTAGCAAGCGTTCACACGAATTATCTGATCACTGATAAAGAGAGCATATTGGTTCTGACCGATTGAAGGCTTGTAGCTCAGCTGGTTAGAGCGCACCCCTGATAAGGGTGAGGTCGGTGGTTCAAGTCCACTCAGGCCTACCACTTTCCCGGGCGAAAAGCTTGAGTGGTGGTTAGTTAGAACTGAAGATAGTCGCTCATCTGGGGCTATAGCTCAGCTGGGAGAGCGCCTGCTTTGCACGCAGGAGGTCTGCGGTTCGATCCCGCATAGCTCCACCATTTTGCGCCTTGATTGACACAAAATATGGCTGATAAATTATCTGATTGCTCGTCTGAAAGTCTTAAAAAATAAACATCTGCTGATGTTTATCTTTTAAAGCTTTTAGCTTTATACGCTCTTTAACAATTGAATCCTGTAACAAAACGAGAAAAATGTACAAGCGCTAATCCGGCGTAAATGTATCGTTATTTCAGCGTCATCTTTAAGATGACAAAGAAGTTTTATCAGTGACTTTGACAGACCCTTTTGGGTTATATGGTCAAGTGACTAAGCGTGCACGGTGGATGCCTTGGCAGTCAGAGGCGATGAAGGACGTGGTAACCTGCGATAAGGTTCGGTGAGTCGGTAAACAGACTTTGACCCGGACATTTCCGAATGGGGAAACCCACCCAGTATAAGCTGGGTATCTCTTAAGTGAATACATAGCTTTTGAGAGGCGAACCCGGGGAACTGAAACATCTAAGTACCCGGAGGAAAAGAAATCAACCGAGATTCCCCTAGTAGCGGCGAGCGAACGGGGACCAGCCCTTAAGCTACTTTAACGTTAGCAAAACACTCTGGAAAGTGTGGCCATAGTGGGTGATAGCCCCGTATGCGAAAGCGTTTTAGTAGTGAAATCGAGTAGGACGGGACACGTGATATCCTGTCTGAATATGGGGGGACCATCCTCCAAGGCTAAATACTCCTGACTGACCGATAGTGAACCAGTACCGTGAGGGAAAGGCGAAAAGAACCCCTGTGAGGGGAGTGAAATAGAACCTGAAACCGTGTACGTACAAGCAGTGGGAGCGGTCCTTGAGACCGTGACTGCGTACCTTTTGTATAATGGGTCAGCGACTTAATTTTAGTAGCAAGGTTAACCGTATAGGGGAGCCGTAGGGAAACCGAGTCTTAATAGGGCGTGCAGTTGCTAGGATTAGACCCGAAACCGAGCGATCTATCCATGGGCAGGTTGAAGGTTGAGTAACATCAACTGGAGGACCGAACCGACTACCGTTGAAAAGTTAGCGGATGACCTGTGGATCGGAGTGAAAGGCTAATCAAGCTCGGAGATAGCTGGTTCTCCTCGAAAGCTATTTAGGTAGCGCCTCGTGTCTCACCATTGGGGGTAGAGCACTGTTTCGGCTAGGGGGTCATCCCGACTTACCAACCCGATGCAAACTCCGAATACCAATGAGTGCAATCACGGGAGACACACGGCGGGTGCTAACGTCCGTCGTGAAAAGGGAAACAACCCAGACCGTCAGCTAAGGTCCCAAAGTTATGGTTAAGTGGGAAACGATGTGGGAAGGCTTAGACAGCTAGGAGGTTGGCTTAGAAGCAGCCACCCTTTAAAGAAAGCGTAATAGCTCACTAGTCGAGTCGGCCTGCGCGGAAGATATAACGGGGCTCAAACCATACACCGAAGCTACGGACGCTGTTTACAGCGTGGTAGAGGAGCGTTCTGTAAGCCGTTGAAGGGAAAGCTGTAAGGCATCCTGGAGGTATCAGAAGTGCGAATGCTGACATGAGTAACGATAAGGGGAGTGAAAAACTTCCCCGCCGGAAGACCAAGGGTTCCTATCCAATGCTAATCAGGGTAGGGTGAGTCGACCCCTAAGGCGAGGCTGAAGAGCGTAGTCGATGGGAAACAGGTTAATATTCCTGTACTTCTTGTTATTGCGATGGAGTGACGGAGAAAGCTAGGCCAGCACGGCGTTGGTTGTCCGTGTTTAAGGTTGTAGGTTTAGGACTTAGGAAAATCCGGGTCCTTCTAGACTGAGAATTGATGACGAGCCCTCTTTTGGGTGAAGTGGTTGATGCTATGCTTCCAGGAAAAACTTCTAAGCTTCAGATAACAAGAAATCGTACCCCAAACCGACACAGGTGGTCAGGTAGAGAATACCAAGGCGCTTGAGAGAACTCGGGTGAAGGAACTAGGCAAAATGGTACCGTAACTTCGGGAGAAGGTACGCCGGTGCTGGTGATGGGACTTGCTCCCTAAGCTGGCGCTGGTCGAAGATACTAGGTGGCTGCGACTGTTTATTAAAAACACAGCACTCTGCAAACACGAAAGTGGACGTATAGGGTGTGACGCCTGCCCGGTGCTTGAAGGTTAATTGATGGGGTTAGCTTCGGCGAAGCTCTTGATCGAAGCCCAAGTAAACGGCGGCCGTAACTATAACGGTCCTAAGGTAGCGAAATTCCTTGTCGGGTAAGTTCCGACCTGCACGAATGGCGTAACGATGGCCACACTGTCTCCACCCGAGACTCAGTGAAATTGAAATTGCGGTTAAGATGCCGTATATCCGCGGCTAGACGGAAAGACCCCGTGAACCTTTACTATAGCTTCGCAGTGGACTTTGATATTACTTGTGTAGGATAGCTGGGAGGCTTTGAAATCTGGACGCCAGTTCAGATGGAGCCAATCTTGAAATACCAGCCTGGTACTATTGAGGTTCTAACTCAGGTCCCTTATCGGGATCGAGGACATTGTGTGGTGGGTAGTTTGACTGGGGCGGTCTCCTCCCAAAGAGTAACGGAGGAGTACGAAGGTGCGCTCAGCATGGTCGGAAATCATGCATCGAGTATAAAGGCATAAGCGCGCTTGACTGCGAGACAGACACGTCGAGCAGGTACGAAAGTAGGTCTTAGTGATCCGGTGGTTCTGTATGGAAGGGCCATCGCTCAACGGATAAAAGGTACTCCGGGGATAACAGGCTGATACCGCCCAAGAGTTCACATCGACGGCGGTGTTTGGCACCTCGATGTCGGCTCATCACATCCTGGGGCTGAAGCCGGTCCCAAGGGTATGGCTGTTCGCCATTTAAAGTGGTACGCGAGCTGGGTTTAGAACGTCGTGAGACAGTTCGGTCCCTATCTGCCGTGGACGTTTGAGATTTGAGAAGAGTTGCTCCTAGTACGAGAGGACCGGAGTGAACGAACCTCTGGTGTTCGGGTTGTCATGCCAATGGCATTGCCCGGTAGCTATGTTCGGACAGGATAACCGCTGAAAGCATCTAAGCGGGAAGCCCCCTTCAAGATGAGATCTCACTGGGGCCTTGAGCCCCCTGAAGAGCCGTTCAAGACCAGGACGTTGATAGGCTGGGTGTGTAAGCGTTGTGAGGCGTTGAGCTAACCAGTACTAATTGCTCGTGAGGCTTGACCATATAACGCCAAAAGCGTTTGGGTTAGCTGATAGATTAAGATACATTGCGGCTGAATAAAACAGCCACGGATTAGAGTTTGTACATAACTCTCCGATTACAGGATTCGAATGACGCTTTGAACAGATAAGCAAACGCTTTAGTTCAAATCGTTAGAGCAACCAGTTTTGCTTGGCGACAATAGCGAGATGGAACCACCCGATCCCTTACCGAACTCGGAAGTGAAACGTCTTAGCGCCGATGGTAGTGTGGAGCTTCTCCATGCGAGAGTAGGTCATCGCCAAGCACCTAATTACGAAACAGCCCCGATCATGCGAATGATCGGGGCTTTTTTCGTTTAAGGCGCGTTAACAAAGACGTGGCTAGACGCGACTGCGTCGCTTGCTGGAACGGCGCTACGCGCCTGCTAGTGGCTAGATGTGAAATTCAGAGAGGTTGTTCACAACTCGGTTGTATTGGAAGCTGTTGGTTGCGAAATCAATAGCCCTTTAAACAGAGGAGTGAACAACCATGCACAAGAATGCAAAATCTAGCCTCCATAGTCGAGTTTTAATTGTCAAAAAACATCTTGAAGAAGATGTGTCTGTCTCCGAACTGGCTGGCTTTTTCGAGGTATCTAAAAGCCTAATCTATCGCTGGATCAGGCGCTATCATCAAGAAGGTCTCAATGGACTTCGAGATCGCAAAAGTCGACCTAAACGCATCGCATCGCGAACGCTTTATTGGCAAGAGCAAGCGATAAAAGCGCTGGCCCTGGGTGGCTGGTCACAAACAGATATTGCTGCCACACTCAAGATGCCGCTGTCGACTGTCTGTGTTGTTGCCCATCGCATGTGTGGTCACCTGCTGAAAAAGACAGAGCCAGTCCGTCGTTATGAATACGATGAGCCAGGAGGGCTAATTCACTTCGATATCAAGCGTGTCGCACGTTTCAGTCAGCCAGGCCACCGCAAGACAGGCGTCCGTAAAGTGATGACCAAAGGTGCTGGCTGGGAATACGTGCATATCTGTATCGATGATTATACTCGATGGAGCCATGCAGAAGTTCACCCAAGGCAATCTGCTAAGGATGCTGTCAGGTTCTTTGAAAACACCCTCAAAATACTGAAAGCAATGGACGTGAAGGTAAAACGGGTGCTGACGGATAATGGTAAGTGCTACACCAGCAGAGCCTTTAGAAATGCCGTCAAAACGATCGGTGCACGCCCCATGAATACGCGCCCCTATCGCCCTCAGACAAACGGTAAAGCGGAACGTTTTATACAGACGCTGATTCGGGAGTGGTCTTACGGTAAACTGTATAACAATTCTGCTCAGCGAAATGCGAAACTATCCTGTTATCTGAAGTGGTATAACCTTGTCAGACCACATGGTAGTTTAAACAAGCAACCACCTATAAGCCGGTTACTTGTGAACAACGTATCTGAAATCTACAGCTAGAAAAGCGCCTTCGCTGCAGGATGCAGCTCCTACCCATTTACGGCACCCTCGGCGGTGAGGCTGTTTTAAAGGCTTCGTTGTCGCATGTTATAATCGTTGTAAAATTAATGTTTTTATCTGGCAAGTGGCGTCACCACGTTTTACCACTGCTAGGGTGACGCAACCGTGATCTAGCCTCTGCTCTTTATCGAAGGTACTTTATGTCTGAAACAACGCTGTATATCTTGATTGTGGCAAATCTGCTTATCGTGACAGGTCTTGGGATTTATATCCTGCGTCTGGTTCGGCTGCAGAAACAGAAGCGGATTAACGCTGAGCTCAAACTGCAGAAAATAGCAGCAGAAGTCAGACAGCATCGTCTGCATATTATTGAGAGTCTGCAGGTGATTGGTAGGGCTATACTAAGTGGGGAGATACCACTCACTGAGGCTAGCATCAGGTGTAAAGTGTTGTTGGATAATTTAGACCCGCAACTGGCTCAGTCAGAAGCTTATAACGTCTTTAATGAGGTCTATGAACAGAGTAAGCATATTCCACGTATGGAGGCCTGGAAAAAGCTCAGAGGGCCTGAGAAGCTTGAATATATAGCACAGATGGATAGATTTGAGACTGACTATAGTGATCAGGTTACCAGCGCTGCAAAGTGTTTACTGGTTCAGGATTTCAATCGCTATCATTGAGGTGTAGATGGAGTTTGTCGTTGTTTTTCTGGTTAGCCTTTTTGTACTTATGTTGCTGGTTGTGGGGTTGTTATTTGGGCGAGCGCCGACCTATCGACCTGACCGGGAATATGTGTTGTCATTAATGCAGGGAATAGACGATCGTTCAACGACAGAGCAGGCATGGAGCCTGTTCATACATACGCCAATCTCACACGATACTGAGCTGGAAGGTTTCCGTCGGCGTTGTTACCAGTTTGATCAGGGAGAAGTGGATAGTGTTACCGCAAGACCTGGTTTGAATGGCTATCTCTACGACCTTCAAGGGCGTAACTACATCAAACAGATGGCAACGGAACTGGAGGAGTTTATCCGCAATGCTCCTTTGACAGTCGATTTTTAATCAAGGTATTGCTGGTGCGCTATGAGGCGCTGCAGACGGGAAAGGATCTGCCATACTTTTCTGTTATTACCGTTTTTCGCCGCATCATTCAGCTCTATGCTGCAGTTTTCCAGTTCCGGTAGCTCGAATAGCCCGGCCAGACCGATCAACTGATGGCTGTGGTCTCGTATACTCTTTAGATTGCTCTGCTTAAACGCCTGCTGTAACCCCTCTATCTGCGTTGTCAGCTCTTGGTGCAGATCCTCTTTACTTATCTTGTATTTACTCAGATTTGTATTTGTCACCGGTGTGTCTGGCTGTGGTGTCACTTCGTTATACTTTGGATTCTCTTTTCCGCAAAGCATTCCCAGCAGTTTGATCAGCCGTGTGTCATTGATGGGTTTATATTCAATCCGGGTAACCCCTGCCTGGCGTAGAGCATGCTCCTCGCTGGAAATTACATCAGCGGTCAGTGCAATAATAGGAAGGTCAGGAAAGTGTTCACGCGCTGCACGGGTTGCTCTGATCCCGTCCATTCTCGGCATATGTACATCCATTATGACTATATCAGGCTTTATTTCATTAATTCGCTTGATGGCCTGCTCACCGTCCCTTGCTTCAAAAACGGTTCCCCCGGCAGACTCAATAATCTTTCTCAATAGTAATCGGTTAAAGTCATTATCTTCTGCAATCAGAATAACTCTATCAGTCAGCGGTCGACTTGTACTGTGTTCGGTTTTCAGTTGCGGGTTATTTACCGGGGTCTGGCACAGCCATTTTTTAAGTGTCTCCCGGTGTAATGGCTTACTGTTAATTGTCAGTTGAGGGTTATCGGTCAGGTGTGAAAATTCGTCAGTGTTACCGGCAAGGGCAGGTGTCAGCAGCAGGATATAGCCTTTAAATGAGGCGAAGATTTTGCTTATTTTTAGCTTTTGCTGATTCGCTATATCGCTATTTGCACTCAGCCCGAAGATCAGCCCTGCTGAGTGTCCCTGTACACCTGACAGCGTTTTTTCCAGATCCTGGATCGTTGCACAGGCAGACAACTGTGATACCAGTGGGCGAGCCATATTGCTGAGAGACTCGAGGCTCTCAGTGTGTCTGTCGAAGATAATAAGCTCGACTTTTTGTGGCGTAACCCCGGAAGTCTGCAGCAGCTTATGGTCAGTTTTGACCGTGATGCTACAGCAGATTTGGGTACCTGCCTGTAGCGTGCTGGAGAGTTCAATGCTACCCCGCATCAGTTGTACCAGCTTTTGTACAATTACAAGTCCCAGGCCACTACCACCAAACCGGCGTGTTATTGATGAATCGGCTTGGGCAAAAGCATTGAAGAGGAGTGTCTGTTGCTCTTCAGAAATTCCGATACCGGTATCTTTGACGCAAAGTTGCAGCTGTTTTTGGTCATGGCTCTCATTCAGGGTTTTAAGTGTGACCAGAATCTGGCCTTTGTCAGTGAATTTTATTGCATTGCTGATAAGGTTGGTTGCGATCTGACGCAGTCTGGTTGGGTCTCCTAACACATCAGTATAGGCGGTTTCATCGACCTGGTAGGCTAACTCCAGTCCTTTCGCGGCAGCGCTTTGGGACTGCATCTCAAGTGCTTCGAAAATCACCTGTTCAGGATTGAACTGTATTCGTTCAAGTTTTATTGCATCGGATTGTAGTTTGGCAAAATCCAGTATGTCATCGATGAGTGATAACAGCATGGTCGAAGTCTGGTTGATAATCCGACAATGTTCCTGCTGCTCAAAGCTCAGATCTGTTTGTCTGAGCATATTGGTAAAACCTAGTATCGATGTCAGAGGTGTCCTGAGCTCATGACTCATACGTGCAAGGAACTGATCCTTAGCCATATTGGCCTGATCTGCTCGCTGGCGTGCTTTCTGGAGGGCAATATTCTGGTTTTTCAGGTGATACAGGGTTTTTCGTAACCGTTCAGTCGCTTTTTCCACCTGACTCTCAAGAATCTGATTGGAACTCTGAACCTGTTCAGCTAGAAGGTTTACCCCTTTTTCCAGAGAGCCAAGCTCAGCATAGGACTGAATCTCAACCCTGGCATCGAGGTGTCCCTCTTCAAGTCTTTTGACAACGCCGGTCAGGCTGATTATCGGCTTTGTCAGCGTTTCAGCGAATCGTGCAGCGATAATAAATGTGCCAATCAGTCCTCCCAGCAAAATCAACAGGCTATTGGTAATGATCTGGTTTTCACGGTTATGCATCGGTGCGGTCGACATTGCGACCACAATCCAGCCCAGCAGCTGCCGCTCCACCTGAGCAGAGCCCGTCTCGGGGGAATCACCAACGATAATTCCCTGAGTGGTGACCGGCGTGGTGAACAGCCAGACAGCATCGTCCGTCTGACGGCTTGGCTGTGGCTTCAGGTCGGGTGTTAGTTTGAAATGGCTGGAGCGATATAGAACTCTTTTGTCCCGGTTGATAAAGATCACATCGGCTACATCGGCTTCCTGTATAGGCCCCTGACTGAGCGCCGATAGCTGATGAGTCATTTCTGAGATCAGCCCAAATTCTGAAGCCTGAGCAAGCAGCCGGGACATAGTCTCACCCCTTTCAATCAGAGCTGATTTATTGTCGGCTATCCGGGTTGAGACAAAGTACCCGGCTAAGATCAGGGTCATTACGACCAGCGGGATCAGAGCAATCAGTAATACTTGTTGACGAATCCCATAACGGTTTTTCCTGTTCTTAATCACTGGGTTTCTGCCTCCACAATTAGTTGCTGGAGTTGTTCAGCGGTTTTTATTGACAGGTTTAATTGTCTTGCAATCCGCGGATTAGTAACCACTTTAAAATAGGGGCTAAAAGAGGGGGGCGGTAAAGAGCCTCTGGCAATCAAGTGCAGCTGTTCAGCGGTATAACGACCTATATCTTCCGGGGTGGAGATACATGCAGCAACCGCTCCGGCTTTAACATAGTTCTGTGAGAAGGCGAGCAATGGGACCCGGTTTCGCAGAGACATATATAAAAGCCATTTCGCCGTGGTTTTATTTAATGTACTTTGGTCCGGAATAACGAGAAACAGGTCCG
The DNA here is from genome assembly GCA_024397875.1 of Amphritea atlantica. NCBI lineage: Bacteria > Pseudomonadati > Pseudomonadota > Gammaproteobacteria > Oceanospirillales > Oceanospirillaceae > Amphritea > Amphritea atlantica. The sequence goes on from CP073344.1 coordinate 112,741, forward strand.
AACTCTCCATTATTGGCTGAATACGCTGTATAGGGTTGTCTTCAAGGGTCAGCATCTGATAATTGAGGCTAAGGTTCATTGCTGCTGCGGCCTCTTTCAGTTCAGGCAATATATACTTCGAGTCAGGTCCCAGTGTGAACCCCAGCCTTTTCAGTTGTGGTCTTATCTCTGTTGCCAGCTTAAGCTGGCGTTGTAGCGGTTGATCGAGAAAGATGGCTGTTGTGCTGATCTCTCTTTGTTTGAGTTCACGGGAGTATTTCTCTGATAACTGTTGGAAGCGCTGGCTGGGTATAAAGGTGCTAATGATCGTGCTGTTTTGCTGAGCGAATTTCATCGCAAATTCAGTGGCCAGACTGCCGACAGTAATGAGCAAACGATATGATTCGAGATGGTTTTTGGCATTATCAGTCATGTGGTCGGTATAGGAGGTATCCATGCTGATGGTCGGACCCTGACTGATGATTTTAGACGCAACACTTTCGTAGGCAGGATTTTCGCTGCTGAGCAGCAGTAGCGAATCAGCGGCTTTAACATTGTCGCAGGCAAGCAAAAAAGCTATCAGTAAACAGAAGATCTGACAGTTATAAGTGGTTCTTGTGACTACTTCCTGTGTAGTTTTCAGCATAATCCGTTTTGGCAGAAAGTCAGAAACTTAGCTGGGCTTGTAAGTAGGTTCGTTGTTCAAACATATTTTCAGCATAAAACTCAGAATAGGGTTTATCCAGTAAGTTCTGAACAATCAGCGCAATACTCAGCTCATTCTGAGGTGAGAGTCTGAATCCCTTGGAAATTTTCAGATCAGTCCGGTGGTAAGGTGAATTGGGAGGATCTTTCTCGACATTTCGTTGGGCTTCAATCCATTGCACTGAACTTAGGAAATAGTGGTTAATGCTAAGCATCAGGTTATTAGGAAGGGTGACGCTTGCCAGTGCCGAAGCGGTATGGGTAGGATTCCGGGTTTTCAGGGGATCGATCTCGTTTGTTACTTCACTGAGAATACGCCGACCGCTGCTTTGTATATAACCATAATTTAGAATTATAAGAGGCTTGTAAATGCTTTGTGACTGGTACTTATATTGCATTTCAATGCCTTTGTTATGCCATTGAGCGCTGTTTGAAATGATGTGGGTCCTGGGGGGATTCCCTTTTAATAGAGCAATTAGCTCAGGAGGTGAGGATATTTCTGATTCGCTAATACCACCAGAGATATCTTCATAAAACAAACGCAGATCCAGTTCGCTATTGTATTGCTGCCATTTAGAATGTGTTCCAATATCAAAAGTATCTACTTGTTCCGGTCTAAGGTCTTCATTTTTAGTGAAACTGTAATCATAGACTGGAAGGGGGTATCCCTCTGGGGCATAGATTGTTGTTTGATAATTGGATTCAAGAAGGGAGGGCATGCGGAATGCCCGGCTTAAAGAGCTGCGGATAAAGCTTGAGTCTGAAAGTTGATAGTTTGCGGCTAGTCTGGGCGAGACTCTTTTGCCTGCATGTTTACTTTTCTCAGCGGAAAGACCCAGGTTATAGATCCAGTTTTCTTTGCTATATTGAAGGTTTATAAAAGTACGGACACTTTCTTCGTTTATCCATTCAGTCGTATCGAGTATCTGGCGGTTTATAGCACTGCCCGAGCGATAATTCAGACCGCTGACAAACTGTGCTTGTGAATTAAGCTTTTGTCGATATGAAACTTCTATGTCGTGCTGTTCGATATTTCCAGTTTCAGCAGTAATTTTGAAGGGCGCATTGATATCCAAAAATGCCTGCGCATCAGAACTTAATCCAGTTTCTTCTGCTCTCAATAAACGGGCATCAAAAATATTTTCACTATGGGAATAGGAAACTTGTAACTCCTTTTCAGAGCCTAACTGTCGAGTCCAGTTGAGATATTGATAATTGGTTTCAAATTCTCGCCGCTTTGGATCTGGGAGATTCGGATCATTAGTCGATTTGATATCACCGACAGAAGAGTAGCCGGAATTAGCGCCCAGATTGACCGTGAAAGTATCGAGTAATGTGGGAGATATCGAGGTGTTGAAGGTAAAATGCCGGTTAAAATAGGGGTCTGAATTGCCACTGCTAAACCGGTTGCCTTCGTTACCGGTGATACCTGCAGAAAGACTGTAGTAGCCCAACTCATGGAATGCGCTGTATCGGCTGTAAAAGGTTTTATTATCAAACTCTCCCTGCTGATATTTGACAATGTTTTCGCGGGGTGAAAAAGCGGAGTGGGTAATAATATTAATAGCTCCCAGAAAGGCATTCGAACCCTGGGTAACGGTGTTAGTGCCCCGAACCACTTCGATCCGTTCTATATCATCAATACTGATTGGCAGGCTTTCCCAAATGACAGTAGAGAAAAGGGGAATATAGACTGACCGGCCATCTATCATAACCTCCATTCTGGGGGGAAACTTATCACTCATACCATGATAGGCCACCGCCGATGCGTTGGTGGCTATATGATAGGATTGCATGCCCGGCACCAGCCGGAAAAGCTCGGGGATGGTTGTGGCACTGGATGCCTCAATCATTCGGCGGTCAATGATAGTGATAGACGCAGGCGCTTCGCTGAGCTTTTGTGGCAGTCGGGTTGCTGAAAATGTGACCGGAAGTTCGGTCAGATAATCAAGCTCAGATAGCGCGTCTTGCGCTACACAGAATGCGGAAAGAGGACACAAAATGAAAGCCACAGACAGGCTGCTTATTGTCCGGCGAATATTTATAAATGACATGGTTGTGGTTTTAACCTGCAATTAGGTTTGATCAGATCCGTGTACCAACCCAAATAACAATAACACCCATCAATATTGCTTCGATAATAAAACCATTATGTTCGATTATCCATTGCATACTCAGAACCTACGTCATGTTTATCTGTTCCTGATAAACAAATGGCCAGAAAAAGTCAGGGAAAATAAGGCTTATGAATATACCTGATATCACCATACTGGTCGATTCAGATGCAGGTTAATGTTTCAAGAAAAAGTAAACGCCTGTTTTAAAGTGGGGGTATTGATCTCTGCCTTTGCTGCACAGTGATGCAGATATCGCCGCATAAAAGGACTATTAATTCTTCCCGGCCCCGCTGTGTTGCTGGCAGGGCGTTTACCTTTTGACTGTTTTCAGAATGACAAATTTGTTATTGCTGGCGACGGTTGAACAGTTGCCGAAAAGTCTTTTCAATTTAGCGTGGTAGTTAAGATGGCGGTTGCCGATAACCCAGAGCTCGCCGCCTTTTTTAAGCACCGCCTTAGATTCGCTGAACATCTGCCAGGCGATAAAATCACCAATGGCGTTCTGCTGGTGAAAAGGGGGATTGTTGAGTATCAGGTCACAGCTGTCCTGTGTAATGCCATTTAAACAGTCAGTAACCTTAAATGTGGCGCTGCGTTCAGGAAAGGCTCTGTGAAAGTTGTTTTCAGCAGAAGCTACAGCCATGTAGGATTCATCCACAAAGTGGATGGTTGCCTCTGGATTGGCTGCTGAAGCCATCAGACCAACAATACCATTGCCGCAGCCAAGGTCGACTATCTGCTGAAAACGGTTATCAGCGGGCAGGTGTTCGATCAAAAAACGGGTACCGATATCCAGTTTTTCGCGGGAGAATACGTTGGCATGGTTGAGGATCTGATACTCAGTGTTTTCCAGTATATATGACTTTGGGTAGCTGTTTTCAGGTGGATTCAGTGTTGGGTTGAACCGGGAGAAGATCAGTCGGGCTTTTTTTCTGGCCAGTGATGTTTGAGTCTGACCTATAATCGTTTCAAATAACTCCAGGGTTGACGTGTGAATCCCCTTAACCATTCCCGCGCCGATAATCTGACTATTCTGGCTCAGACAAGAGCGGATGCGATGCAACTGATCTTCCAGTTGTCCCAGACTTTTGGTGACTTTTAATAGCACCAGATCGTAAGGTTCACCTTGGCCATAATCCATCAGAGAGTGCCTGAATTCTATCGCGTCGGGATCAAGATGATTCTGACTGAAGTTAAGCCGCATCCCTTGCTGGGCAATAAATGAGTCGCTGACAGAAACCGTGTGATAACCGGAGAGCGCGCAGGCCAGTGTGCCGAAGCTATCGTTCAGAATCAGGATGCGGCTGTTGGTGTGCAGCAACTGTTCATCCTGCAGGTAGTTCAGCAGATATTCGTCAGCTGCATCCCAGGCACGCAGGGTTTCCTGTTGTCGGGCAGGAAAGCGGGACAGTTCAAAATTGCCCTGAGGGACGGCAAGGGTTTCCATCGTAATCCTGTAAACTGAATAGTGGGCAGATGATTATAAGGAATTAATTGCGTGAGACCAGATAAACGCCAGCACTCATCATGATTCCTCCGGCACACTGATTCAGCCGTTGCATCGCGGTTGGTGATTGTAATCGCTTACTCGCCCAGTGGGCGCAGTAAGCAATTAACATCAGCCCCAGCATCAGGGCAGTCAGTGTCAGGCCTGCCGCCAGGATAATATCCTTACTGTCGAGTGAAGACAGGTCCATAAATGTGGGTAGAAAGGCGATATAAAACAGAATCACTTTCGGATTGGAAGCGGAGATGAGAGCGCCCTGTATAAACTCCAGAGATGACCGCCTGCCGATCGGTGTGGTTGGGGCTTTTAGCGTGGGTTTGCTGGTAAAAATTTTAAAGCCCAGCCAGAGCAGGTATGCAGCCCCTATCCATTTGATTAGCGTGAAAAGCCCGCTCCAGTGTTCGGCAATGGTGGCCAGGCCGAGACAGGCAAGCGTCAGGTAGATAATGTCGCTGCAGGTCATCCCCAGTGCCAGCATAAAACAGCGTCGGGAGCCTTCTACCATCGCTTTGGCAAGAATGGCAAACACACCGGGACCGGGCGTTATGCCAAAGATAAATATGGCGATAAAAAAGGTGATGGCGCTTTCGAAAGACATGACAGACTCCTTTGCTTTAGCAGGGAGTGAGTTTACCGTTTAGCCTGTTTGAAGGCTATTGTGATAAGCGTAATTAGTTGTTCTGATGCCGTTCTGCTGAGGTTTTCTTTTTGTCACCGGGATCGTTGCATACTCGGTTTTTGCCCGAAGACTTAGCCCGGTATAGAGCCTTGTCGGATCGGGCAACGATGCTGTTAATCGATTCATCCGGTTCATACTCTGCGACACCAAAGCTACCGCTGATTAGTGTTTCCGGAGCGAGTTTGAAATCATGTTTTTGTATCGCCCTGCGTAACTTTTCGGCGCTTGCCAGAGCCTCTTTGAGGTTTGATTCGGGCAGCACGATAAGAAATTCTTCTCCTCCCCAGCGGCCATAATGATCACTCAAGCGACAATTGCTGTGTAAAATATCAGCGACCTCTTTAAGCACCCGGTCTCCTTCATTGTGTCCAAAATGGTCATTAATTACTTTGAAATCATCCAGATCAAAAAAAATCACAGAAAATGGGCGCTTATATCGTCTGGCTATATCGCAGCTCTCCAAGAGTGATTCTGTCAGTGTCCTTCGGTTATAGAGGCTGGTTAACGGGTCATGTCTGGCCATCTCTGTGAGTTGTTGGTTGTGAATATGAATCACCCTGTAGCGGTATATAAGAAACAGGAGCAGGGCGCCGATGATGGCTGTCATCTGCCATGCCAGAGAGTAATCAGTCTCGTGTTCAAAGGTTATCCTGATCCAGCGATTGCGAATCTCGTCACGCTCCTCCGGGGTAATCGAACTTATAGCTTTGTTGATGATATCGAGCAGGGGGGTGTCCTGATAGGTGCGGTTAACTGCGACACTGATATCCCAGGTGTCCCGGACCTGATCTATCACTTTAATCCCGGACAGGTGGAGCTGGCTGATAGCAGAGCTGATGCCGTCAGGGGCGTTCAGTAAGGCGAAAACTTCACCGGTCTGAACCCGTTTAAGACCATCGCTGACGGATGCAACCGGCATTATATTGGCGTCCGGAACCCGCCCGCGAATAATCTCAATAAAGGCTGATCCTTCGATGATAGCCAGTGGTTGCCTGAATATCTCTTGCAGCGGCATATTGGCTGGCGTGTCTGACCTGACGGCCAGCACGGCAGGCATGCTCAGATAAGGACGGGAGAACTGCATAAACTTCGCCCGGTTCGGAGTCTGCATTGCGCCAGCGATGATGTCGCACTTTGCCGCTTTCATCGAGGCGATGGATTGGCTCCATACCTGGGAGGTAATGGTTTCAAACCGGAGTCCGGTTCGCCGGCTGATCAACTGTAGATAGTCAGGAATGACCCCTTCGTAATGGTTGAATTTTAACTGGCTGTAGGGCTCCCAGAGGGGATCACCACAGACTTTGAAAATCTGCTTGTTTGCCAGAAACTGCTTCTCTCTCTGGTTAAAGGATAGCCGGGCCTGATCTTTTGGGTGGTAGATAAAGCCTTCGATTGTGTAATCAGACGGGATTAAATTAAACAGCAGATACAGTTGGGAGATGACTCTCAGTTTTTCCGGTTGGATGGATCCGAACCGGCCTTCCTTATCAAAAGCCTGTTTTGCTAACTGTTCGCCTTCAAATATCAGAGCTGCTTTTGAGCGATTCTGACTGTTGTACTCGGCGATGATAAGGTCTGCGGTTTCCTCAATATGGCTGAAGGCGTAGCGCCAGCCCTTAATGGTTGCCTGGCGAAAAGCTGCAACCAGTTCAGGCTTTTCCAGCAGCAGTGCTTCTGATGTGAACAGCAGATCAGAGTACATACTGAAACCGTAATTTTCCGGCTGCATCATGGTGTATCCGATACCCTTCTCCTCGAGCTGGAAGGGCTCATTAGATAGGTAGGATGCCATCGCATCGGTTTTACCTTCGATCAGGTCGTTGATATTAAAGCTATGACTCTGACGCTCGAAATCCGATTCCGTGATGCCTGACTGACGCAGCATCGCCAGCAGCTCAACCTGTTTCTCTGCATCCGGGGTCATCATGATCCGTTTACCCAGAAGGTCGGCAGGCTTTGAAATTCCAGACTTTTCGGTTGTTAATAACATAAGAGGGGAGTTTTGAAAGGTTGCCAGCAGTGCAACAATTCTTGCTCCGTTAATGCGCTGCGCCAGAATAGTTGAACGACCTAAGGCAAAATCCCGTTCACCTGTCAGCACAGTAGCGACCGGATCTTCATTGTTTTCATACTCATGAATTGAAAGATCGATCCCCGCCTGGCGGTAAAATCCTTTCTGTTTCGCCACATAATACCCGGCAAACTGAAACTGATGCTTCCAGATGAGCTGCAAACTGACCGGTGTCAGATCCTCTGTGCTGGTGTACTTCGTGCCACTGTTTTGCGCGCTATAACTGAGTGTTGCCAGCGCAGTGCACAGCAGAATAAATAACAGCTTAAAAGCGTGATACAGCATATTCTATGTCCTGCTTAGGCAGTAATCATCACTGTGACTGACCCCGATATAAACGACGATAGGCGGCAACCTGACTCAGTTTAATTTTAATCAATAAACAGATATCCATTGCGATTCTTTGTCGCATTTTGGGGACGTCATTGTCAGCATAGACCGTCAGTTATCGCTTTTGCAGTTATGAATACAACGTTTATTAAACAGCTGTTTGTATTCGCAGCTGACTTTTTGAACTGCACAGCTTAAACAAGCTGCATTCTTATGGGGGATTGTGCGAAAATGACCGCCTAAATTTTACCGATCATTCAGGAATGAAAATGCTTAAAATGTTGCTCCGCGGATTGTTTTTAATGTTGTTGGCGGGGGCCGTTAATGCCGCCCCGGTGTTCGTTTTTACAGCGATTCCTGATCAGGATGAAACCCAGCTTAAGCAGCGATTCCAGAAAGTAGCCGCTTATCTGCAACAGGAACTGAACACTGAGGTGCGGTTTATTCCGGTTAAGTCCTATGCCGCGTCAATCACTGCGTTCCGAAACAATCAGGTGCAACTTGCCTGGTTTGGTGGTCTGTCCGGTGTACAAGCCCGGGAACTGGTGCCGGGAGCCCGCGCTGTGGCTCAGGGAGTCGAAGATCCTGAATTCAAATCGTACTTTATTGCCAATACCCGTTCTGGTCTCAGCCCGTCTGATCATCTGCCGGAGTCTCTGCGGGGGCTGACTTTTACCTTTGGTTCAAAAGGTTCTACTTCCGGACGCCTGATGCCTGAATATAATCTGCGGGAGCAGTTTGGCATTAGCCCTGACGAGCTGTTTAGCCGGGTCGGTTTCAGTGGTAACCATTCCCGTACGATTGCGCTGGTTGAGTCCGGAGCTTATCAGGTGGGGGCGCTGAACTATAAAGTCTGGGAAACAGCTGTGGCAGAGGGGAAAGTGGATACTTCCAAAGTACAGGTGATCTGGGAAACACCAACCTATCCTGACTATCAGTGGACCGTTCGCGGGGACCTCGATGCCGTTTATGGTGAAGGCTTTACTGCCCGGGTTGAAAAAGTATTGCTGGGAATGAAGGATCCTGAACTGCTGAATAGCTTCCCGCGTTCTGGTTTTATTCCAGCATCGAATGAAGACTTTGAGCCTGTGCGTAAGGTTGCGAAGCAGGTGGGCTTGCTGGATTAATGACTGCTCTTGCGATACAGAGTGATTCACTGGGCTACGGTGGTCAGCGGGTTCTGGGGCCTGTCAGTCTTGATATCCGGACTGGCGAGCACCTTATTCTGCTGGGTAAAAGTGGTTGTGGTAAGTCGACCCTGCTGAATCATATCTATAGCGAAAATCGCAACGAGTGCGCCCTGATCCCCCAGGGATTAGGGTTGGTCGGGAGTCTGAGCGTATTTCATAATGTCTATATGGGGTGCCTGTCCCGCCATACGGTGTTTCACAATATACGCAACCTGGCATGGCCCTCTCCAGCCCGGGTGGCTGAAATATTGCCCTTGCTTGAACGGTTAGGGTTAAGCGATAAGTGTTTCGCTGCGGTGGACGATCTGTCCGGCGGTCAGCAGCAACGTGTTGCGGTTGCCCGGGCGCTTTACCAGCAAGCCTCTGTGTTGCTGGCTGATGAACCGGTGTCGGCCTTAGACGGCCCTGAAGCAGATCGGGTGATGTCGCTGCTGGGACAAAATTTTATCACCGCCGTGATTACTCTGCATGATGTTGACCGGGCGTTGCGCTATGGTCAGCGGATTATCGCCATTCAGGATGGTGAACTTGTCCTTGATGAACGGGCCGACCGGCTGACAGTAAGTACCCTGAATGAGTTCTACTAAAATACTCTCCCTGCCACGCTATCGCTGGCCCGGTGGCGTTCGGACGGGTATGTGGTTTCTCCTGGTTGCACTGATCTGTCTGCCATTTGCTGATCTGGAGGTCTCCAGTCTGGACCCCTGGAGTGAACTGGGACGACTGTTACAGGGGGTTGTCTCTCCACAGTTGATGGATTCCGGCCTGATAATCGAAGCGCTGTTGGCAACACTGGCTTTTGCTTTCGCCGGAGTGGCGCTGGCCGTTGTCTGTGGCTTTCTGCTGGCTCTGGCTTTTCACCATGCCCTTATCCGCGCAATCTGTGCCCTGACGCGCTCGATCCATGAGCTGTTCTGGGCGTTGATTTTTTTGCAGTTTTTTGGCCTTCATCCGTTAACCGGACTGCTGGCCATTGCGGTTCCGTACTCAGGTATATTTGCCCGCATGTATGCTGAGATTCTGGGACGGGTTCCGAAGCATCCGGAAGATGCACTGCCCGCCGGGAGTGGCTTTTTCAGCGCTATGATCTACACCCGGTTGCCGCTGGCCTGGCCGCATCTGGTCAGCTACACCTCCTATCGTCTTGAATGCGGGATTCGCAGCAGCGCAATTCTGGGGTTTGTCGGGCTGCCAACCCTTGGCTACTATCTGGAATCTTCCTTTTCTCAGGGATACTATCCTGAGGTTGCGGGGTTGATGATCCTTTTTTACCTGTTAATCGCGACCAAGAAATGGTGGCTCAGGCGCTGGACTCTGCCACTGTTTTTGCTGGGCGCGCCTCTTTTTATGGGGTCGGGCCTGCCGATCATCTGGGGCAATGTCTGGCGGTTTTTCTCTGAGGATATCGTGCCTGCTCCTCTGCGTAGTAATGAGGCGAGCTGGCAATCTCTGGCAGACTGGGCGGGAACTATTGTTATTGATCAGGCGTTGCCCGGGGTCTGGAATACTCTGTTGCTGTCACAGATTGCACTGGTTGTGACCGGGTTGTTTGCGCTGCTGTTATTTCCCCTGATCAATCGAGATTGCTTTGGTCTTGCCGGACGGTTTCCCGGGCATATGTTTCTGGTGGTGGCCCGCTCTACCCCTGAGTACTTGCTGGCCTATATTTTGTTGCAGTTTCTGGGCCCCTCAATGCTGCCTGCGGTGATCGCACTGGCGATTCACAATGGCGCCCTGATTGGATATCTGACCGGGCGTAATAGTAATGAAATACAGTTAAGAGCTGATGCACCTGCAAGACGGCTTGACCGCTATTTTTATGAGTTACTGCCCCGCAGCTACCCGGCCTTCCTGTCCTTTATGCTCTATCGCTGGGAAGTGATCATGCGGGAGACCGCTATTCTGGGGATTCTGGGTATTCAGACCATCGGTTTTTTTGTCGATAGCGCGATCCAGGAGATTCGTTTCGATGTTGCCCTGTTGCTGATTCTGATCGCTGCGATCATGAACATTCTGGTTGATCTGCTGGCTCGGCGGATTCAGCGGCATGTTTAAGTTTTATCCCCCCATTTTGTGGAATTAAGGCGGCATAAACCTCACCAGCAGCTATCCTGAAAGACATGCTTGCCGATAACTGGCAGATAGCACGGTTAACTAAAAACTGAGGGAACGGTTGTGCGAATGATGTCAGAGCATCTATTAAACACCACAGGCTACAACGCTGAGGAGCAATTAATCTGCAGGCGTGTGGTTATGCCTGAAAGCTGTTTGGCAGGTTTTTTTCGGGTATTACCGTCTTTGATTTACCGCTTGCCGGGTGGTTTCCAGTGAACCTGCTGACCAAAATCCTGCTCTGGATGTTCCCGGTAGCACTGCCGGTGATGGGCTTTACCTGGAGCTATTATCAGGCGCAGCTGGATGCTACAGCTGAGCAGGTTGGCAATATTAGTTCGCTGGTGTCGGCTTCGGGGGCTCAGCGGCTGAACGATCTACTCAGCTTGAGAATCAGCGAATTTGTGCTTCTGGGGGAAAGTATTAATAACTGCGGTGCTATCGATTCTGCCAGTGATTTTATGTTATCGGCGCGCAATGCGTTGCAGCGGAGTCAGGGGTTTTCTGCACTGGTGATTGCCGATAAGACGGGTAAGGTGGATTTGAGTCTGGTGGCCGGAGTGACTCGATCTCAGACTGTTCTGCCCCGAGTGCTGGAAAATAGCTGGTTATTTAATGCCGGGCACTTTAACCATATCGAAGCATTATTTAAACGCTGGCAGGATGACTTGTCAGGACTGCAGCAGCAAAAGAACGAACTGTTTATGCAAGCGTTGAGCATGGAGCGTAAAGGAGAGGTCGACTCTGCTAATTACTATAAATTGCAAAACAGAATATTCAGTCTGACATCAAGAATAGCTCGTCCCCCGGTATATATAGATTATGCCGGGGGGCGGGAAGCGATGCTTATGGGGCTGTTATTTGAGCGTGATACGTTTCTTTTTACTCAGCCCCTGATCTCCTGTAACGGTCATTTGAAAGGCTATGTGACCGCTTTTCTGGACCGTACTCAGATCGATGATATTCTTAATGATCTGCATAAAAGTCTGGCGGACAGAGGCATAAAGGCTGCAGATGTTGTGCTGGTGAGCACTAAACCTCTGCGTTTTGAATCAGATTATCGTTATCTGAATGTCGCCACGTTGCAAAATTTCGGTCAGCGATTGCCGCAAGCGAGTATGTACAGCCAGCAGTCTGATGGTTTTCTGGCATCCGCTCCTGTGGCCGATAATCAGGTACTCAATAAACTCATGGAAAAGGTGAGTGCTACCGCCCAGAATGTTTCTGCTGCAGAGTATCAGGACTACATTAATCAGTTTTCCTCGTTCTCTTTGCTGGTATTCATTGCCGACAGTGGCTGGCGTGAAGCTGGCAAGCAGTTACTGCTGGAAGCTTCGGTATGGCTGATAGTCAGCATGTTTCTGCTGTTTAGCCTTATTTATATGCTGGCGAAAAGTATTGTCGCGCCAGTGGTCAGGCTGAAGCAATCGGTAGATAAAGTTGAGGCGGGAGATCTTTCTGTTCAGGCCAGGGTCAGTTCATCTGATGAAATAGGGCAGTTGGCCAGTGCTTTCAATCGTATGACTCATACACTGCAACGTAGTGAAGAGGAACTTATTCGCCTGGCCCGGGAGGATGCGTTGACCGGGCTTATGAACCGCCGTGCATTGATTGAAGAAGCGATAAAAGAGCGCCATCGGGCTCAACGGCTAACAACTACGATAGCTATTGCAATGATCGATCTGGATCGTTTCAAGGATGTTAACGACCGGCACGGCCATGCTGCCGGCGATTGGGTGCTGAAAGAGTTTACCCGTATTATGCTGGGGATGTTACGTAAAACCGATCTGTTTAGTCGAATTGGTGGTGAGGAGTTTGTATTGTTACTGCCTGATACTGATCTGTCCACAGCACACCGGCTGCTTGAAACATTACTGTCTTCTCTGCGACAGAGTCGGATAGAACTGGAGGACGGCGCTGTTGTGCATCTGACATTCAGTGCAGGAGTGGTCATCTGGTCCGAGAATTGTGGCTTTGATGAGATGCTCCATTGGGCAGATGATAAACTGTATCAGGCTAAATTAGGCGGTCGGAATAAAGTGGTCAGCTGAGCATAGCAGCCCGTTATGAGTAATGCATGATTTGATTTGTTAGGTGAGCAAGTGATAGATTGCTGCTCAAATAATAATATAAACATTTGTTTTGTTTCTATTATTTGAGAATTAACCCTGGTGAAACGTTTATTGCAAGATGGTGATTTTTGTCGCCTGCAGAGGGCCGGTCAGGGTGTTTCACAAGCTGTAATCCAGGCAGGTCATGGATTTGAAATACCTAACCAATACCATCGGAAACCTGATATGAACTTAGTTCCGTTTGTGAAGTACACATCATGCGGTAATAACTTTGTTATCGTTGATGCAACGGATCGTTCTCCGCTTACCGAAGCGGAGATGTCACGGTTTGCCTTTCAGGCGACGAATACCAGTTTCGGTATTGGCTGCGATAATCTCCTGGTGATTCAGCGCTGTAGCCCTGAAATACTGAAATCGATTGCGGATTCACGGGGCTACTGGCGCAGTCTGCCAAATGCTGATCAGGCCGAATATCTGTTTCGTATGTTTGAGCCGGATGGCGAAGAAGCACTCTGTTGCGGTAACGGATTAATGTGCGTTGCCAGTCACCTTTATCATCAGCATGGCGTTTCATCCGCTTCGATCATGACAGAAATACCTTTGCAGGTACCTAAAATTATTCAGATCGGTGCTGGCAACGACCAACAGGGTGGTTGGGTAAATCTTGGTCATCCCCGGCGGGCCCCGGTTGAGTTGGCTACCTCAGAGCATTCCTCCCCTTTCACGCCGACGATCGACTATTACCCGGAGATCAGCGTCAGCTTTCGTGTAGGGGACCTGCAGGGTTTCAACAATGCAACCGTATTGAGAATTCAGGCACATCTGGTGTTTACCGGTGAACCCCACCTGGTGATTTTTCCGGACAGTAATTTTTCTATTCCGGAGCTGGCTGATTATGTTTTTGGTAGTTCTGAACCGAGGGCGTTCAAAGATCGTCGTGAAAGTTTTGGCACCTGGCTGGTAGAACATATCGGGCAGTATTTTAATAATCACTATAAGGCGATGTTTCCTGCGGGTATTAATGTCAATTTTGCACGACAGAGAGGCCCGGCGATTATTGAAAACCGATGTTTTGAACGAGGCATAAACCGGGAAACCCTTGCGTGCGGTACCGGCGCTCTGGCTGTTGCATATGTCTATAGCCAGATCAGTCAGTTAAATCTGGATGATATTGATATTTTACCCCACCGCTGCCGCTGGCATGATAAGCAGGCCCGGATTCGGATTCATCGGACTGACAGCGGTTGGTCGCTGGAAAGTATGCCGGTGATGCTATTTGAGGGTGTTTACCGGTTATTGCCTGTGAACCATCCGGTGGTTGATAAACTCTCTGCTACGCAGGATGAGAGTGCCGGGATTATGACAAGGTTGACGATGTGAACGCCAGAGCAGCCCGCAGGCAACAGATCGGAGTATTTCTGTGGGGGTGTGTGCAACTCTGCTCAATGCTTCTGCTGGCCGCTTTATTGTTGTTTGCCGCCTATCAGCGGGCGGGCTTCGGTATAGTGTTGAGTGAGATAGTCCGTTGGGGAGGCGTTGCGGCGTGTATCACATCGTTATTGCTGCTGTTTGTTCTCGGATACCGTCGCCGAAGAGAGGCTTTAAGTGGTAAAGGCCTCAGCCGGTTGATGATGGGGCTGAGCAGCATCGCTCTTATGTTACTGAGTTTGCAGCATTTCTGGCTTGGTAATGGGCGCCTGAGTCTGTTTGATCTGGCCACCGTTATCTTAATCACGTTTCTGGTGTCGCTGGAACTGGCCGTGTTACAGCAGAGTCGCGGTCACAGCAAACAGCAGCGTGCGGGATGTTATAAGCAGATGCGTCCGGCGATCTTTCTGTTTCTGTTTGGTATTGACCTGTCGATGGCGTTTATTCCGCTGCATATGGAAGCGCTGCCCCGGAGTTTTAACGGCTTTAGCCCGGATCTGCTAATCGGTTTGCCGATCTCGGTTGAATTTCTCTGTGTTGGCGTGGCTATTCTTATGTGTGGCGTCTGGTTAGACAGAAGTGGCTGGAAGCCCCCCTTTTATACCGGACTGATCCTGACTGGACTGGGATGCCTCTACTCCTGGCTGGCACCGGATGCGGTGCAGTTTATTCTTTCCCGTGGGGTGCTGGGGTTTGGTTATGGATTGACGCTGTTAGCGTCTCAGAGCTATGTGATCGGACACACCGATAATAGTAATAAGTCCAGAGGACTGGCTCATCTGTTTGCCGGGCTCTATTCAGGCAGCATATGTGGGGCGGCAACCGGAGCCGTACTTGCCGAACAATTTGGTTATGGCCCGGTCTTTTTGTTAGGTGCCGTTATCGTGTTCAGTGTCATGGTCTATGGCTGGATTATTCTGAGGCAGTCACCAGAGCCGTCGAAAGCCGCAGAAGCGACGCCGACCGACACACTGGAACCACAGCCAGCAGGCTCGTTTCTGCGATTTCTCGGCGATCGCCAGGTACTGGCGGCAGTTCTTTTCAGTAGTATGCCTGCGTCCATTGCCGTGGTGGGCTTTCTTAACTATTTCAGTCCGCTCTATCTTAACCGATCGGGGGTTAATGATGCCGCCATTGGTCAGGTGTTGATGCTGTTTGGTGTGATTCTGGCGCTGTTCGGACCGGCCATCGGCCGCTTTGCAGATCTGAGTGAGTCTAAGCGGGTACCGATAATCCTGGGCTGTACGCTTGGCGGTCTCGCCTTTCTGGTGTTCAGTCTGTTTGACGGAATTATGGCCGTTACCCTGGCAATACTGTTGTTGGGGCTTTCTAACTGTCTGGTACTTTCCGCGCAGAGCGCTTTTGTATTGAACCAACCTGTGACCGCTCAGTATGGTGAGGGTAAATCGATGGGAATCTTCCGTTCCAGCAGCCGGATCGGACAGATGCTGGGGCCGGTGCTTTTTGCCGGCATTATTACTATGACCGATATTGAGTCGGGGGTTATGTTGTTTGGTTTAGCCTATCTGATCACGGCGATATTGTTTGCTCTGCTTACCTGGTCACCCAGGGGGGGCGCAGTGACCTCGCAGGTGAAGGCCGTGTCCAATGAATAATCCGATACAGTGCAAAGCAAAGGGTGTGGCTGAGCAACTGCTTGACGCCGTGCGTTATCAGGTCCCGGTTGTTGATAAAGTGTTACAGTCAGCCGGTGAGTGTACTGTGTCCGAATATCTTCAGCAGGTTTGTCAGGTCAGTCAGCAGAGTTATCAGCCGCGCTCTGATATTGCTGAGGTGATTTACGACTATGTAGCCCCTTTGCTGGGTGAGCAGATGGCAGAAAGGACTGCAGCCGATTTTCTCCAGCATCCGGTTGCCTTGACCACCAATCATCATGGCGTTGATTTCTTTGCCCAGTCAGTTCAGGGCAGCCTGCTATTTGGCTTGGCTAAACGGCGGGTTGAAGGTGTTACTACGATTCCGGTATTTTCCTGTGCGAATATTCCACTGGATAATATGACCTACCCCAGAGGAGCGCTGCTGTATGCCTGCAATACGGCTGAAAGCAGTTGGCCGCAACGGATACCATTTTTTTCCAACAAATTTAGACGTCAGCTGGTGACCCGGGTGAAAGGGCTTGACCGGTCAATGCTGCAGCAAGCCGGGAAGCGGATTCATGATCGGGTGGAAAAAGGCGGTAACACTGTACTGCTTGAGACGCTGGCTGAGCTTCTGGAGACTGAGTATCTGTCTGAGGATGTGTTATTTCAGCAGGGTTATGCTGCCCAATCTGTGCTGTTGAATCACCGGCTCTGGCACCGTCTCTTTTGTTCCTCTGCTACTATGCCTGATCTGGTTACTATTGAGCTTGAGAAACTGGCTGAGGGATTGTTTCTGAAGGATCTTCATGATTCCAGTAGCCTGGTTTCGCTGGTATTAGCTGAACCGCTGATAACGGCTGTCTGCAAACGACTGGATTCTGTTCCAGGTTGTTGGAACCAGACGCTTCTGGAACAGCGCTGGTCGGAAAGAGGTTCAGTTGACCCGTTAAAAACCTCGGGCAGTGGAACCTTCTTTTTCTGGGGGGTTGATGGACGTTCTCGTCGCATACCGCTTATGTTGAGTGTGCTGGCAGACCGACTGATGTTATGTGGTTGTGATGATAATGGAGAGGAATATCATTTTAGCCTGGAGCCCGTAGCACTATCAGAGGCTATTCGTGAAGGGCGGCTTTTGCCATCGGTATTCGGATGTTTTCTGGTTATCGCGCTGGCACGGGGGGTTACATGCCTGGGAGGTTATTATCAGGCGGATTATCTGCCAAAGATGCAGGCCGCTATAGTGGATGTGTTACAGGAGCATAGTTGCTCTGAGCAAGCGACAGTGATATCTGCAAGCTGTACTGATGGATATCTCTCCGGTATGCAAACCATTATGGTGGATGAGGCTGACGCTTTGTTACCTGCCGGATTGCTTGAGATACTGGCCAGCGGCGAAATCAGCGTTGCTGAGCTTGAGCTTATCTCAAATATTTCGCTGCGTGACGCACACTACGCTTCGCTGGCCGAAACGATTGCAGATGCGATGCCAGCGACATTGCTTGGCGAGGACTGGTTATCACAGCTTCTGAGCGATCAGCGTGGCCTGTTGTCTGAAAAAGTTGCTATAAGGCATCTTTAATTGATGCTACTTTGTTTTAAACGAGCGTATAAAGTAGTGTAATGTTCCTGTAGTCATCTAGGAGAGAATAATGCGATCAGTGAAACGGCTTTTTCTGATGTTGATCTGTATGTTGGTTGTGCCTTTTACCCAGGCCGACCTGCCAGCAGAGAACGTTGATTTTTCAACCGCGCCGGTAACGAATAATGGTGAGCGCTGGCGTGTTGGTTACTTTGAAGGGGGAGAGTATATCGATTATCAGAAAATCCTCATTGAAACCGTAAAAGGGCTGATGAAGCTCGGCTGGATCGAAAAGACTGAAATTCCTGAGCAACAGGGCGAGCAAACGGCCCAGCTTTGGCAGTGGTTACAGCATGGGATACGAAGTGAGTATATTGAATTTGTCCCTGATGCTCACTATACAGCGCAGTGGGACGAAACTATCCGTAGTCAGGTAACTGAAAAAATAATTGTTCGACTCAATCAGAACCATCTCGACCTGATGATCGCTATGGGAACCTGGGCGGGTAAAGCACTATCTAATGATCGCCACCATGCAGCTACTATGGTTCTGTCTGCCAGTGATCCCTTGTCCGCAGGCATCATTAAAAGTGTGAGTGACTCTGGATATGACCACGTACACGCAACGGTAGATCCTAATCGTTATGACCGTCAGGTAAGGGTGTTTCACGATATAGTGAACTTCAAAAAACTGGGTGTTGCCTATGAAGACACCGAGAATGGCCGCAGTTATGCTGCCTTAGATGTTATCGAAAGATTAAGCCGGGAGCGGGGTTTCAAAATAGTTCGCTGCCATACTCTGAGTGATATCAGCGATACCGCACGTGCAGAAGCCAGCGTAGTTAACTGTTTTCGTGAGCTGGCTCCCCAGGTCGATGCGATTTATGTGACGGTACAGGGAGGGGTTACTGGCAATAGCATTGGCCAGTTGGTCAAAGTTTCCAACGAAAGCCGGGTGCCGACTTTTTCACAGTCCGGATCGGATGAAGTCAAAAAAGGGCTGTTGCTGAGTTTGTCTCAGGCAGGCTTTCGTTATGTGGGTGAGTTTCATGCCTCCACATTTGCCAAAGTATTTAATGGTGCATTGCCTAATCAGTTAACGCAGTTGTTTGAAGAACCTCCTCGTATGGCTGTGAATCTTAAAACAGCGGAAATTGTTGGTTTTAATCCGCCTTTGCTGTTGCTGGGCGCAGCGGATGAGGTTTACAGGGATATTCCTTCAGAATAAAGCCGAAATAAGGATATAAGCGCAGGCTATGATAATAAAGTCGGGAAAAGCGGGGCCGCTGTTATGGCTGGTAGGGCTCTGTCTACTGCTGTCAGGGGGGGCTCTGCAGGGAGCTGAGTCGGTTCCTCCTATGCTGAATAAAGGGCATAAGTGGCGAGTGGCTTACTATCAGGGGGGGGAATACTATGATTACTACCAATACCTGAAGGCCACTACTGAAGGGTTGATGGTACAGGGCTGGATCTCCCCACAGACGATTCCCAGTCAACTGACAACGGCAAAAGACCTGTGGCGTTGGCTGGCAGAAAATGCGCAGAGTGATTACCTCGAATTTCTGCCAGATGGGTTTTACAGCGCAGGCTGGGACCGAAACTATCGGACGGAGCTGCGTGAGCGGGTAATAACCCGGTTAAATCAGGATAATGAGGTCAATTTGCTATTCGCGCTGGGGAGCTGGGCGGGGATTGATATGGCGGTTGGCCGTCATGCTGTTCCGACTATGGTGATCTCTGTTAATGATCCCCGCAGTATAGGCTTGATCCGGGAGCCGGGGAACGCTTATCAGCATATCTATGTCACTGACGATCCTCAGCGGTATGAGCGTCAGGTGGCATTGTTCCATGACCTGATCCGCTTTAAAACTCTGGGGGTCGCCTATGAAGATAGCTTTGAAGGTCGTAGTTACGCATCTGTTGATACTATTCAGCGGTTAGCAAAAGAGCGAGATTTTACGGTCGTCAGTTGCTTTACTAAGAGTGATGTGGCTGATCAGTCGCTGGCCAATCAATCTGTGGTTAACTGTTTCCGGGAACTTGTACCAAAGGTCGATGCAATCTACGTAACCGCTCAGGGGGGCGTTAACACTGACACGATTCCATTGTTAGTCGATATTGCCAACCAGCACCGGATAGCAACTTTCTCGCAGTATGGTCAACGGGAAGTGAAGATGGGATATCTGATGAGTTTGTCCCAGTCTGAAGGCTACCGGGAGGAGGGTAATGAACTCTCTGAAGTAGCTATAAAAATTTTTAAGGGTGCAGCGCCCGCATCATTAGCGAATCGCTCTGCAGAGGCGAACAGAATTACGCTTAATCTGAAAACTGCAGAGCAGATAGGGCTTTACCTGAATGCAGAGTTATTAGCTGCAGCGGATCAACTTTTTTGGCAGATAGAACAACCCTGAGTACTGAGTATGTTGTCCAGTTTCAAGTTTAAAATTATCGCCCTGATTGTGGCAGTTCTGATCTGTACTGCAGCCGGCGTGATGTATTTCACCCAGCGGGATGTGGGACAGGCTATGCAGGTTGCTGAGCAGAAATCTGCCCGTAACGTGCTGCAGCTGGCTGATCTGAATATCCGTGCCGGCTATGAACAGCTGATCAGCGAAAAGGTGGATATTCTCAGTAAAATTAAAGCGGATATGCGCCAGCTCACGCGCCTTGGGCAAACCGTTCTTGATAGCTATGCAGCGGTATCGGCGCAAGGATTACTCTCCGAGGCGGCCGCGAAAGAGGTGGCTCGTCAATGGCTTTCCGATGTCGATTTTAATAATGGTGATCTGATCCTGTTTGGTGCGGATGGGGTTATCGTTGGCTCGACAGACGCTAAGCTTACCGATACTTCAATCGCCGGTCTGCGAGATCTTAAGGGGCGACAATTACATCAGGCGATGCGTTTTGATCAGCTGAAGTCTGAGGGGGACAACGGAATCTTTTTCTGGCATAAGCCTGGTGAACCGGAAGGGGGACGCTATATGGGCTATTTTCTCCCCTTGGAAAACTGGGGCTGGACGATGGGGATCATTGTCAGTTTTGCTGATGTCGAGGAGGAAAGTCAGAAACAGATGAACCGTATTGTCGATGCTTTGCGTCTGACTTTCAATAAGCTTCAGGTTGCAGAAACGGGCTACGCGATTCTGTTCAGCGGTGACCGTAAGATATTGATAGAGCCTCCCCGGCAGCGCTTGAGTGATACGATTACAACGGACGATCTGGATTGGAACAAAGCGGGTGTGCTGGAGCAGATTATTACCGCATATCAACGGGGTGAAAATTCTGTTGGTCACGATAGCGCCTTTACTGGCGGGCGCGAGGTGCAGATATTTTTCAGTTATTTTAAGGCGTTTGACTGGTACTCGGCTGTGGTTGTGCCGGTGTCTGAAATTGCAGCGCCGGGCCGGGCGGTTGTGGCTCAGCAAAGTCTGATTATCGGGTTGATCTTTCTGGCCGGTATCAGTGCTGCGTTTATTCTTGTCTATCGGATGGCGACACCTCTTAATATATTGGCGTCCTATGCTAAATCGCTACCTGATCAGGATTTTATTCGTTCAGGAGAACAGCACCAGAAAATTCTCAACCTGGCCCGGGATAAACCGGATGAGATCGGCCGCCTTGCCGAGTCATTCCTGTTTATGGAGAAAGCGATCAGATCCACTATTCAGCAGGTGCATAAAGAGAAAGAGATTGCGATCAGTGCCAGTAAAGCAAAAAGTGAATTTCTGGCCATCATGAGTCATGAAATTCGTACCCCGATGAATGGTGTGTTGGGTATGACCGATCTGGTTCTGGATACTGATCTGAGCAATGAACAGCGTCGGTTTATGCAGATGATCCGGTACTCCGGGGAAGGGTTGCTGGATATCATCAACGATATTCTGGATTTTTCGAAGATTGAAGCGGGTAAGTTACAACTGGATTATCGGCCACTGAATCTGGCTGAGTTAATTCAGACTCAGGTCTCAATTCTTAAGCTGCAGGCGCAAAAGAAGGGGTTGCAACTGACCTGTAATCTGCCAGCTGAATTCAATATTGTTGTTCTGGGGGATCCTGTACGGCTGCGACAGGTACTGACCAATCTGATCGGTAATGCGATTAAATTTACCCGTGAGGGCTCAATTGATGTGACTGCGGTTCTGTTCGAAGAGACCGAAGAGAACCTCTCCTTTCAGGTTCGCGTCGCGGATACTGGCGTGGGGATATCGCCTGAACATCAGAGTGTTATTTTTGATTCCTTTGCTCAGGCTGATAGTACCACTACCCGAAACTATGGCGGGACGGGACTTGGGCTGGCGATTTCTCGTCAGTTGATTGAGATGATGGGGGGCTTGATCGACTTTTCCAGCGAACCAGACCAGGGGACGACTTTCTGGTTTGGTCTGACATTGATCAAAACCGATGAACAGCCCGAGTCGGAAATTGAAGACTTTCATACGTCATCAGAGGCGGCCACCATAGAGGGGCACATTCTGTTGGTGGAGGATCATCCTGTTAATCAGGAGTATGCGCTGCAGGCACTCAAAGGGCTGGGAGTCAGAGTCGACCTTGCCGCAAATGGTGTTCAGGCGTTGAAAATGATCAGTGAGAAAGACTATCAGTTGGTGTTGATGGATTGTCAGATGCCAGAGATGGATGGTTATCAGGCGACCGCCGAGATTCGCAAACGGGAACAGGCTGAGCAACGACCACGTCTGCCTATCATCGCGCTGACTGCCAATGCGATGGCCGATGACCGGCAGCGATGTCTGCAAGCGGGTATGGATGATTATCTGGCCAAGCCGTTTGATAAAAAGCAGATCGCACATGTTCTCAGACACTGGCTGCCTCTGGGTGAGTCGGGTGACAGTGGAACCATGCCGGATGACAGGGTCAGAGAAGATCGTCAGAGCGATACAAACTTCCACCTCGACAAAGAGGTCATTGATGAGAGTGTTATTTCGCAATTGATTGAAATGGATGCCAATGGTGCCTTTCTGCGCAAAATTATTGATGCCTACCTGGAGAAATCACCTGATGACCTTAAACGCCTGAAGCAGGCGATGGCAGAGCAGGATGCACAAGCGCTCAGAGTTGCCGCCCATAGCTTCAAATCGAGTAGTTATAATCTTGGGGCGATGACTCTGGCGGAACTATGTAAAACCTTAGAGCAGATTGGCAGGGACGGGGTACTGGAACAGGCCGCCGCATTATTGACAGAGATTGAAGCTGAATATCACCGGGCCCGGCAAATATTAGTGACGATCAGGAACACGGAGAGTGAATATGTCGGGTGAGATAGATAGCAAACCTGCGGCCTACCGGGTGCTGGTGGTTGATGATGATCTGACAGCCCGGATTCTGGCCAGTCACTCTCTTGAGCAGGAGGGGTTTGAAGTACTGCTGGCGGATAATGGTGTGATTGCCCTGCAGGCCTTTCAGGAGGCGCAGCCGGATATTGTGCTGATGGATGTTGAGATGCCGGGGCTGAATGGGTTTGATGTCTGTCGCCAGCTGCGCAATATGCCCTGTGGGAAACTGGTGCCGATCCTGATGGCAACGGGCCAGGATGATATTGACTCTGTTCGTGAGGCTTATGCCGCCGGAGCCACTGATTTTGTCACCAAACCCTTTAACTGGAAAATTCTGGGGCACCGTCTCAATTATATGATCCGGGCCAGCAACACCACTGAACAGCTGCGTCAGTTGCAAAAGAGTGAAACGCGGCTGGGGAATGCCCAGCGTATTGCCCGGCTGGGTAACTGGGAATGGCATCTGAATAGTGGCGAAGTCTACTGGTCTGATCAGTTTTATCAGTTGCTCGGAGGTAAGCGGGGGCTTACTCATGCGGGTCTTCGCACCTTTCTGCGCTGTGTTCCCGCTAATGAAAGGCCGCAGATGCGGCACTGGCTTGAACAGCTACTGAACTGTCGCTACTCCGGTTTTATGTCGGGTATCAATCACAGTATCGGCCTGCCGGGGCGGAATGCTAAGAGCGTCCAGCATCAGGCAGAGGTTTTTTGTGATGAGCAGGGCAATACAACAATTATTGCCGGCACCATGCTGGATGTTTCTGAATTGAAACAGGCTCAGGATCAGGTGCTGAGACTGGCGCGGTTTGACAGTCTGACGGGCCTTTCAAACCGGAGTGTATTCTGTGACCGGGTGCAGTTGGCAATTGATCAGGCGGATCGCAAAGGCTGCCTGGGGGCTGTGCTGTTTCTTGATCTGGATAATTTTAAGCGGATTAACGATACATTTGGTCACGGTATTGGTGATCTGCTATTGCAGGAAGTGGCGCGCCGGTTGACGGACAGTGTCCGTACTACCGATCGGGTTGGCAGTCATTCAGATCAGCCCGGTCTGTATGCTACAGACACTGACCTGCCGGTGGTCACTGAGGGGGGGCCGCCTCCGCTGGTAGCCCGGTTTGGTGGTGATGAGTTCACTGTTTTGTTGCCTGAAATTAATCAGATCCGCGATGCTGAGAATGTTGCCCGCCGGATTCTTGAATCGATCGGTTTGTCGATTGATCTTGCCGGTCATGAAGTGGTCATTACCCCGAGCATCGGGATCGCTATTTTCCCTCATCATGGCGAAGATGTAGACAGCCTGATGAAAAACGTTGATGCCGCGATGTATTATGTCAAACATGCTGGCAAAAATGGTTATGAGCTGTTCGTTAAATCGATGAATGTCGTCGCTAAGCGCCGTCTGGAACTGGAAAGTCATCTGCGTCATGCCATTGCCGAGAATGAGCTGTCGCTGAACTATCAGCCTCAGGTCGCGATGAGCAGCGGCAAAATAGTCGGTGTTGAGGCGCTGCTGCGCTGGAACAGTAGGCAACTGGGCTTTGTCTCACCGGTTGAATTTATTCCGATCGCAGAAGAAACCGGATTGATTGCACCCATCGGTGAATGGGTCATACGAGAGGCGTGTCGGCAAACCCGACAGTGGCAGCTTCAGGGGTTGCCGCAAATCAGGGTTGCGGTTAACCTTTCGGTACGTCAGTTTGCCCGGCAAAACCTGGAAAAACTGGTTAATCAGGTGCTGTTGGATACCGGTCTGCCGGTCGACTGTCTGGAACTTGAAATCACCGAAAATATGCTGATGGATGATGTTGAAGGGTCGGTAGAAACCCTGCATCGCTTAAAGGCTTTGGGGGTTCAGCTGGCGATTGATGATTTCGGCACCGGCTATTCCAGTCTGAGTTATCTGAAACGCTTTCCCATCGATCGATTGAAGGTAGATCGTTCATTTATAACTCATGTGACTACGGACCCGGGCGATGCCTCAGTGACTCAGGCAATTATTGCTGTGGCCCATAATCTCGGGCTGAGTGTTACTGCGGAAGGGGTTGAGGAGGTGTCTCAGCTTAAATTTCTGCAGCAGCATGCGTGTGAAGAGGTGCAGGGTTTTTTGTTTAGCCGTCCGCTGATCGCTGACGACCTGGCTGAACTGCTCGTTACCAATGATGGCTTCATAACGCTCCCGGCGGATCTCAATTCTGACTAATCTCTGCGCACAGTTCTCAACAGAGTTCTTAGCACAGTGGGGTGCGAGCAGGTTATTCCAGGCATCCCTGCTGATGGGTGAATATCTGCTCCACTATTAAGAATATTATCGCTGCAGAAGCGATTTTCTTGTCATTTTCCCTTTAATTACCTGTATGTATTCTTTTTTAAGCTTCATTTAAGTTAGCCCGTCTAAACTATGGGTTACATTGAGAAAGCAAAAAGACAGATATGCCATACCCCTTTAAAACAGTGTTTGCGTTTGTCATATTTCTACGCGTCTGCGCTGTTTACGCTGACCCGCAGGATATGGTTGATCCTGATTATGCGGCTGAACTGGTTTCACAGGGGAAGATTGTCTCGCTTGATCAGCTGTTGGCAATGAATCAAGTGCTCACCCGGGGGCGTATGCTGGACCTTGAGCTGGAGCAGAACGATGACGTTTTTACCTATGAAGTCGAAGTGCTTCATACGGATGGCCATGTCAGTGAGTACGAGTTTGATGCGGTGACCGGTAAACTGTTACAGGAATCCTTCGGAGAGTAATCCTTATGCGAGTTCTGGTGATAGAGGATGATGTCAGATTGGTGGAGGAGCTTCGTAGCCAGCTACAAAAAAATGGTTATATTGTTGATATCTCATCTGATGGTGTTGAAGGCGCCTTTTTTATCCGGGAAATAAGTTTTGATGTGATTATTCTCGATCTTGGTCTGCCACAAAAACCGGGACTTGAAGTGCTGCAGGAGATGCGTGCTGAGCAGATTGATACGCCGGTTTTGATACTGACAGCCCGGGACAGCTGGCAGGAACGGGTGGATGGTCTTAAAGCCGGCGCTGATGACTATCTGGGAAAGCCTTTCTTTATGGAGGAACTGATGGCTCGTCTGGAAGCGTTGGTGCGCAGGCGTTATGGTCAGACCTCACAGCAACTGGAATATGCCGGGATTAAGCTTGATCTCGATACTCAGATCGCTCGCAGCCAGAAAGGCGATGAGTTCCAGTTAACGGGTATTGAGTTTCGCCTGCTTCGATATTTGTTGATGAATCCGGGCCGTTTAGTCAGTAAGACGATTCTCTCTGAACATGTCTATGAGGAAGAGCAGGTTCGCGATAGCAATGTCATCGAAGTCTATATCAATCGTTTACGCCAGCGATTTGGTAAAGAGTTTATTAAAACGCGTAGAGGGCAGGGCTACTGCCTGCAGGCAGAGAGGAATGACTCGTGAGTACAGTGAGGCCATCCTTGGAGCGGAAGATCCGACGGGGACTTATTGTCTTGGTAGTCCCGGCTTTTACTCTGCTGTTGTTGTTGATGCATACCGGGATCAATCGTATTACCAGTGAATATATTGGCTCAAGATTGAAAAATGATGTTGAAAATATCATCACTGAACTGAAATGGTCGGATGGACGCTGGCAGATTAATGACAGCAAAGTTTCTGAAGTTTTTAACCGGGTACGATCCGGTCATTATTATATCGTCCGTTGGGAGGGGGGAGAGTTGCGCTCCCGCAGCCTTTGGGATATCCGACCGGGTGTCGATCTGCTTCCCCCGGGTGGCCAGGCTCAATCACAGACTGATGGTCTTGGTGATGAATACTGGCAGATATGGCGACAGGGTATACGTAAACATAATCAGGATGTAACCATATGGGTGGCTGAGGATATCAGTGCATTTATTGCCCGTCAGAATGAATATGAGTATTACCTGCTAACTGTTCTGGTTGCTCTGGCCCTGTTAATCATCTTCTTGCAGCGCAGTATACTGCACTGGGGCTTTGCCAGCCTGAAGCCACTGCAAACTGCTCTGCTCAGGGGGAAAGTGTGTGGAGCTGTGCGCCTTCCGAAAGCTATTCCTGAAGAAATTATGCCGCTGGCTGATGCGATTGAACGACTGGTTGACCGTTCTGGAAAGCAGCTGAGTCGTTCCAGAACAGCGACCGGCAATCTGGCTCATGAGTTGAAACTCCCTTTACAGCATCTGCAAATACTGTCTCAAGCGGCCGAAGTCGAAGATAACCGTGAGAGTCTGAAGCAGATCTATATGCAGCTGCAGCGTCGTATTGAGGGGGAGTTACGGCGTGCAAAAATTTCAGGATCACCTAATCCTGGTGAGTTATTTAATCCCGGGGAAGAACTGCCCTATCTGGTTCAGTTATTAAATCGCAAACGTAACCGGGATAACCCGATAGCGCTGGTTCAGGATGTGCCTGAGTTTGCTGTTCCGTTTGATCGTGATGATATGTTGGAACTTGTGGGTAATCTTCTCGACAACGCCTGGCGTTATGCCCGCTCCAGAGTGCAGCTAAGTATCAGAGATAACCATGATGAAGGCTGGACCATTATTGTTAGTGATGATGGTCCGGGTATCCCCCCGGATAGAATCGAAAAAATGTGTTTAAGAGGAACCCGTGTCGATGAGCAGGGGGAAGGTAATTATGGTCTGGGGCTGTCGATCTGTCAGGCTGTTGTGAGTAGTTATGGTGGTCAGATGCGTTTGCATACCGCCAGCTCAGGAGGCCTGCAAGTGATTATTGATATACCGCAATCCGGAAAAGAATCCATTGACGAAGGAAGAAACGATGAGACAGAAGCATATAGCTAAAATGGCTGCACTCCTGATTTTTGTTCCAGCCATTAGCATGGCTGAAATCAAGCCGGGTAGTGTCGTGATTTACTCCGATGGTGATGTAGAAAAATTGTTGGTAACGAATAAAGAATGGAGTCTTTGGGAAGATCAGCGTAAGCGTCAATATAAGCGTTCCTATCTGCCATATTTCCCCGTGTTGGAATACCGGCGCTTTGGTGAACAGCTCAGCGGTTATGATCAGTTTGTGCCTGATTTGGGTAAGGTAGAACTAAGACCCTTCAGTGACCGTGAATCAGTTCGGTTTGATTTGACCCGCAAGGATTTGCAGAGCGGTATTAAAAAAAGATCATGGCGTTGCAGCTATGCCGGGAGTGGAAATTTCTCGCTGAGTAAAATGCAGCAACTGAGTACCTATGAATACAGTTGCCTGCGGGTGGTTGTGAATAAGCGCTACATTGAACAAATCCGTGAGCAGCTTCTGCTGTCCTGGTCACCGGAACTGAGGCTGGTCGTGAAACAGATAAAGATCGATCGTTATGGCAAAGAGAGACAGATTGAGGTCGAGCGGATTCTCCCGCCAGAACGTGCCACAGCGAAGCGAATTTCCCGTACTGTCTACAGGATTACATCAGGGTGATCGAGATGCAGAAACGAATTGTTCAAGCGAAACGCAGCTACATTACCCGCAATGTAGACCTGTCTGTTGCAGCGACCCTGGAGCAGGGAAAGCCTCGTTCGGGGGATCTTATTCTGGCCCGGGTTGATCGTGTTCGTCATCATACTCGTCTGGAAAACACCTTTGGACGCAGGGAGCACCTCTATCCGGGGGATGAGATTATTGTCGCGGTTGCCGATCGTTATGCAACGGGTCAGTTTCATGCTCAGGTGCCGGATCAGCTTGGTGCGTGTCATCTTGTGGCCGCAGGCGGTATTGCTGCGGAGGTAATACAGCGCAATGCTGGTGTTAAAGGTGCGACTGAAATTACCGCGATTGGGTTGCTGTGTGACAGCACGGGTAACCCTCTCAATCTGAGCCAGTTTGCCCCCCTTGATAAGCTGGAAGTCACCCCTGTCACCCTGCAACAGTTGCCGACTCTGCTGGTGATGGGAAGTGATATGAACAGTGGAAAAACAACCCTGGCCTGTGCCGCAGCAAACGGATTACGGCAGGCGGGTTACCGTATATCTGTTACCAAACTGACGGGTACCGGTGCAGGCCCTGATTATTGGCGAATGCTCGATGCTGGTGCTGATCGGGTCGTTGATTTTCTTGATGCAGGCTATCCCTCTACAGTAGGGATGAAGCCTGCACAGCTTATCTCGATACTGCAGCAGTTTAAAACTGACGCGCTTCAACAGGGAGCCGACATTCTTATCGTTGAGGTGGCGGATGGTGTTCTGCAGCCGGAAAACCGGGCGCTGCTGGAGAGTACCCGGTTTATTAGCGAGATAAGCGCTGCACTGGTTGCTGCGGATGGTGCTATCGCCGCGACTATGACTGCTCAGACGGTATTACATGCAGGCATCAGGGTTCTCGGAATAGGCGGACTCATCTCCCGTTCACCACTAAGCTGCGATGAAGCCCGGGTTAGCCTCGGGTTACCAATACTCGAGTTAAAAGATTTTCATCAGAACAACACTCGTGACTATATTCTTGGCTGTCTGTTTGGGGCTGATAAGTATGTTGCCACCCATTCTTGCTGAGAAACGCTGGCAGCAGCTGTTGCTGCTTGCTGCGACCGGTATCCTGCAGTCAGTCTGCCTGATCCTGCTGATCAGCTGGGGACGTCATGTCGTGGAAGGCATTGATGAGCAGTCATCGGTTCCCTGGGAACTGGGGGTTATAGCGATAATATTACTGGCTGCAGGGCGTTATATTGAACGGTTTTATGCAGAGCTACTGGCACAGCGATATATTTTTCAGCTAAGGCATCAGGTGTTTGAAAAGTCACAGAAATTGCCGCCTAAAGATTTTCGTGTTGCAGACAAAGGCGGGACATTGCTGAGACTAACGGGCGATATGACGGCTATTCGTAACTGGATTGTTCAGGGAATGGCGCCGCTTATTGTTATCGGGCTGTGGTTTACGGTCTCTCTGGTGGCGCTCTTGCAGCTGCATTATCTGCTTGTGGTTGCTCTGCTGGTGCCTTTGTTGTTGGCGGTTGCGGGCAACTATCTGCTTGGACGCTATCTGTTTGTGCAATCAGAACAGTTGCGCCGCAGGCGGGGCAATATGATACGCAATGTAACCGAAAAGCTGCGTCAGTTACCTTTAATTCGTGCCTATAACCAACCGGGGAAAGAGACCCGGCGTTTTCTGCGACAGTCAGAACGGTTAATGCAAAGCCAGGTTCGCAGGGCCCGCACTTCCGCACTGATGCGGGGGATGAATGAGGCTATCTTACTGTTCGCAATGCTGTCCTTGATCAGTACCGGGCTGCACTTACAGCAACAGGGTTTTATAAGTACTCAGTATATGGCTGTGTTGATGACCGCGGCGCTCTACTTGCTGGGACAGTTGCGGCGATTAACACGGTTATATGAATTCTGGACCCTGAAGAAAGTCGCAGAGAAAAAGCTGGTGCAGTTTCTGAGTCGTGACGCCCTCAGGGAAGGAAGACGAAGACGGATTGCTGGAAAGTTTAAGGTTGAACTGCAGCAAGTGTTTTGCGCCAACCGTCTGGCGCCTCAGTCCTTTACTATTAATGCCAGTAGCCGGATTCTTCTCAGGGGCGGATCAGGTAGTGGCAAGAGTACATTACTGTCGGCTATTGCCGGGCTCACCCGTATCAGTGGCGGTCGTATTCTGTTGGGTGATAAGAATATCAACAGTTACCGGAATCGGGTGATCAGTCAGCATATCTGCCTTGTCAGCTCATACCTGCCGCTACTGCGGGGGACTCTGAAAAAAAACCTTCTCTATGGTGCCCGTAAATTCAGTGATGAAGACCTTCAGGCGGTATCTGCATTATGTGACCTGGATAACCCGCAGGAGCTGACACAAGGGTTACAGTCCCGTTTGGAAGAAGGGGGGGCAAACTTATCGGCCTCTCTGAGTTACCGGATAATGCTGGCCCGGGCATTGCTACGAAAGCCCTCTCTGTTACTGCTGGATGATGATGTCGCACACCAGAGCGCTGATGTGCAGCAGGTTATCCGTAGGCTGGCGGAGACGTTTCGGGGGGCGATCATCTTATGCGCCAGTTTTAATGGGGCAGATGAAATCTGTCCACAGCGGTGGGAGTTGTCCGGAGCGTTTGATTCTGCACTGGTAAACAACACTAACGTGATAATGATGGGGCGGTATGTCAATGATAAATGAGTTACTACCGCCTCCCGGAGAGATTAAACGGGTTATCTTTCCTGCCATTTCAGGGCTGCCTTTATGGCTGTATCAACCACGTAAAGTGCGCAATATGAAGCGAGTACTGGTTGCTGTGCATGGAATATCCCGGGATGTTAAAGAGCAACTGGACAGCTATCGGCCACTGGCAGATGAGATCGGATGCTGGCTGGTGGTACCAGAATTCAGCTCAAAACACTTTCCCCGCTACCAACAACTCTGTGCCGGCTCTTGTCAGCCCCGGGCGGATATTGCACTAAACAGTTTTCTGGCATTGTGGCGCTGCATACACAATCAGCCGTACATGAAAATTTTGCTTGCCGGGTATTCCGGTGGTGCGCAGTTTGCGCATCGCTATGCTTTGCACCATCCGCAGCAGGTGGCAGCAATGGCACTGGGGAGTGCAGGTTGGTACAGCTTTCCCGATGATAAGGTTAAATATCCCCGGGGTATCGCCCGCACTATTGCGCTGGATCGGGTACGACTGGACGAGATGCTCAAAATCCCAATGCTGGTTACCGTAGGTGATCAGGATAATCTGAGGGACAGCAGCCTGAGGACTTCGGTTAATCTTGATCAGCAGCAGGGCGATAATCGCATACAGCGGGCTATTCGCTGGGTGGAGGCTATCAGAGGTTTACAATTGGAAAAGTCTTATCGACCCGCTCAGTTAACAATACTGACCGGGCAGGGGCACAATTTTTATAACAATATGCAAGATGGGGGGATGGCAGAGCTGGTTTTGCAATTCCTGTTACAGAGTGAGAGAGACGTTAATAATGAAGACAAAAATTTTACTGATGGGAGCTCTGATAGCCGCTATATCAGGGTGTCAGGTTAAGGATGAAAGCACTCAGCTAACAACTGACGAGTTACTGCATCTGTTTACGGAACGGACAGTAGAATCTTACAATCTGATAAATGGTTCGACCAGCTTCACTTACTATGCGGCTAATGGCCGGGTGGAACAGGAGCGGTATTGGGAAACGCGTAAAGGAAAGTGGAGAGTAAAAGATAACGAGATCTGTCTGCAGATGGAGCATAAGTCTGAAAGTTGCAGAACTGTGTATCAGGTGGGCGATCGTTACTATAAATACCGTTCAGATGATCAGGGGCAGCAGCAGAAAGTCATCCGTTATCGGCAGTTTCTGATGGGCAACCGGTTATAATCACCAGTGCTTCTGTTAAATCAGTTATAGCGGCATCGGGCAGGCACTTATCTCAGGTGTTCTGCCAGATGGTCAACCAACATACGAACCTTAGAAGAGAGGTGACGGTTATGGGGGTAGACTGCCCAGACCCCTTCGCTCGATTGTTGATAGTTTTGTAATAACGAGATCAGCGCACCGCTTTCCAGATAGGGTTCGACATAGTAGTCGGGCAGCTGTACGATCCCGATCCCTTTCAATGCCGCATCCAGTAACGCCTGACCGCTGTTGCAGTGCAGATTTCCACTGACTTTGATATTACGTTCCTGTCCATGCTCAAGAAAGCGCCAGTACTCCAGCGTACCGAGCAGACAGTTATGGTGACTCAGTTCATTCAGCACATGGGGCTCACCATGGGTAGTCAGATACGCGGGGGCTGCACAGACATAGAGTTTACGGGAGATGAGCTGCCGCGCGATCATGCTGGAATCTTCCAGCTTACCCAGACGGATGGCCAGATCGTATCCGGATGCCACCAGATCGACGGTCTGGTTGGTCAGATGACACTGAACCTCCAGTTCCGGGTAGAGACTGATAAAGTCGTTGAT
Organism: Amphritea atlantica; assembly: GCA_024397875.1. Classification (NCBI taxonomy): domain Bacteria; kingdom Pseudomonadati; phylum Pseudomonadota; class Gammaproteobacteria; order Oceanospirillales; family Oceanospirillaceae; genus Amphritea; species Amphritea atlantica. The sequence goes on from CP073344.1 coordinate 145,293, forward strand.
CAACGGAGCGATCTTTTGTTCGCCATAGGTGGCCGGAGCGGTAATTCTGAGTTTACCCCGGGGGGTATTCTGAAGGTTATTCACCGCCCGTTCCGCTTCTTCCAGACCGTTCAGTAATTGCCGACAGTATTGATAATAGGTCTCGCCCGCCTCCGTTGCGGTCACCTTACGGGTAGTGCGATAGAACAGTTTGGTTCCCAGACGGTTTTCCAGCGCGCTTATCTGGCGACTGACCTGAGCTGTGGAGATGCCAAGACGCTTCGCCGCAGCAGTAAAGCTTGCTGTTTCTGTGACAGCAATCAGTTCAGAAACCCCTTCCCAACGATTCATTGTTACATTCTCGTAAAAGTATATTAACAAACGGGTAGATTATCTTGTTTTCATTAATAACTACAATGGATACTTAATTGTTTAGGCTTCGTCACAAATACAACCCAGAAAGAGTTGAAGAAAATGACCATGATTAAATCTAGAGCTGCTATCGCATGGGGGCCGAATCAGCCCCTGTCTATTGAAGAAGTGGATGTCATGCCACCTAAGGCGGGCGAGGTGCTGGTACGCATCGTTGCTACCGGTGTTTGTCATACCGACGCTTTCACACTGTCAGGTGAAGATCCGGAAGGTATTTTCCCGGCGATTCTGGGTCATGAGGGCGGTGGTATTGTGGAGCAGGTTGGCGAAGGTGTCACCAGTGTTGCTGTTGGCGACCACGTTATTCCGTTGTACACCCCTGAGTGTGGCGAGTGTAAGTTCTGTAAATCCGGCAAAACCAACCTGTGTCAGAAGATTCGTGAGACCCAGGGTAAAGGTCTGATGCCTGATGGTACCACTCGCTTCTATAAAGACGGTCAGCCGATCTATCACTATATGGGTTGTTCTACCTTCTCTGAATACACTGTTTTGCCTGAAATCTCTCTGGCCAAGGTGAATAAAGAAGCCCCTCTGGAAGAAGTCTGCCTGCTGGGTTGCGGTGTGACCACTGGTATGGGGGCTGTCATGAATACCGCTAAGGTTGAAGAGGGCGCGACGGTAGCGATCTTCGGTATCGGTGGTATCGGCCTGTCGGCAATTATCGGTGCAACGATGGCGAAAGCCAGCCGTATCATCGCTATTGATATCAATGAGTCTAAGTTTGATCTGGCCCGCAAGCTGGGGGCAACCGACTGCATCAATCCGCAGGATTACGACAAGCCGATTCAGGACGTGATTGTTGAGCTGACCGATGGGGGTGTGGATTACTCTTTCGAGTGTATCGGTAATGTTAATGTGATGCGCTCTGCTCTGGAATGCTGCCACAAAGGCTGGGGTGAATCCGTGATTATCGGTGTTGCCGGTGCCGGTCAGGAGATCTCTACCCGTCCGTTCCAGCTGGTAACCGGTCGTGTATGGCGTGGTTCAGCGTTTGGTGGTGTTAAGGGGCGTTCTGAGCTGCCTGAAATCGTCGAACGTTACCTGCAGGGCGAGTTCGCCCTGAATGACTTCATTACGCATACCATGGGTCTGGAGGATATCAACAGCGCCTTTGATCTGATGCATGAGGGTAAGAGTATCCGCAGCGTTATTCATTACGACAAGTAACCGTCAGCTACAGCGGCTGTCGTCATAAAGGCGACAGCCCTTGAGGAAAGGATCTATGAGTCTCGAACTTGTAAGCCAGACGAAGAGCTTTGGCGGATGGCATAAACAGTATAACCATCAGTCATCGGCGCTTGGTGTGACCATGCGTTTTGCAATCTACCTTCCGCCGCAGGCGCAGAGTGGAGAAAGGGTTCCGGTACTGTACTGGTTGTCCGGGTTAACCTGCACCGATGAAAACTTTATGCAGAAAGCCGGTGCGCAGCGGGTCGCTGCAGAGCTGGGGATCGCTATTGTGGCACCGGATACCAGTCCCCGTGGTGATAATGTTGCTAACGACGAGGGCTATGATCTGGGCCAGGGGGCGGGTTTCTATGTCAATGCGACTGAAGCGCCGTGGGATGAGCATTACCGGATGTATGATTACGTCGTTGATGAACTGCCGAAACTGATAGAGGCCACTTTCCCGGTATCACAGAAGCGCGCAATTGCCGGTCACTCAATGGGCGGGCATGGAGCGTTGATGATCAGCCTGCGTAATCCCGGACGTTACACTTCGGTTTCTGCATTCAGTCCGATCAGCAACCCGGTCAGCTGTCCCTGGGGACGTAAAGCTTTGACCGCCTATCTGGGGACGGATGAGAGTCGCTGGCAGCAGTACGATACCACGGTGTTATTGCGCAATAATCCTGTGCATCTGCCGACACGTGTTGATCAGGGGCTGGCGGATGACTTTCTGGCAGAGCAGCTACAGCCGGAAAAACTGGCAGCTGCCGCGGCTGAATCCGGTTATCCGCTGCAACTTGAACAGCATGAAGGCTATGATCACAGCTACTACTTCATCGCCAGTTTTATAGAGGAACAGCTCAGGTTCCACCATCGTTATCTTGTTGCTGACTGCTAACGATAAGCTTTGCTTGTTGAGGTATGTTTTGGGGCTCTTTATGAGCCCCTTTTTTATTTTTAGATTAATCGGATTACCGCTGATAAATACAACCGCTGCTCATTGCGCAAAGGTATAAAATATCGGTTTTTATTTTGACAAGTATCACTAACGATGTATTTCCTCCAGAAATCATATTGGCTAATATGCTGCCATGCAGCATTTCGCCGCGGGGCTATTGGCGCGCACTCTTAGATGAGAGCGGGCCTGTTGCAATGGCATATGTGAGTTTAAGGGAGTAGCTATGTTGAATTTTTTAAAGCGATTAATGTTCAGACATAAAATATTATTGCTGGTCTTGCCCTCTTTCCTGGGCCTGCTGGTATTTTCCAGTCTGGATATTTTTCATGACTTCAAGCAAAGTAAAAATGCAGAAAATGCCGGAACACTGGTTGAAATCACAGCTGAGAACAGTCTTTTAGTTCATGAGCTGCAAAAGGAGCGGGGAGCGACTGCCGGTTTTATAGGGTCGAAAGGTACTGCATTTAAAGACATTCTGATTCAACAGCGGCAGAGTACTTCCAGGGTCGCTCAGTCACGGCTGGATTTCCTGCAGCAGACCTTACCTCAACTGCAAACTAATGAGGTGGCTGGAGTATTACAGGATATAGCAACACAAATGAGTCGGCTGGATGAGATTCGTCGCCAGGTTGACCGCCAGGAAATCCCACTCAAGGATGCACTGAGTTTCTACACTCACCTTAATAGTTTACTTTTGTCGGTTAGTTATCGGGTGGCTCATCTGGCTGAAAATGCAGCGCTTGCAAATGAGTTATCGGCGTATTACAACTTTCTACAGGCCAAAGAACGCGCCGGTATTGAGCGGGCTGTATTAAGTAATTCGTTTAGTGCAGGCCAGTTTGCTCCGGGGATGTACCAGCGATTTATTCAACTGGTAACTGAACAGTCGGTCTACCTTGATAATTTTACGAAATTTGCATTACCTGAGCCGCGCCAGTTTTATACTCAGTCTATGGATCATGCGGCCGTCCGTGAAGTAGAACGGATGCGGGATATCGCCTTTAGTCATGCTTCCAGCGGTGGTTTTAACGTTGATGCAATTGATTGGTTTAAGCAGGCAACAGGACGTATTAATCAGCTGAAAATAGTAGAAGATAAGTTATCGGCCGACCTGTTAATGCTGACAGCTTCGCAGCAAGCGTCTGCGAATAACTCTATTCTGCTCGTTAGCAGCGTGACTCTGGTGATCATTCTCTTAGTGGTATTATTAGCGGTATCGATCATTCGTATTCTAACCGCGCAGCTGAATGCGCTTGTTGGCACGATGGATGAAGTCAAACAGACTAAAAACCTGACGGTAGGTGTCAACGTTATCACTCAGGATGAGCTGGGGATTAGTGCCGGGCACTTTAACGACATGCTGGCAACATTTAAACTGGCAATCACTGAGATTGATAAAGGCAGTGTTCAGTTGTCAGCCGCTGCCGAAGAAACCTCAACAACGGTTGATCGTAATTTGAAGGGACTGGAGCGTCAACGTGATGAGACGACTCTGGTGGCTTCAGCGACTGAGGAGATGTCAGCAACCGCTCAGGAAGTCGCAACGAATACGATGACGACCTCTGAAGCGGCCAGTCATGTCAATAATCTAACCTCCGATGGTGTCAATATTGTCACAGAGACGGTCGGTTACATGAATCAACTGGCAGGTGACATGGATCAGGCTAACCAGTCGGTTACCCGTCTTAAAGAAGATAGTCATGAAATCTCTGCGATTGTGGATGTTATAAAAAGTGTTGCAGAGCAAACCAACCTGCTGGCGTTAAATGCCGCAATTGAAGCCGCGAGAGCCGGCGAACAGGGGCGTGGTTTTGCGGTTGTGGCTGATGAAGTCAGAACACTGGCGCAACGCACACAGAGTTCTACTGCGGATATCGAAAGAATTGTGGCTAATTTTCAATCCAGCGCAGGCGCGGTTTCGAATACCATCGAGAAATGTGCAGAGGATGCAGAGAAGACCGTTGGGCAAACCAATATAATGGAAAAGAAACTGATTGAAATTCAGAATGAAATTAATTTAATCAACACGATGTGTCTGCAGATTGCAACCGCTGCGGAGGAACAGGTATCAGTGACAAGCGACCTGGCTAATAACGTCAGGAGTATCAATGAGCTTTCGAATCAGGGGATTGAAGGAGGCAACCAGATCTCCATCGCCGCAGATGAGCAGGCACGACTGGCTAGCCAGTTACAAACACTGTCTAACTCGTTCCGGATCTCTTAAGCTGTATCGCTAAGGTCTGCACCTGAAGCGTTATGAATCAGTGTAATGCTGATTCATAACACTTCGTGTTCCGTCGTATAGACGCATCAGCTAACGGGTTCAATGCTTTTCTCGTAGTCCGGTTGACGTGAATTTATCTGCTTATCATGTTATTGATCCAGCAGGAGTTTGACAGACATTATCAGTGTTACAACCACCACCAGTGGTCTGATCAGACGAGCGCCCTGATTAACCACCATATGTGCGCCGATCTGACCACCGATCAGTTGCCCGGCCGCCATACTAAAGCCTGCCAGCCAGAGTATATTGCCTCCCAGAGCGAAGAAAATCAGCGAAGCCAGATTCGAGGTGAAGTTCAGTATTTTGGTATGGGCGGTTGCCCGTGACATGCTGAAACCGAGCAGCGATACAAACGCGAGCGCAAAGAATGTCCCGGTTCCCGGCCCGAAAAAGCCATCATAAAATCCGATCGCTGTGGTCAACAGGAAGGCGAACAGAGCGTTACTGATTTTCCGGTCCCGGTCCAGATCCCCCATCCGTTTTGAAAACATGAAGTACAGCGCGATGGCTATCAGCAGAAACGGCATAATTGCAGCCAGCAAGGTGGTGTCCAGTTGCTGTACAGTCATCGTCCCGCAGACCGCACCCAGGAAAGTACAGAGAATCATCAGTTTCATCTGTGTCAGATCAACCAGCTTTTTACGTACAAAGTAGACTGAGGCAGCGAACGTTCCAAAACTCCCCTGTAGCTTATTAGTTGCCAGCGCCTCCACCGGGCTCATACCCGATGCCAGCAGCACGGGCAGCGTAATCATGCCGCCACCGCCGGCTATCGCATCGATTATGCCCGCTCCAAGGCCGGTCAGAACGAACAGCAGGATGAGTGTCAGGTCCAGTTCCATCGTTACCTCTTTGTTTGCTATCTAATTGCCTGATAGGAGGCACTGTAACAGCTGTCGCTTTATCCGGGATAGGAAAATTCAGAGGGTACTTCTGGATAGTAATGCTGGATAGTACTGCTGGATCGAGTCAATGATGTTATCCGTAAAACTACGGAGATCTTTCTACGTAGTCTTTCATCTCTTATTGCGCACTTTCACGAATAGTGGGCGTTGCCCTGATTCGTCACACTGTCTGCTATGCGAATACCGCTCAAAAGCGGTTATCGGAGCCGAGAAATCTGCCCTTAATTCTGATGGGGTGGTGCAAACAGAGGAAGATAATAACAATGTTAAAACTGAACTTTGCGAAAAAACTACTGGCGGTTGCTGCCTGTGCTTCACTGCTGGCGAGCCCGCTGATGGCAGCAGAGAAAGTCTATCGGCTGAAGCTGGCAGAAACCTGGCCAACCAACTTTCCTATCTTTGGTGATGCGCCTAAAAATATGGCGGCGCTGGCCGATCAAATGTCCAATGGACGCCTGAAAATTACTATTGATTCCAAGAATAAACATAAGGCTCCGCTCGGGGTCTTCGATATGGTCCGTGCCGGTCAGTATGATATGGGCCACTCCGCTTCCTATTACTGGAAGGGCAAGGTGCCTAATACTCTGTATTTTACAACCATGCCATTTGGTATGACCGCGCCTGAGCAGTATGGCTGGTTTTATTATGGTGGCGGTCAGGAACTGATGGATGAGGTGTATGGCAAATTTGGCGTGCTGTCTTTCCCGGGAGGCAACACCGGCAACCAGATGGGTGGATGGTTCCAGAAAGAGATTAACTCCCTTGAGGATCTGCAGGGGCTGAAGATGCGAATTCCCGGATTTGCCGGTGAAGTACTGGCGAAACTGGGTGCCAAACCGACCAATATCCCCGCGGGTGAGCTTTATACTGCGCTTGAGCGACGCACGATCGATGCACTGGAGTGGGTAGGGCCATCGCTGGATCTGCGCATGGGCTTCCATAAAATCGCACCGTTCTACTACACCGGTTGGCATGAGCCTGCGACAGAGCTGCAGTTTATGATCAACAAAAAATCCTATGACAAACTGCCTCCGGATCTGCAACAGATTCTGAAGACAGCTATGCGCACCGCGGCTTATGACATGTATATCCAGTCCTATCACGAGTCAGGGGTGAACTGGGACAACATGAAAAAAGAGTTCCCGAATATTCAGGTGAAATCTTTCCCGGCTGATGTTATCGCCGCCATGCGTCAAGCGAATGACGAGTTATTGGCCGAGAAAGCGGCAGCAGATCCACTGGCTAAGAAGATTCTCGATTCGCAGTCAGAGTATATGAAGAAAGCCCGTGTCTGGACTGAGATCTCCGATAAGGCCTACCTCGATAATGTGAGCGAATAAGTCTTCTTGGCTCACTCATTAACGGCCTGTCCTGTTATTCAGGTCAGGTCGCTTTTATTACTGTTTCAGGAGCTGTGATGTTATTAATCAGACTCGAGCAGATGATTAACAGTTTCTCGGAGTTGTTAGGTAAGACCTCTGCAGTACTGTTTGTTGTCATGCTGTTTAACGTCTTTATCGACGTAGTCATGCGCTACCTCTTCAACGATGTCTCTATCGGCATGCAGGAACTCGAATGGCATCTCTATGCGTCGGTATTCCTGCTGGGTGTGCCCTATGCCCTGAAGACCGGGGGGCATGTCAGGGTCGATCTTATCTATGAACGTCAAACGGCGAAGACCAAAGCGTTAATCGATATGTTTGGCTCCCTGTTTCTGTTGATGCCTTTTTGTGCACTGGTGGCCTGGTATGGCGTTGATTTTGCGAAAGAGTCATTTCTATTGGGAGAGACTTCCGGTGATCCGGGTGGCTTGCCTTATCGCTGGATTATTAAAGCGGTGATCCCTTTTTCCTTTCTGGCGATGCTGATCAGTGGTGTCGGCATGTTTCTGAAATCCTTGAATATTCTGCTGGGCAACCGTCAGGCGGATAACTATCAACCTCCACAGCATTAAGAGGCGTATACGATGATTGGTATAGTGATGTTCGCGGTGGCGTTGTTCATGCTGCTGCTGGGCTTTCCCGTTGCGTTCACATTTGGTGGAGTGGCTTTGGCATTTGGTGTTTTTGCCGAAGGTCCTGAAATTTTTGCCTTCATGCCGTTCCGCATTCAGAGCATTATGGAGAACACCACTCTGATGGCGGTACCGCTGTTCATATTTATGGGGATTGTGCTGCAAAAAACCCGGCTGGCTGAACAGCTGCTGGAGGCTATGGGTAAGCTATTTGGTGGTGTGCGCGGCGGACTGGCTATCTCCACCGTCCTGGTTGGCGCGCTGTTAGCGGCATCGACAGGGGTGGTAGGCGCTTCTGTTGTGGCGATGGGACTGATCTCGTTACCGGTGATGCTGAAGTATAACTATGACAAGTCACTGGCCTGCGGGACTATCTGCGCCTCAGGTACCTTAGGTCAGATTATTCCGCCGTCGATTATTCTGATCATACTGGGTGATGTGCTCGGTATACCCGTGGGTGATCTGTTTAAAGCGGCGGTGGGTCCGGGTTTTATTCTGATCGGCGCATACATTATCTATATCCTGATCTATGCCTGGCTTAAACCGGAAAAGGCTCCCGCGTTACCACTGGATAATGACGGAACCAGTAAGCGGCAGCAGTATGTTAAAGCGCTGATCGCGATTGTTCCGCCACTGGCTCTGATTCTGATTGTGCTGGGTTCTATTTTTGCGGGTATCGCAACACCGACTGAGTCCTCAGCACTGGGTGGGGTCGGGGCTATTATACTGGCGACCCTGTATCGCCAGTTTAGCTGGAAGATGGTTTTGGATTCAGCGTCTGAAACCGTCAAAGTCACCGCCATGGTCTTTGCTATTTTGTTGGGTGCGACCGCATTCTCTATGGCCTTTACTTATACTGGTGGTGATTACATCGTTGAGGAGGTTTTGACCGATCTGCCAGGAGGTACAACCGGGTTTCTGATATTGTCGATGCTGGCTATTCTGGTGCTGGGGTTCTTTATCGACTTTGTTGAGATCAGCTTTATTATTGTGCCAATTCTGGCGCCTGTCGCGGATGCGTTAGGCATCGCCCCGGTGTGGTTTGCCATACTGATCGCGATGAACCTGCAGACCAGCTTTCTGACGCCGCCGTTTGGATTCAGTTTGTTTTATCTTAAGGGTGTATCACCTCCAGAGGTGCGAACCGTGGATATCTATCGTGGCGTGATGCCCTTTATCCTGATGCAGGTGGCAGTGCTCCTATCAATTCTGTTATTCCCGGGGTTTTATGGGTTAATCTAACAAACCATAGCGCGGGGCTGAAAGGCCCTGTTTATCCCTTAATTACATTATCGAAAAACTTAAGGAACGCTGTTATTAAATCAAACTTAATCAGATTGTGAGCCAATGAAAAGTCCTGTCACGTCGTTGAAGACAAAGATGCTGCTGCTATCCATTATCCCTCTGATTCTGGTGACAGTGGCGATCACGCTGATCAGCCTGAGCCAGGCACACCAGTTGTCTGAGCAGGAGATTAAGACCTTTGAAGAGAACCTGCTGCGTTCCAAGCGGCAGGAGCTGCAACACTATGTCGCGCTGGCGATGACATCCATCGCCCGTATCGTAGCTGAAGCTGAACCGGGCGATAAAAAAGCGGAAGCTGAGGTTAGACAGGTTTTACATAGCCTGACCTATGGTGAGGATGGCTATTTCTTTGTCTACGATCAACAGGGCTTCAATCTGGTTCACCCCGTTCAGCCGGAGCTGGTGGGGCAAAACCTTTATGATGTGCAGGACCGCGATGGCCAGTTTGTGATTCGTGATCTGCTGCAGCTGGCCGGTGAGGGTGGCGGGTTTTATCGTTATGTCTGGAATAAACCGTCAAAAGTCGGTCTGGTGGATAAACTGAGCTATGTGGTGCAGATACCAAAACTCAACTGGATGATGGGAACTGGATTATATCTCGATGATATCTCTAAAGAGGTTGCCGCAATCCGCCTTAAGGTGACCCACAATATTCGTAATACTTTCCTTACCGTTGTGGCGATTCTGGCGAGTACGGTCATAGTGATAGCCTTGCTGGGATTAGGTATCAATGTACATGCCTCGCAGCTGGCAGATGCCCGGTTGCGGGAAGTTGCGCATCGATATGTTCAGTTTCAGGTAGCCCAGCGACGAAACTTTGCCCGCGAACTGCATGATGGTATTAATCAGTTAATGGTATCGGTTAAATTTCGCATAGAGCTGGCCCGGGAAAAGTTACAGTCTCATGAAACTAAAGCGGATATTGAACTGAGCAAAGGCGGTGAAGTACTGAATCAGGCAATTCAGGAGGTACGGCGGTTGTCCCACGATTTGCGGCCAATTCTGCTGGATGACCTGGGGCTGGAGTCGGCACTGCATAGTATGCTGGATGAGTTCTCCGAACGCACCGGTTTAAAGGTGTCAGTTCATCTGGATCTGCCTCAGCAGCGGCTACCCGATGATATTGAGATCACGCTGTATCGTATTGCACAGGAAGCATTAACCAACATCGAGCGTCATGCACAGGCAAAGTCCGTTGTACTGAGCATCTGGAAAGAGGAAGGGATGATCTGGGTGGAGATCAAAGATGACGGGCAGGGGTTTATCAAGCATGATAATGCGGTTGATGGCATTGGTCTGTTAAATATGCGCGAGCGTACTGAGCTGCTCAGTGGTCATTTCAGCGTCCGCAGTAAACCCGGAAGCGGTACCCGCATCCGGGCGGGTTTCACTCTGGTGTAGTTATGAAAGGAGAGGATGTATGAGCACTGAAAAAATTCGCATTGTTTTAGTCGATGATCATCCCCTGGTACTGGAGGGGATTATTGCGCGTCTGGAAGATGAACCCTCTTTAGAAGTTGTCGGCTCTGCTAATGATGGTGCTCAGGCTTTGAAACTCATTGCCCAGGTGCAGCCCGATGTCGTGTTGATGGATATATCAATGCCGGTGATGACCGGGTTTGAAGCGACAGAACGACTCAAAGCCGAACAGCCCGATGTCCGGGTGTTGATTCTGAGTATGCATGAAAGCCGTGAGTATATTCTCAAGCTGATTCAGTGTGGCGCGGCAGGCTATGTCTTAAAAGATGTATCCTCTAGCGAGCTGATTACCGCTATCAAGACTGTCTACAGCGGAGCAACCTACTTTAGCGCGGGGGCGTCTCAGTCGCTTTTTAGTCAAACCGATTTCCAACCGTCAGGCCAGGCCTCTGAGTCAAAAGAAGCGTTGACGTGCCGGGAGCAGGAAGTCCTTCGGCTACTGGCTCAGGGGGCCAGTAATAAAGCGATGGCCCGGCAGCTGGATATATCGGTTAGAACGGTTGAAACCCATCGTCAGAACATCAAAACCAAGCTTGGTATTCAGACAGCGGCCGGTCTGGCCCGCTATGCGATTGAACATAATCTGATTGACTGAGCCTGGTCGCAAGCGTCAGCTAGCGGGTAATCCCCGGACTCGCCGCGACCTTTATAACGCCTCGGGTATAACACCTCGGAGTTGCTAAAAATAGCGGAGCTCATTCTGGCGATGCAGACGATAGCCCCATCCTCACGGCTCATTCCGCCCCCCCCACACCTGAGCCGATCGGCCTCAGATGCTGCAGACAGCGAATATCTGCAGGTTCAAAACTTAAACCGGCTAATCAGGTCGTTTTGCGCTCGGCCCATCTGTGTCATCTGTTCGCTGAGAGTCGCCGACTCTTTCGCCAGATCGGTGACCTCATCGGCAACAGTACGGATATTCTGCAGGGTCTGACTGATATCCCCGGCCACCATACTTTGCTCTTCTGCCGCCGTGGCAATCTGGGTCGACCGGTGTGTGATCTCTTCTACCGCGTGGGCGATGGTATCAAACATATTGCTGGCATCAAGCACCTGAACGGCTGAGTCTTTTGCTAAGGAGGAGCTTTCCTGAATGCTGCTGACCACGCAGCTGGTGGCTTTTTGCAGGTTATTGATCACGGTTTCAATCTCGCTGACCGAGGTTGCCGTGCGTGCCGCCAGAGCCCTGACTTCATCGGCCACAACAGCAAAACCACGGCCCTGCTCACCGGCGCGGGCGGCTTCAATCGCAGCGTTCAGTGCCAGCAGGTTGGTCTGTTCAGCCACTGAACGGATCACCAGCAGCACTTCGGAGATATTGTCACTGTCGGCTGCCAGCCCCTCAACCCGGGACATCGATACCTGCATCTGCTGAGCCAGCGCTGCAATATTGCCGGTGGTGGTTTTGATCGCTTGTCGTCCGGACAGGGAGGCCTGTTCCGCCCGGTGAGAGGCATCAGCGGCGTGTGCTGCATTTTTCGCTACATCAACCGAAGACTGAGACATCTCTTCCGATGCGGTGGCAACCATGACGATCTGTTGTTGCTGTTGTTCAACGTCATGATTGGTCTTGAAGGCGAGCTGTGTTGCGTGTTCTGATTTGCTCAGGGCCTCCTTAATGGAGTCGGCCATTCGCTGAATCATATCCGCCAACTGACTGACAAACTGATTAAAATGTCCAGCCAGAATACCCACCTCATCCTGGGACTGTACCCTGATTCGCTGTGTCAGGTCGCCTTCACCGTCGGATATCTGCTGCAGCGCTCCGGCCACCAGACGCAGGGGTTTGGTAATACGGATCGCCAGCCAGATCACACTCAGTGAACCCAATACCACGATCAGCAATCCGGCAATGATAACGCCGGTGGTTTGATTTTTTTGTCCCAGTTTTAACACCGAGATAACCGCATCGACCTGCTGTAGCACATGGCTGGCAGGGACATCGATATACAGCTTCCAGGTGGCCAGTTTATTCAGGTTGAGATGACGAATCAGGGTATAACGCTCATTGTTCTTTTGCGTGACAGGCTGGTTGAGCTGAACATTATCCGGCAGCAGGTCTGTGACACTTTGTCCGGCAGAACCTATGCTCTGACTATCTGCGACCAGTGTGTCCGACGCAGAGATCAACATCACCCGGCCCTGACCATCTGCCAGTTTATGGCCAAAGGCTTCCGCCGATGCCTGCATCTGGGACAGTGGCAGGTCTATACCGATCACCCCGACTAAGCGGTCTGAGAAGTAGATGGGTACGGCGACCGATGTCATCAGCGTCTGTTTGCCATCAACCTCATCTGTATAGGGATCGATAATGCAGGGGCCTTTGCGTTCGACCGGACAGCGGTACCAGCTATTATAAGGCTGACCGCTGCTGCTGGGTTTTGTATCATTGATCATGGTTTCGGTAATGATTGACTGAGCCGCATCGCCTTTCCCATCATGGGTCCAGTAAACAGCGAAACGTCCCGCTTCATTCGAGGCCAGGTCATCCTCTCCCTTATGTTCGTTATCTGCACCATCCAGCGCTTTAGGCAGGAAGACCGCATAGATGCCCAGTACTTCAGGATTATTTTGCAGCGTGCCGGCGATGTACTGATTGATGATATACCGGACATCATCCGATGAGATATACAGAGAGCGAAACTGTTCGCGCAGGAACGAAATGTCGCGGGCATAACCCGTTGCCGCAAGCACGTTAGATGTAAACAGCTTCTCAATACGCCGCTGTTCTGCGCTGGCAAAGGTTTCCATTTTATCCTGAGCCGCACTGCTCAGGGCGGGTTCAATGGTGTTACGCAGCTGTTCAGTGGTGGAGTTGATCAGCAGCGTTGAGATGATCAGCTGGATGATGACGGTAAGTCCCAGTAAAAGTGCCACAGGAAGGGATATTTTACGTACTAAAGAGGTCCAGCTCATAGATCACCTGTTTTTATAATTAGCACAGGATCGTCGTATCTAACGGCTGGGGATTCAATACCTATCAGGGGGTAGGTGTAGTCATATACCCGGTTAAATAGCTCGGGATCGTGTAGCCGTGCTAACGCTCCTGTTTGATCTCAAACGCAAAAAAGCCTGCGCAGGGCAGGCTTTTTATTATGTCGGGCAGGTGTTTATTCGAAAACGATACCCTGGGCCAGCGGCAACTCACCACCGTAGTTAATGGTGTTAGTGGAGCGGCGCATGTAGGCCTTCCAGGCGTCCGAACCCGACTCACGGCCGCCGCCAGTTTCTTTTTCACCGCCGAAGGCGCCGCCGATCTCGGCACCCGACGTGCCGATATTGACGTTAGCAATACCGCAATCGGAACCGGCTGCAGACAGGAACTGTTCCGCTTCACGCATACTCTCAGTGAAGATTGCGGAAGACAGGCCCTGCGGCACTTCATTCTGGATATCGATCGCTTCATCCAGAGTATCGAAGCTCAGTACGTAGAGGATCGGGGCGAACGTCTCCTGATGTACAACCGGGGCATCGTGACGGATGCTGACGATAGCCGGACGGACGTAGTAACCACCATCCGGAACGCCCTCAGTCACACGTTCACCGCCGAACAGTATTTCACCGCCCTGTTGTTTTGCGGCATCGAGTGCGCTCTGCATCGCATCAAAACTGTGCTTATCGATCAGCGGACCTACCAGGTTGCCTTCGGTGCCCGGATCGCCAATGGCCAGCGAGGCATAGGAGCGTTTGATGCGTTCAACCAGATCATCCTGAACAGATCGGTGTGTAATCAGTCGGCGCAGGGTTGTACAGCGCTGTCCGGCGGTACCGGCGGCGGAAAAGACGATGGCGCGCAGCGCCAGATCCAGGTCGGCCGTTTCCGAAACGATCATCGCATTGTTACCACCCAGCTCCAGCAGGGAACGACCCAGTCGAGCGCCAACTGTTTCAGCTACGCTACGGCCCATTAGAGTCGAGCCGGTGGCTGAAACCAGCGGGAAACGCGTGTCCTGAGCGATCAACTGACCAATCTCACGATCACCGATGATGACACTGGCAATGCCGCGCGGAATCTCCGGCATCGTATCCAGTGCTTTCTCCACTACTGCCTGGCAGGCCAGGGCACACAGCGGAGCTTTTTCAGAGGGTTTCAGCACCATGGCGTCACCACACACCAGACCGATCATGGTGTTCCAGGCCCACACCGCCATCGGGAAGTTGAACGCGGTGATCACTGCGACGGGTCCCAGAGGTTGCCACTGCTCCATCATCCGGTGTCCCGGACGTTCGCTGACGATGGTCTTACCGTGCAGCTGACGGGAAAGGCCCACGGCAAAGTCACAGACATCAATCCATTCCTGCACTTCGCCCAGCGCTTCCGCCATGATCTTGCCGGATTCCAGGGTAATGACCCGGGCCAGATCCTCTTTGTGTTCCCGGGCAATATTACCGATACGGCGCACCAGTTCACCGCGAACCGGTGCCGGAACGGTGCGAAACGTTTTAAATGCTGCGGTGGCTGTGGTGATGACCTGCTCCAGCTGAGCAGGAGTCGCATTTCTGAAGCGGGCGACTTCCATACCATTGATCGGCGAGTTCACTGAAAATTCACTGCCTTCGCCAGTCTGGCGCAGATCGTGGCTCAGTACACTGCAGTAGAGGTTGTCAGACTGGAGCCTGTTCATGCCCAGATTTTCCAGAAAAGTCATGCTCATGGTTAAAGCCCTTTTTAAACACTGTTGTTTGACCGATTTCCAGCTATGTTAACGATGGCACAGAGGCTGAAAAAATACTAAATATCTGCAGGGGGTATTGGTTAAAACTATATCGGTTTGTTGTTCCTATAGGTTATTCTTAGGGATGCTGTTCGATTACTGTTGAGGTTCTGTCGATGGATTTCCGTTCACTCCGTTATTTTGTTGCCGTCTATGAGGAGCTAAGCCTGAGTGCGGCTTCCAAGCGCTGCTTTGTTGCCCAGCCGTCTATCTCTGCTGCTATTCAGCAGTTGGAAGCCGAACTGGATTGTCCGCTGTTCGTGCGGCACTCGAAGGGGGTCACGCCGACCCCGGATGGCAGCCGGCTTTATCCTCAGGCGTGTCAGGTGCTGGGGGATGTTCAGTCGATCAAGCGGCAGTTTATGGACCGGACCGAGCACATCGCTGTCAGTATCGGGTTAATGCCATTTCTGTCCGGTAAACGGGTCGGTACGATCATCAAAGCGCTGCTGCGGGAGATTCCCGGACTGGATCTGACCCTGGTTGATACCACTCAGAAAGCAGATGCCCGGATTGTCTCCAGTACCATTGTGCATGAGCACGAAGCGTTTCATAAACTGTGGACCGATCAGTATGTGGTGGCGCTCTCCAGATCCCACCCGCTGGCGTTACAGGAGTCCATCGAGTTCGATCAGCTCAACAATATCCCCTTTATTAGTCGCAAACCCTGTGAATTCAATGATGCCTGGCAATATGCGGTGCAGAAGAAAGGCATCAATCTGGATATCAAAGCCACTGTCAGGACCGAAGAGTACGCGCTTGACCTGGTTGCCGCCGGACTGGGGGTATCGATTGTGCCGCAGCAGTCCACCGATGAACGTAACGATATCACCAGCCGCGTTGTGAATGGCTTAAATCTGGAGCGGGTGGTCGGTCTTGCCTATACCCATGATCAGTCACTGCCACCGTTGTTGCTATCGGTGATTGAAAGCATTAAATCCGAGCTGGCTTAGATACCGCTATCAATATCCGCTATCCATATTAGATGTTACACCATGCGCTGATACAGATGGTACAGATCTGAGCCGCGGCTATACCATTGCTCCCGGGCTTTGCGGGCGCGCACAGGTGTAAGCCGGGAGACCGGAATAAACATATCTTCGAGCGGCATGCCGGTCAGATGATCGGCGAGGGATTGCCCAACCATGGTGCCTGGGCCAATGCCGCGGCCGCTGTAGCCTATACAGCTGATCAGGCCCGGCGCCAGGATGTGCAGGTGGGGCAGGTGATCGTTGGAGAAGGCGATTCGCCCACACCAGCTATGCTCCCAGAAGTCAGGGTTCTGGCTGATCTTCTGTTGGGAAAAGAGCTGCGGCAACAGTCTGGATAGTTGTGACGCGGCCCACTGCTGCAGGAAGTTATTCCCCTGATCGCTGATCTTGCCAATACTGCCGATAATCAGTCGTCCGGCCCGGTCCAGTCGTATTGATGTCATCACCTGACGGGTATCCCAGCAGCCCTGCCTCTGCGGCAGTATTGCCTGCAACTGCTCAGGTTCCAGAGGCGCGGTGGCATACTGGAAAAAATGCAGTGGAATAAAGGCGTGTTGCAGGTCTTTATTCAGCTGTGCGCTGTAGGCGTTGGTGGCGATCACTACTTTGTCGGCGGTAATGCAGCCCCGGGCGGTTTTAACCCGCCATTCGCCGGACGGAGTGCTGCTGAGTTCCGTCACCGCGGATTGAGTATGAATCCGGGCGCCGGCAGACTGTGCAGCGCGAGCTAGTCCCCGGGCATAACTGAGGGGCTGTATTGTCCCGGCGCGGGGATCAAACAGCGACGTTCGGTATCGGTTCATGCCGGTCAGCCGGGCAGTGGTTGCCGGGTCTTTCAGCTCAACCGGTGCGTCCCGTTTTTGCAGCTGTTCTGCCCGTTTGATCAGCGCCCGATCACCGGATAGTGAATGGGACAGGTGCAGGGTACCATTGCGCACCGCTTCACAGTCGATGTTGTAGCGATCAATGATTGAAAACACCCGCTCGGGAGCTGCCGCTAACTGGGTATTAATTCTCTGGCCATAGGTGCTGCCGAGGCGTTTCTCTATATCATCGGGGTTAAGCCAGAGGCCCGCATTGACCAGCCCGACATTGCGTCCCGATCCGCCAAAACCAATCTCCTCCGCTTCCAGCACCGTCACCTCAATGCCTTTTTCGGCCAGGTGCAGCGCGGCAGACAGACCGGTGTAACCGCCACCAATAATCACCACCGAAGAGATGTGATCTCCCTGAAGCGGCATCGTTTGCGGGGCGGAGCAGGCGGTTGCTGCCCAGAGTGAGTCGGGCAGTGGCTGTCGAATCTTATCTTCAGGCTCCATGCTGGCTTCCTTATTACTCTCTGAACTGTCTGGGGCCACGTTAGCGGTTAGTCGATTCGAAAATCTTGTCAGCGTTATTGGCGATAAAGCCACCGAATAGCTCGCCATCGGCGTTTTTATAGCGCTTGGCAAACTCATAGAAACAACTGGGAACGACTTTTTTCTGGCCGCCGCTAAAGGTGATTTCGACCTGGTCGGCCATCGTTGATGCTTGCACCAGCAGGTCTGCCGGAACCCCCTTGATTGCACCACCGGCCTGGTTGATCGGGAAGTGGTGCTGCTCCAGCAGATCGATCACCTGCTGCATCTCAGTCAGCTGTTGCAGATGGTTGAGGCTGACGGTGAAGTGATTGACCCGCAGTCCCATGCTGACCAGCCAGGCGGCGTACTCACTCTCATCGGCAAGGGTGTTGTAGTCTGCCAGTGAGACCGGTTGCCAGAGCCGTCCGCGGGCGAAGATCTCCGCTCCGGCGACCACGTCCGGTTCTATCTGGGACACCACCGTCTCAAGGATGGTCTGCACCGGATCACTCAGCAGGTGGCGCATCAGTTCACTGACAAAGATACGCGGCGCGGTTGCATCCGGGTGAGCATAACTTCTGGCAATCAGCTTTTTCTGCTCAAAGGTATAGTGGTCCTGCAGTTGATAGCCCATCGAGAGAATAACCGGTTGCAGATGATCAAGGTCGATGGGCGAATCAGAGAACGTCCGGAAGGCGACGTGATCATTAACAACCGTTTCCCCCAGACGGGTGAACAGGTGGTGGATTTTTTCGGCCTGCGGGGCGATCTCGATGTAATCGTCCCAAAGCATTGCAAAAAAAGTATCGCGGTTCATCGTTTGCATCCCGATATTGGTTCAGACAGACCGAACAACGTTATGAAGTTCGGATATATAAGTAAAATATAGCTTTCTTATGGGGGATATATGTTTGTTCTATAGCTAAGGCGAGTGCCGGGTCCGTGAGATTTTGCAGGGAATCCCGTCTGGCGTTGAATAACGCCCGGCACAGCCGTCTACCCGTCAGGCTGCTAGCGCGGGCTGCGGTGCAAGGATAAGCGGTTATACTTTTGGTATTGCTGAGACGAATAAATCTGGATACACACGATGCAGAAAAAGGCAGCGAGTTCCAACCAGCAGAACAGTCAGTGGCAGTTCTGGATCGATCGGGGCGGCACCTTCACCGACGTAGTAGCGCTTCGTCCGGACGGCACCCTGATGAGCCATAAACTGCTGTCTGATAATCCGGAACAGTATCGGGACGCTGCCATTCAGGGGATCCGTGATCTGCTGGATCTCTCTGCCGAACAGCCCATTCCATCCGCCCAGATTGCCGCCGTTAAAATGGGCACCACCGTCGCCACCAATGCCCTGCTGGAGCGTAAGGGGGAGCCTTGTCTGTTACTGATTACCCGCGGCTTTCGTGATGCCCTGCGGATCGCTTATCAGAACCGGCCCCGGCTGTTTGAACGCCATATTCGTTTACCCGAGTTACTTTACCAGGAGGTCGAAGAGGTGATTGAACGCACCGGGGCGCACGGTGAGGTCCTGACGTCGCTGGATCTGGTAGCGGCGCGCCGGACACTGCAGGGGGCCTATGATCGCGGTATCCGCTCGGTGGCAATCGTCCTGATGCACGGTTACCGTTACTGGGATCACGAGCGACAACTGGCCGGGCTGGCACAGCAGATCGGTTTTACCCAGATCTCCACCAGTCATGAGGTCAGTCCGCTGATGAAACTGGTGAGCCGGGGGGACACCACAGTTGTGGATGCTTACCTGTCACCGATCCTGCGACGCTATATCGATCAGGTCGCCGCAGAGTTGGGTGGTGCCAAGCTGATGTTTATGCAGTCGAACGGCGGGCTGGTGGATGCCGGACTGTTTCAGGGAAAAGATTCCATTCTCTCCGGTCCCGCCGGTGGCATTGTGGGGGCGGCCCGCACCAGTGCCATGGCCGGCTTTGATAAAATTATCGGCTTTGATATGGGCGGGACCTCCACCGATGTCACCCACTATTGCGGTGAGTTTGAACGTGCCTTTGATACGCTGGTGGCGGGCGTGCGGATGCGGGCACCGATGATGCAGATCCATACCGTAGCGGCAGGGGGCGGCTCGATACTCAGTTTTGACGGCGCGCGTTTCCGGGTCGGACCGGATTCTGCCGGTGCCAATCCCGGCCCGGCCAGCTACCGCCGGGGCGGTCCACTGACGGTCACCGACTGTAATGTGATGCTGGGCAAGCTGATCCCGGCATACTTCCCGAGGATATTTGGCCCTGCCGCCGACCAGTCTCTGGACAAGGCGGTGGTGCGAACCAAGTTTGAAGCGCTGGCCCGTGAGATAGAAGCCGCAACCGGTAAGGCTTCCACCGCCGAAGAGGTGGCTCAGGGGTATTTACGCATCGCGGTTGAAAATATGGCCAATGCGATCAAGGAGATCTCGACCCAGCGGGGCTATGATATCACTCATTACGCGCTGTGCTGCTTCGGAGGTGCCGCCGGACAGCACGCCTGTCAGGTCGCGGATCTGCTGGGAATGACCCGGGTGCTGCTGCATCCGCTGGCAGGTGTGTTGTCCGCTTATGGTATGGGGTTGGCAGATATCCGCTGCCTGCGTCAGCAGGCCGTGGAACAACGTTTTACGGCTAAGCTGGCTGAGGCTCTGCAACCGGATTACCGGCAACTGGAAGCGGATGGTCAGCAGGAGGTCAGACAGCAGCGGGTTCCGGAGCCGCAGATCAGTGCGATCTATAAAGCCCACCTCAAGTATGAGGGGACCGATTCTGCGCTGGTGGTGGATTTCAACGGCTTTCGCGCCTGTTGTCAGGCGTTTGAGGCGGCACACCGACAACGTTACGGCTTCATAGTGGCGGATAAAGCCCTGATACTGGAAGCGATTTCGGTTGAGGTCGTGGGTACCACTCATCAGGCGCAAAACCGGACCGAGCCGTGGCAAGAGCACCGGACAGTTCACTCTGCGGGCGAGTATCAGGATTCGCCCGCAGAGCGTCCTGACGGTCAACGAGAGCCACCGATGATGGCCCGAAGCCGCGTCTACAGCGACGGTAAAGCTCATGATGCGCCGCTGTACCAGCGGGCAGAATTACACTCCGGCGATTGTATTACCGGTCCGGCTATTATCCTGGAGAGCACCGGCACCAATATGGTGGAATGCGGCTGGCAGGCGACTTGTACCGGCCGGGGCGATCTGCTGCTGGAGCGGGTGATCCCACTACAGCGACAGGTTGCTATCGGCACTGCCGTGGATCCGGTGATGCTGGAGGTGTTCAATAATCTGTTTATGTCCATCGCCGAACAGATGGGCTTCACGCTGGAAAACACCAGTTACTCGGTGAACGTTAAAGAACGACTGGACTTCTCCTGTGCTATTTTCGATCAGCAGGGGCATCTGGTGGCCAACGCTCCGCACATGCCGGTGCATCTGGGGTCGATGTGGCAGAGTATCCGCAGTGTTATCGATAAGCATGGCGACAGCATGCAGCCGGGGGATGTTTATATCCTCAATGCCCCCTATAACGGCGGTACCCATCTGCCGGATATCACCGTGATAACCCCGGTTTTTGCCGATAGTGCAGAGAGCGCCGAGGCGCAGTCAGTGAAACAGTCGGGAAAGCAGGCGAAAAAACAGGTGCTCTTTTATGTCGCGTCCCGGGGCCACCATGCCGATATAGGCGGCATTACCCCCGGCTCCATGCCGCCGGGGAGCCGTTCGGTAGAGGAGGAGGGCGTGCTGATCGACAATATTAAACTGATGGACCGGGGGCAGTTTCTCGAGCAAGAGATGCGGGACCTGTTGAGCAGTGGTCCGTGGCCGGCGCGTAATCCCGATCAGAATATTGCCGATCTCAGGGCGCAGATTGCCGCCAACGAAAAAGGCGTTCAGGAACTTCGCCGTATGATCGGGCAGTTCAGCCTGCCGGTGGTGCACGCCTATATGCAGCATGTGCAGGACAACGCCGAGGAGTCCGTTCGCCGGGTGCTGGATGTCCTCAGTGACGGTGAATTTCGTTATCGTATGGATGATGGTGCCGAGATCTGCGTCAGCATCCGGATTGACAAAGCCGCTCGATCAGCCCGGATCGACTTCAGCGGCACTTCCGCTCAGCGGGACACAAACTTTAATGCTCCGGGGGCGGTTTGCCATGCCGCGGTGCTGTATGTGTTTCGTACCCTGGTAGATGATGACATTCCCATGAATCAGGGCTGCCTGAAGCCACTGGAGGTTATTATCCCGCAAGGCTCGATGTTGGACCCCGTGTATCCTGCCGCCGTGGTTGCCGGTAATGTCGAGACCTCCCAGTGGATCACCGACTGCCTCTATGGTGCGCTTGGGATACTGGCGGGTTCGCAGGGTAGCATGAACAATTTTACCTTCGGTAACGATCGTTATCAGTATTATGAAACTATCTGTGGCGGTTCGGGGGCCGGGCCAGACTTCGATGGCACCAGTGCGGTCCAGACCCATATGACCAATTCCCGTCTGACCGATCCGGAAGTGCTGGAGTGGCGCTATCCGGTAGTGCTGGAAAATTTCAGGCTGCGGCCCGGCTCCGGTGGCCGCGGCAGGCACAACGGCGGTGATGGGGTTGTCAGACGCATCCGCTTTCTCGAACCGATGACCGCTGCCATCCTCTCGTCCCATCGCAGCACCCGCCCGTTCGGAGTAGACGGGGGTGAACCCGGTTGTCCCGGAGAGAACTGGGTGGAACGAAAGGATGGCCACCGGGAAGACCTGGGTGCTACTGCCGAAGTCGAGATGCAGCCGGGCGATTGCTTCGTGGTGGCTACCCCGGGGGGCGGGGGTTACGGTAAAAAGTAAAACATGATCGGCCTGAAGAACGGGTCATTGAACCGTAAAGACAAGTTCGGCGATCACAGCTCCAGACCATACAGGGGTCTCTCTTTATCCTGTTTGATCACGAAATCGCTGATCAGCTCACGGACTTTGAGGACTTCCGGGCGTTCGCTGTGTTCCCGCGATGACCACAGCGCTATATCGCGCCGGGAAGAGGTGACGCCCTCCACGGTAAGCATCTGCTCGGGACTGATCGCTTCGGTCATTAAGGTTAAACGGGCGGGTAGCCAGACCAGCATGTCGGTTGTATTTAACAGATGGATCACCGAACGAATGCTGCCGGTGAAGGCCATCTGCGCCGCGTTTGCCTCCGTGACTTCGCTCTGACTGCCTAAAAATCCGGCACTGGCGCCAGCGAGGATCCACTTTTGTCGGGCAATGTCCGCCTGGGTGAGTGGCTGTTTTGAACCGATCAGTTTGGATTTTTTACCGGCAAAAATACCGGAACGGTCACGGAACAGAATCTGACGGTCCAGCGATTTCTGTGACACGGACAGATGTGCCGGTGCCAGCAGGAAGTCTAACTCGCCCTCCTGCAGCAGGGTGATCTGGGTTGCTGCCGAGCCGGTGCGGAAATGAAATGCATAGCGTTTTTCCTGCAAGAAGTAATCGGTCATCTGATTCACCGTGGCAAACTCCCAGAGTGGATCGATACCGATAACAAACTCACTTTTATAGCCGCTATGAAACTGCCGGATTACCTCCTCCCCCCTGACCGTTTCCGCCAGTATCCGCTCACCAATCTGAGATAACCGGGCGCCGATCTCAGTGGGAATAACCCCATAACGGGTTCGTTTTAACAGCGGTGCCCCCACCTTCATCTCCAGCTGTTGAATACTGCGGGTGAGGGTTGGCTGGGTCACATGCAGCTGTTCACAGGCGCTGGTAAGAGAACCCTGCTTGACCACGATGGCTAATTGCTTCAATAGGTTAGGATTCATATATGCATATTCTTTGTATCTGGGGTTAAAAACTGATTATTCCTTATATTATCTGTGGTTTAAAGTGATCTTTCTAATAATAAGAACGGAAGATTCAAGATGCAGCGACACGGTGACACTTTTCATCCGGGTAATTCCCGTTTTTCTGATCCTCTGGATTGTGTGCAGGCGCCGGTTAAATGGCCATGCCCAACAAAGATCGACGAACTGGTTTTCTGTCGGCTTGTGTAAGGGCGTTTTACCGTAGCGCTTAAGGTCATAAATCCCTGCACAGACTCATATGAAAACAGAGGATCACCCGCGTTTAATATCTGCAAAAACAACAATAATCTAAATGGAATCTATGCAATGAAAAAGTTAATTCTAGGTAGTGTTCTGGCTCTGACTACCGCTTCAGTCGTACCCGTGGCTCAGGCGGCAGATTACACATTGCGCTTAGCGCACTTCTTTCCTCCGGTGGCCGCGATCCACAAGAATGTTGCCCAGGCCTGGGCGGATAAAGTCAGTGCCGACTCCGGGGGCCGTATCGCGGTGGAAGTGTATCCTTCATCCACCCTGGCGAAACCCCCGGCCCTGTATGATGCGGTTAAGAATCGTATCGCTGATGTAACCCTGACGGTGCAGGGCTATACGGCTAATCGCTTTCCGCTGACTCAGGTGGTTGAGTTGCCGGGGGTTGCGAAGAGTGCTGCCAACGGCTCCTGTATTATTCAGCATCTGTATGATGAAGAGCTGATCAGTGCCGAGTATAAAGATACTAAACCCCTGTTTCTCTTCACTCACGGGCCGGGGCATATACATACCACCAATAAACTGATTAAACAGCCAGCCGACTTCGAAGGGCTGAGAATCCGCCGTCCTACTGCGGTGGTGGCAAAACTGTTGGAAGGGTTGGGAGGACAGCCTGTCGGTATGCCTGCGCCGCAGGCGTTTCAGTCGGTGCAGCGGGGTGTTATCGACGGTGTTGCCTTGCCGTGGGAAGGTCAGCTGACCTTCCGCATGAATGATCTGACATCGAATCATACCGAAGTGGGCGGGCTGTATACCTTGTCATTTCTGGTGACCATGAACAACGATGTGTACAACAGTATGCCCGCCGAGCTGCAAAAGGTGATCGATAACAATTCAGGCGAAGCCTGGTCACAGATTGCGGCGAATGAGTTTGACATGGCTGATGTGAAAGGCCGTGCCCAGGCGGAAGCTGCAGGTCATCAGTTTTATACGGTCGACGGTGGTGTTGATAACCCTGCCTGGAAGCCGGTGCTTGATAAAGCATCTGAAGGTTATTTGGCGGAGCTGGAGGCCAGGGGATTACCTGCGCGGGCCGTCTATCAACGTGCCAAGGAGCTGGCAGAGAGCTGTCAGTAACCGCAGTTGAAATCCGTATGTTGATGCACCGACGTGGCCTGCTGTCGTGGCCCGCGCCGGTGCATTTTCTATTCTGTTGTAATGCTGTGCAGCGTTAACGCTGTTGAGTGAAAGGTTTAACCGCAGCACTTTTTGTATTTCTTACCGCTGCCACAGGAGCAGGGGGCGTTTCGCTCCGGTGTTTTCTCTATCTGCACGGTTTTAGGTGTGGCTAACAGAGCAGTCAGCTCAGCGATGTTCTCTTCACTCTCCGCATCAACAACAATGGTCGCTACCAGATCATGTTCGGCAACCATGGCTGCCACTGCCTCTCGGCGTTTCTCGGAGGTGACACTCAGTGATAGCGGGCTGCTTTCACTACCCGGTTTCACTTTCGCCTTGGTGTTGTAACCACTCTTACCGTAGTTGCCCATAATATCGGGAGTACCTTTATAGAAACATTTAGACATGGGTGACTCCTGAAGTTTTGTCATCGTGCTGAGGGGGCGGCATTCTAGCAGGAAACGGAGGGAAGCGGTGAATTGATTGATCTGATTGTCAGGTTGGTTCGTATCGGTGATTTAGTTTTGTTAGTGTAAATCCGGATACGCTCATTGAGCCTGAAAATTTTTTCACGGTGAATGATTCTTTACCTGCAATGTCTAACGTTTTACCCTCTTCTTTGTCTATCCGGTTTCAACACATAGGATTTATATGAGCGAGCAGATGAATGGCGACGTACTGAAGGCATTAAAAATAGCCTTTACCTATATGCCCAAAGCAATCGAAGTGACACAGTATGAATACGGCGATCGCTATCAGGCTGTTCTTGCGCATATTGAAACAGTCAGAGAGACCCTGCTGCTGAATGATGTGGACCCTGAAGAGGTGTATGGAGAGGTGGATCCTGATAATACGCCTAACTCCTCTTATTAAGGGGGATCATTGTTCAACCCACGTCATGAGGAGCCCCAATGAATCATCAACAACCCCAGAATACCTTGCCAACCATCGCGACCCTCGACGATCTGGCTCCGCTGGCAAACTACTCGTTCACGGACACGCTCAACGCCGATCCTGACGCGAAAGCAGACGGCGCCGACCACGCGCCGCGACAGGTGTTCTCGGGCCACTATGTCCCTGTAAAACCCACGCCAATCGAAGATCCTGAGTACATCGCTCACAGCAAATCGCTGTTTCGCGAGCTGGGGTTCGCCGACAGTCTGGCCCGGTCGGAGGACTTCGTGCGGATGTTCTCGGGCGATACCTCCCAGGTTCCGCAGCCGATGCGCGGGGTTGGTTGGGCCTGTGGTTACGCACTGTCCATCTTCGGTACCGAATACACTCAGCAGTGCCCGTTTCAAACCGGCAACGGTTACGGTGACGGTCGTGCTGTTTCCGTACTCGAGGCGGTTATCAAGGGACAGCGCTGGGAGATGCAGCTCAAAGGTGGCGGCCGGACTCCATACTGCCGCGGCGCGGATGGCCGCGCCGTGTTGCGCTCCAGTGTCCGGGAGTTTCTGGCACAGGAACATATGCACGCCCTCGGCGTGCCAACCTCCCGCTCGCTGAGTCTGTATGTGTCTAAAACGGAGCAGGTCAGACGGCCGTGGTATTCAGAGGGCTCGCACTCGATGGATCCCGACACGATGGTATCGGAGCCTGTCGCCATCTCGACCCGGGTCGCACCGTCGTTCCTGCGGGTCGGCCAGCTGGAGCTCTTTGCTCGCCGGGCCCGCAAGCAGGAACACCCGAACGCGATGGCGGAACTTGAGATGATGGTGCTGCACCTGATCGATCGCGAGTACGCTGACGTTATCGATAATACCCTGAGCACCGCCGAAAAAGTGGTGATGCTGGCGCGCGAGTTCCGCAATCGCCTGACCTCGCTGGTGGCGAACTGGATTCGCGTTGGTTATTGCCAGGGCAACTTCAACAGTGATAACTGCGCGGCGGGTGGTTTCACCCTCGACTACGGTCCGTTCGGATTTTGTGAACGCTTCGATCCGCAATATCAACCCTGGACCGGTGGCGGACAACACTTCTCATTCCTCAATCAGCCCGTTGCTGCAGAACGTAACTTCCACATGTTCTGGACGGCACTGCGGCCGTTGCTGGCCTCGGATGAGGTGGCGCTGAAACAACTGGACGAGATCCGTAGTGGCTTTGCGCAAGTGATGCAGGCGAAACTGGAAGCGATGTGGGCCGCCAAACTCGGGCTGGAACACTTTAATAAAGAGCTGCTCAATGAGCTGGGTGGGCTGATGGTGCAAACTCCGGTGGATTACACCATTCTTTTCCGCGAGTTGTCGAATCTGCCAGACGACATCGCGCCACTGCAGAAAGGCTTCTATCAGGGGCCAGCCTATCAGGCGGATCCGGAAGGGATGGATCAGCGCTGGTCAGCGTGGCTGACAAAATGGCATGCACTGATCGACAGCCAGTCCGGCTCCCGTGATGAGATCTCTCAGCAGATGAAACGGGTTAACCCGAAATACAGTCTGCGGGAGTGGTTGGTTGTGCCTGCGTACCAGCAAGCGGCCGAAGGGAACTACGAGCTGGTGCGGGAACTGCAGGAGGTGATGACCCAGCCCTATGCTGAGCAATCACAAGCCGTTGAAGATAAATACTACCGGCGGAAACCGTCTGAATTCAGAGAGCTCGGCGGCGTGTCGCACTATAGCTGCTCGTCGTGAAATTTCGGAGACCGGGAGGGCCGGAGCGGTAACTACAAAAAAGGGGGAAGAGCTTCAGGAAAGAGAGTTCTTTAGGGCTTTCTCTCATTTATAAATAACCGGTCCCCTTTATTACTCTTTATTAGTAAAGTCCCGCTACAGCTGATCCAGAAGTTCTTTTTTCTTGGAATGGTACTCATCTTCAGTAATTAACCCATCTTTGTAGAGTTCATTAAGCTCCCGAATCTTTGTCGCTACAGAGTCCGCAGACTGACCCAGCGGGAGAATATCCGCGACAGAAATTTGCATTTTGATGAGTTTGGACTCGGTTACACCCTCGCGCCCTTCTTGTTGACCGACTTCATGCAAAGCGCAACGTGCCATCCACATTCCCATCTTAATTTCCTGCCAGACAAAGTAGTTCTGGTTTGGCTCTACACTCAGGGAAAGACTGCAATTATTTTCGGCTATTGAATCTATATCGTACTGGCCGGGAATGAGACTCAAATGGAAATACGTTTTAGATGCGGTTTGGCCAAGGTTTTTACCATTGATAAATACTGACATCGGAATAGCTGCGCCAAGAACCTCATTTCGATATATGTAGAGCGAGGCTTTATCCGGGGCAGGAACGAATTGTTTTGATTCAGTGTCTTTAACCAGAGCTTCCATCGGCACTGAAGCACACCCTGTAACCAACAGGGCTATCAGTGCCAGTATGACAGGGATACGCAGGCAGAGTTTGGTATGCATTGCAGTGCTCCTGAGCGAAGATATTTGGTTATTAGTATGGATCACGACAGGAATAATGCAGAGAAGAGTTATCCTGAATTGATCAGAATCAATACAGAACATCACCTGAAGGGTAGTCAATGGCGCAGATCAATTTCGTAATCCCGATGCCTTTTCTCTACATCGCAGGCACAAAAAATTGCTGCGCTATAGTAAGAGCAGGCAAGGCTTAATCGGTTTACATCCATGGTACCAGTGGCCGCTGATTCAGGATCTTGAACCGGCATGCTTTTAGGGGGGCTGGGATCTTATAGAAAGCGAATCCCCTATATGCGCTTATCCAACTAGCAGGCACAAAAAAGCCCTGCTTCTTTTCAGCGGTGTATCGATTATCAGAAAGTCATCAACCCGGTTTAAACATTCGTCAAACAGGTCGGGGTATATCGAATGCTCCATACCCCCAAACAACAAAGCAACGTTCATACTTTTTCTTCAGTGAAATGAATATACAGCGCAATAAACCGTGACCAGACTCAAGGCGAACCCAGCCTTTCCGGCTATACCCAGACGTTTTAAGTACAGCGCCGGGTTGTTGTTTTTCGCCAATTGCATTTGCCAGACGCCATACAAACTGAAGAGTACGATCAACGAAACGGACAAAATCTTTATGCTAAACAACGGCATATTGCCTAGGTTTGCGTAGTAAGGCATCGCCATCTGTACGCCTGACACCACCAACAACAGCAAGCCTATGTAGGAGATGTAGCGAAGCGGAAACAAGCTGACTAAAACAGCCTGGCGACTTTCCGGCGGGAACCTTTTACTGAGAAAACCGATCACAAAAATCGAAAAACCGGCACCAGCACCAAAGATCAATCCAGTGAAGTGCGTCAGCAATAATATATCTCTCATAATTAAATTCCATTTTCTTTGGGCAAAGTGGTGCTCTGGGTAATGATAGAACCAAAAAAATAAGAGCTATCTCAAGGAAACTGGACCGGAAAAGCAGGCCCATTAATACGGACAGACGAAACACGTTTCCCTTGCATCTCTGCGGAAGTTACTTCTCAATCCTGTAACTTAAGCGGCTCAACACATATGGTAAAGAGTCACGAAGCTTAATCTATTGTCGTTCATGGTACCAGTGGCCGCTGATTCCAGAGCTTGAACCGGCACGCTTTAAGGGCGGGCTGAGATCTTCTGGAAAGCGAATCCCCTACGTCTTTTCTGCCCAAGCTTCAGGCACAAAAAAGCCCCGTTTCTTTAGGTTAAAGAGTAACGAGGCTTAATTGATTTCGTTCATGGTACCAGTGGCCGCTGATTCCAGAGCTTGAACCGGCACGCTTTTAAGGGCGGGCAGAGATCTTCTGGAAAGCGAATCCCCTATGTCCTTTCTGCCCAAGCTTCAGGTATAAAAAAGCCTCACTTACTTTTAGAGAAGAGTCATGAGGCTAAAAACGTGGCCGGATTGATTGTTGCAGCCTGTTGGCTGCAACAACCCCTTTGGGGCTGCGCCGCAAGCGGCTTGTCCAAACAGTTTCCTGGAAACTGTTTGTCGAACCTCCGGTTCTCGTCCGACAACTGAAGAATAAATAAAAAAGGGTCCTACAATGCAGGACCCTTTTTTATTTATTCATGGTACCAGTGGCCGGACTCGAACCGGCACGCTTTTAAGGGCGGGGGATTTTGAATCCCCTATGTCTACCAATTCCATCACACTGGCACAAACGTGGAGCGTATTATACGTCTCGTTTTCGGGCGGTCAATGCGATTGATGAAATATCTTTGAAATCGTTGCGTCGCAGCCCTTTCATAATACTGAAAGGGCTGTTGTCGATCTCAAGCTCAACGTTCCACAAAGGCCCGCTCAATCACGTAGTGACCCGCATCGCCGTGGCGGGCTTCGATAAAGCCCATGCCATCGAGAATGTTGGTGGTGTCTTTGAGCATGCTCGGGCTGCCGCAGATCATAAACCGGTCATTCTCCAGGCTCAGGTCCGGCAGCCCCAGATCCCGGGTGAGCTTGCCGGTGGCGATCAGGTCGGTCAGGCGGCCCTGATTGCGGAACGGTTCGCGGGTGACGGTGGGGTAGTAGAGCAGCTTGTCACTGACCATATCGCCAAAGTATTCGTTGCCGGGCAGGTGATCCTGAATTACATCGGCATAGGCCAGTTCCGACAGCTGCCGTACCCCGTGGGTGAGGATCACTTTGTCGTACTGCTCATAAATTTCCGGGTCTTTAATGATGCTCATGAACGGTGCCAGACCAGTGCCGGTGCTGATCAGGTAGAGATGCTTGCCCGGCAGCAGGTGATCGTTGATCAGGGTACCGGTGGGCTTGCGGCTGATCAGGATCTGATCACCGGGCTGAATGCGCTGCAGTTTAGAAGTCAGCGGGCCGTCCTGTACTTTGATGCTGAAGAACTCCAGCTGATCTTCATGGTTGGCACTGGCGATGCTGTAAGCGCGCATCAGCGGGCGGCCTTCGTGTTCCAGTCCGATCATAGTGAAGTGACCGTTTTTAAAACGAAAACCCGGATCTCTGCTGGTGGTAAAGCTGAACAGAGTATCGTTCCAGTGATGTACGCTGAGTACCTCTTCACGACCGATGTTTGACATGGAGCTACCTCAAAACTGTTTGATTGTTTGCTTATGCGTTAAAGCTATTAAAAGACTTTATCTATTCCTTAAGTGCATGCTAGAGCGCTTTGCTATAGTGTTAAAGGTGATTATTTAGATAAATGTAATCGGAAAAACCGAATATGAAATATACCTTGCGCCAGTTAGAGGTGTTTCTGGCAGTGGCTCACTATGACAATATCACCCGTGCGGCGGACAGTTTGTCGATGTCGCAGTCGGCGGCCAGTGGGGCGTTGCGCGATCTTGAAACCCAGTTTGATATCCAGCTGTTCGACCGGGTGGGTAAGCGGCTGAAGATCAATGAGCTGGGGCGATTGCTGCGTCCCCGGGCGGAAGCCTTGCTGGAACGGGCCCGCAGTCTGGAGCAGGATATGGCTCAGCATCAGGCAGTGGGGCAGTTGAAAATTGGCGCAACCATGACCATCGGTAACTATCTGGCGGTGGGGCTGATCGCCCGTTATCTCGACGAACAGCCCCGGGCGAAGCTGGATCTGCAGGTGGCCAACACCTCGGCAATCGCCGCCCGGCTGATCAATTTCGATCTGGATATCGGCCTGGTGGAAGGGGAGGTGCAGCATCCGGATCTGGAGGTGGTCCCCTGGCTGAATGACCGGCTGGAGGTGTTCTGTGCCCCGGATCATCCGCTGACGCGTAAACATCAGCTGAGTGATACCGATCTGCTGTCCGCCCGCTGGATTCTGCGGGAACAGGGATCCGGCACCCGTCAGGCATTTGACTGGGCGCTGCATGGTTTGCTGCCCAACCTGAATGTGATGCTGGAGCTGGAACACGCTGAGGGGATCAAGCAGGCGGTGGCGCAGGGACTGGGTATTGGCTGTTTATCACGCATCGCCCTGCAGGAGTCGTTTGAACTGGGCACGCTGGTGCCGTTAAGGGTGGCCGGGCGTGATTTCAACAGGCAGCTGTATCTGGTGATCAACAAGCATAAGTATCGCAGTGCCGGGATCGAGCGCTGGATTGAGTTGTGTCATCAGACCTGAGGTTTGTTTAACAGGGCTCTTAAATAGGGCCCTTGAACAGGGCTGTTAAATAGAGCGCTTATAATCAGACGTTTGGATTTTACAAATTTCTTACAAAATCGATAACCTGATCTGACTTTTCTCTGTCTGACTGAGCGTAGAGTCAATACAACGGTGGATTTGCTTCACTATACTCTCAACTCAGGAATTTGATCATGGACTCTCAATCTGACAAACATATGATAAAACGAACTCTGCAGTCGTTCGGATTTGTTTTACTGAGCCTGTTGCCGGTGCTGGCTCAGGCGAATCAGGTGAATCAGGTGAATCTGAATATTAATCTGGCAACCCCGGTGATGGAAGCCGGGCAAAGTCACCGGGCGTTTATTAAAGTATCGCTGGAAGGCTTTAAACAGCAGGATAAGCAGGCCCGGATACCAGCCAATGTTGCAATTGTGTTGGATAAGTCGGGCTCGATGGGTGGCGATAAAATTAAGTATGCCCGTGAAGCCGCTATCATGGCGATTAAGCGTCTGGATGAACGGGATATCGTGTCGGTGGTGAGCTACGATTCACGGGTGCAGGTGGTGGTGCCGGCGACTGAAGTGCATAACCAGCGGGCCATTTATGATGCGATTCGTCATATCCGGGCGGATGGCAATACTGCGCTGTTTGCCGGCGTGAGTAAAGGGGCGAATGAGCTGCGTAAGTTTCTCAGCCGGAATAAGGTCAACCGGGTTATTTTACTCTCCGATGGATTGGCCAATGTCGGCCCACAGTCGGCGTCTGAACTGGGTGAATTGGGGGCCTCGCTGGCGAAAGAGGGGATCAGCGTCACGACTATTGGGTTGGGTCTGGGTTATAACGAAGACCTGATGACCCGCTTAGCGGGTTACAGTGATGGTAACCATGCGTTTGTCGAAAACGCTGAAGATCTGGCCTCTGTTTTCCAGTATGAGTTTGGCGATGTGCTGTCAGTGGTTGCCCAGGGGGTCAATATTGAGATTCGTTGTCGCAATGGCGTAAAGCCGATTCGTCTGTTGGGACGTGAAAGCGAGATTATTGGCAACCGGGTAACAACCCGACTGAATCAGTTGTACAGCGAGCAGGAAAAATTCGTTATTCTTGAAGTCGAAGTCCCGCAACAACAGGCAGAAACGGAGCTTGAACTGGTTGCGGTTGAGGTTCACTACGATAATCTGATCACGCAGAACGAGGAGCAGTTATCCGGCCAGAGTATCGCCCGTTTCAGTGGCTCAAAGCAGGAAGTGAGGGCCGCCCGGGATGATAAGGCACTGGAAGCTGCGGTTGAGCAGGTGGCTAATGAATATAGTCGTGATGCGATTGAGGCACGGGACAGTGGTGACCTGGAAGGGGCTAAGCAGATCCTTAAGGATAGCGCATCCTATCTGGGTTCTCAGGCTGAGTCGCTGAATTCACCGCGCTTGCAGAAACAGGAAGAGGAAGCCCTGCAGGATGCAGACGCGATGGAGCTCGATCAGAACTGGAATAAACAACGTAAAGAGCTGAAGGCACGACAGTATAAGCGCGCCACGCAGCAGGCGTATTGATACGCGGATACATCGAGAATGACCGGGGATGGAACGCCAGCGTTTTATCCCCGCCCACACCGCCGGAAGGATCTGTGAACAGACGAACACCCCTGTTACTCGCCGTTATTATCGCTCTGCCACTGTTATTGCTGGCCTGGTTTGGCGTGCGCTTGCAACTGGATCAACAGCAGGTTGTCGCCCACCAGTTAAGTAATCTGGCAACCGGTCGGTTGCAGAGTATTGACGCACAGTTTCAGGAGCATTTTTTCCGGCTGCAACAACTTTTTATACGCCAGACAGCGGTATTGCAGCAGCAAACGGCGGGGCAATACAGGGTTGAAGAGGTGCGCCGGTTTATCGCTCAGTCGGCCGCAGTAAAGCAGGTATTTGTTTTATCGCCCACCGGCGAGCGTCTCTTTCCCCCATCAGACCAGCCGTTGAATCATCAGGAACAGGAGTTTGTCGCGCTAACCCGTAATCTGCTGCGCCAGCCTGAGCGCTTTACGATGCCGACAGTGGATCCAGTTGGCGGGCCCGATGGCATAAATCAGGGGTATTCCGGCGGGAGTAATGACACATTAAAGAGCGCCAGACTCAGTAGCCCGGTGGCTCAGAAAAACAGATATAGCGGGGATGCTGCCGTTCAGGGGGTATCTGAGTCTGCCGGGTTGAGCGCGCCCGAACCGCCCCATGGCTGGATCGCCTGGTATGCCGAAGTGGGTTTGCAGCAGATCTTCTGGCTACAGGATAGTGACGGCAATACCGTTGGCTTTGCTCTGAACTCCGCGCGGCTGTTATCGGACCTGATAGACCTGCTACCGTCCAGTTCTGTTGCGGGTGTTGCCACGCAGGTGTCCATAGAGCCGGAGATGGACAGTGAGATCCGCCTGGTGAATGATCGGGGCGAGATCGCCTATAGCTGGGGAGGCGTACGGGTCACTGAGAAGGGGCAGAAACCCCTGCAAACAATGCCTTTGAGTCACCCTTTGGCGAGTTGGCACCTGGCCTACTACACCTCTGAGCTGCCGATGGCCCTCAGCGGCTGGCTGGGACTGGTGGTCTTGTTAGTGCTGCTGGCCGCAGGTTTATCGACGCTGGCTTACCTGTTATATCGCGAGCATAACCGCGAGCTGAGGCTGGCTGAGCAACGGGTTAATTTTGTCAATCAGGTGTCCCATGAACTCAAAACGCCGCTGACGAATGTGCGTTTATATACCGAGATGCTGGAGCATGAACTGAGCGATGATGAGCCGGTAGCGCAACGTTATCTGGGGGTGATCAGCAGTGAGGCGGGGCGGTTGTCTCGGTTGATTGAAAATGTGCTGAGTTTTTCACGCTCTAAGCGTGAGGGCGTCAGTGTCAGATATCAGCCAGGGGTCATCGATAACTGTATTGATCAGGTTGTGGAGCTATTTACGCCGGTCTTAAGCGCGCGCACTTTAAGCATTCGTTTTACCGGTGAGGCTAAGCAGTTATGCCATTTTGACGGTGAAGCGCTGGAGCAGATTCTGAATAACCTGCTGAGCAACTGTGAAAAATATGCCGCTGATGGGCGCTTCGTCGATATCAGTAGCTGGCAGCAGGAGCGCTCAGGTCGTTTGTATAGTTATATACGGGTGCGCGACTTTGGTCCCGGTATCCCGGCGGATGAAGCTGACAAGGTGTTTGAACCTTTTTACCGTGGTAGCGAGAAGCTGACCGAGGGCGTTAGTGGCACGGGGATCGGACTGGGGCTGGCGCGTGACCTGGCCAGAGCCCATCAGGGCGAGTTGATGGTTGAGCCGGGTTATTCAACGAAGGCGCCGTCGGACTTACAGTCGAGCTCACCAACAGAAACCTCAGGAGCCAGTTTTTTACTGACGCTGGTAACCCCTGTTGCGCTCTCAACTGAGCAGCAGGACAGAAAACCGGATTATTAGACAGGAAGGGATATGAAACTGTTAATTGCTGAAGATGATCTGCATATCCGCCAGGGACTGGCGACGTTGCTGGAGTCTGAAGGTTATGAGTGTATAGCGGCGGCGGATGGTGATCAGGCCTGGCAGTTATACCTACAGCATCAGCCTGACCTGGTGCTGCTGGATATCATGATGCCGAAACAGGACGGCTATGCGGTATGTCGGCGTATTCGTCAGCATAATGAGGTGCTTCCGGTGATCTTTATCAGCGCAAAATCGGAAGAGATCGATCAGGTGCTGGGACTTGAATTAGGCGCCGACGATTACATCAAAAAACCCTTTGGCCGTCGTGAAGTGATTGCCCGGATACGGGCGGTAACAAGACGGTCTCTGCGTCCGCTAATGAACATCGCGGAGGATGACAGTTTTGTTATGGGGGACCTGCAGATCAGACCCTCTGAATTTCGTGCGCTACGCGGTGATCAGGTGATTGAGTTAAGCCTGAGGGATTTGAAAATACTGCGTTTGTTATTTGAATTGAAGGGCAAGGTGGTCGATCGTGATGCGCTGTTCAACCACTGCTGGGGGCGGGACTATTTTGCCAATAGCCGTACTCTGGATCAGCATATATCCAAACTGCGAAAGGCGATTGAACTGAATGCCAGAGCGCCGCGCATCATCACCACGGTGCATGGTATCGGTTATCGGTTCGATGACTAGTACGGCAAATTAGTGTGGCAGGTTAAGAGGGATCAGCGTAGCCAGATCCCTCTAAGTCAGTGTTTAGCTTTTTTCCTGCTGCGCCAGCCGTTCCTGTAGTTTCAGTTCCCGCCGTTTGCTGCTGGTGTCGTTGGCATCGGCGCCCAGATGGGCCTCGCCCCGTTGTTGAGCCAGTTGCATCTGCTTCTGCCGCTCGATAAATCGCTCGCGCTGTTCATCGCTCAGGTTGTCATAGCAGTTGGGGCAGCTGATGCCCGCCTGATACTTGTCGCTTTGCATCTGTTCCGCGGTGAGCGGCAGGCGGCAAGCGTGACACTGATCGTAGCTGCCTTTTTCCAGCTGGTGATTGACTGTCACCCGGTTATCAAACACGAAGCACTCGCCTTCCCATAAGGACTGTTCCTGGGGTACCTGTTCCAGGTATTTCAGAATGCCGCCCTCCAGGTGATAGACCTCATCGAAGCCCTGCTCTTTAAGGTAGGCGGTGGATTTTTCACAGCGGATACCGCCGGTGCAGAACATTGCCACTTTACGGTTTTTCTGCGGGTCCAGATTTTCTTTGACGTAGGCAGGAAACTCGCGGAAGGTCTCGGTTTCCGGATTGATCGCTCCCTTAAAGGTGCCCACCTGAACTTCGTAGTCGTTGCGGGTATCCACCAAAATAACTTCCGGGTCGGAGATCAGTGCATTCCACTCGTCCGGTTTGACGTAAGTGCCAACGACGCGTTTAGGGTCTATCCCTTCAACGCCCATGGTAACGATCTCTTTTTTCAGCTTAACCTTGGTGCGGTGAAACGGGTTGCTGTCATCCAGCGACTCTTTGTAAACGATATCGGCAAGCCGGGAATCGTTTTGCAACCAGGTCAGCAGGGCATCAATACCGGCACGGCTGCCGGCGACGGTACCGTTAATCCCTTCGCGGGCCAGCAGCAGTGTGCCGCGTACGTCGTTATCCAGCATGACTTTATGCAGTGGTTCACGCAGGGTTTCAAAATCTTCCAGCGCGACAAATTTATACATCGCGCAGACTACGATCTGTGACATTCGTTCTCCTCAGCCGGTCGGAACGTAAATCCGGAGCCTTTGGGGTTATTGTAGGTGGGTTTATTGAATTATTTATTCAATTATCTATTGAATAGAGGGGCGACATTATACCTACATCCGTCTCTCATGAAGACGGATAAAGAGTAAGGTTAATCGGATGAGGCTGAGGACTTACCGATATGCCGATGTCGGACGGTCGTTGAGCCGATCATGATCTGTATCAACGTGGCCAGACATTATGGTGAATCCCCCGATATCTTTTGTCTTGCAGGCTCTCGCTTTGAGCTATAGTTGAAAAAATCGATAAAAAATAACAGGGATGTAATTCTCTGATTCACACAGCTTGAGGGTTGATCTATGCAAAGATTCATTAAAGCGCGAGCCGGTTTTGTTGGTTCACTGGTGATCCTGAGTGGCGTTGCTTTAAGCGGCATAACGTTAAGTGGTGCCGTTCAGGCCGCCAACGAGACGCTTACCAGTGTAAAGACTGATACCACAATCACACTGGATGGTATGGCTGAAAGCGCATGGGATAACGCCCCGGAATTGCGTGTTCAGCTCGATAACCTGCCCTATAAAGCGAACAACTATGGCGGGATGACCGGTGTCAGTGTGCAGCTTAAATCCCTCTATGATGAGAACTTCGTCTATTTTCTTATTCAGTACGATGATCCGACTAAAAGCCTGGCCCGTTTCCCCTGGGAAAAACAGGCGGATGGTTCATGGAAACAGTTGAAAGATAAGGATCAGACCGGCCACGATAATGTTTACTATGAAGATAAGCTGGCACTGTTGTGGAACATTAATGCCCGGGGGTTCGCTAAGAAAGGCTGTGATGTCGCCTGTCATATGCAGGATGATGACGGCAAAATTAATGGCTTTGATCAGACAGGCAAAGCGCCGGGGCGTAAATATACCCGGGACGGTCAGACTATCGATATGTGGCACTGGAAAAGTGTACGCATGAATCCACTGGGGCTGATTGATGACCAGTTTATCGACAGTGTGAATGATCCGTCAGTGAATAAAAACTGGGGGCGTCACGGGGATAGTAAAACCGGCGGTGGCTATGTTGATAATGTGAATGCCGAAAAGACCGGACCTGCGTTTATGAATCGCAGCCAGGGTAATGTGGATGGCTTTACCATTACCCCCTCCCAGAAGACCCCTTTTGTGGATACCTTTAAACCGGGTGACCAGGTTCCGGGGATTATGTCTGAAGCGTTTACCGGCTCCCGGGGGGATATCTGGGCGAAAGGGGAGTGGCAGGATGGTCGGTGGACCATCGAAATCAAACGGGCGCTGGTGACTAGCGGCGAGAATGCCGGAGTTCAGGATGTTCAGTTCAGTGACCTGAGCCAGGCTTACAGCTTCGGGATCTCGGTGTTTGATAACTCGCAGATTGATCATCTCTATCATGAAGGAGCGTATGATCTCATCTTTAAGTAACTGAATCAGTGCAGCAATGCAGTACTGATAAATGGGATGCTCTTCTTCAGGCGAAGACGGGCGTCCGGTCTTGCCAAGTTACCTGATAAGGGCTGATCTATGCGTATAAACTCACTTGAATTCTCTGCAAAGCTGGGACTGTCCGGTTTTCTTATAACCGTTATTCTGGGCGCGCTCAGTGCGGTCACCCTGATTGGCTTACTCTATTCTCAGCATGACCGCGGTTTTAATATTCCGGAGATGGAGAAAGTGAGATCCCATTACAGCGACTCACTGTTGATCTCAGCCATGAAAGGCTCAATGTATCAATATGTTGCTGAAGATAGTGATATCGATCTGATCGCTCAATGGATCGCAGAGGGGGCGAAGAATGATGCCTTCTTCAAAGAGGAGGTGATG
The DNA here is from genome assembly GCA_024397875.1 of Amphritea atlantica. Taxonomy (NCBI): domain Bacteria; kingdom Pseudomonadati; phylum Pseudomonadota; class Gammaproteobacteria; order Oceanospirillales; family Oceanospirillaceae; genus Amphritea; species Amphritea atlantica. Next base: position 184,102 of record CP073344.1, read on the forward strand.
TATATCCTCGAAGAGGATTGTCAGAAGTGTCATAGCCGTAATTCCCAGATGAGCAAGGCGATTACCTCGATGCCTTTCAGTCACTACGAGGATATAGTGCAATACACCGAGGGTGGGTATAGCTGGACGAAAATGGCAAAAACAGCCCATATCCACCTGTTTGGTATCGCCGTATTCTTAGTACTTGTTTCAATGGTCATGGCTTATAGCAGTTATGCTAGCTGGATTAAAACGCTGCTGATCTCTGCAGGCTGGATCGCATTGTGGCTGGATATCGCGTCCTGGTGGCTGACAAAATTCTTCAGTGGCTTTGCCTATGTGATATCGGTGGCAGGGTCTGTCGAGATCGGTGCTGTGTGTGCAATGAGTGGCTTGTGTCTGTTGAATCTCTGGTTTCGGTTACCGGCGATAGTGCTTGAGCCTGAATCTGAGCATTAGCCTTAGTCTTACGAGCACCGGGCTGAATAATACGGCTTCCCGTTTTTGACCGGCCGGGCTAAAAAAGCCAGTTTGATAAGCTCTTCTGATAAGCATTGACCCGGAGGTGGTCGATGCTTTCATTCATTAACAGGCGCGATTTTGCTCGCTTCCGGCTGCACGGGTTCGGTTGACTCCTGTTGCCTCTCCCCTGACGAGCTTTTTTCTGATGCCTGAGATCGTCTTTCCGCGTCTAATTTAGCTGAAGTTTTACCGTAAACCGGGTAGGATATGCTCCCTTTTTATCGGCCGGTTACTGGATTGCCCGTCGGTTTCAGCTAATTATTGCGTGTCAGGTTAACGTTTCTCTATGCAGGTAAAAGATTTTCACTTTGATCTACCCGACGAGCTTATCGCCCGCTATCCACTGGAGAAGCGCAGCGACAGCCGGTTGTTCTGTGTGGATGGTAACAGCGGTGAGTTTCAGCACCGGCAGTTCTTCGACGTGCTGGATCTGCTGGAACCCGGTGATCTGGTAGTGTTCAATAATACCCGGGTTATTCCGGCGCGGATGTTTGGCCAGAAGGCCTCCGGCGGTAAGATCGAGGTGCTGGTCGAACGGGTACTGGATGAGCGCTCTGCACTGGCCCATATCCGCTCCAGCCGGTCGCCCAAACCTGGCGCAGAACTGACGTTTGAGGGTGGCCTGAAAGCAACCATGGTGGCCCGTCATGATGACCTGTTTGAGTTGCAGTTTGAGCTGCAGGATGTGCACCTGGTCGAGGCACTGGAACAGTTCGGCCATATGCCGTTGCCTCCCTATATGAAGCGGGAAGATGAGCTGTCTGACCGGGAACGTTATCAGACCGTTTATAACGAAAAGCCGGGGGCTGTCGCAGCGCCAACCGCCGGCCTGCATTTCGATGATGCACTGCTCGACCGTCTGGCCGAGAAGGGTGTGAACAAAGCTTTTGTCACCCTGCATGTGGGGGCCGGGACCTTCCGTCCGGTGAAAGTCGATAATATTCAGGATCATAAGATGCATGCTGAATATATCGAAGTGCCGGAAGCGGTGTGTCAGGCGGTACGGGAAACCAAAGCGCGGGGAAACCGGGTGCTTGCCGTGGGAACCACTTCGGTACGCTGCCTGGAAACCGCCAGCCAGGATGGCGAGATTCAGCCCTTTTTTGGTGATACGGATATCTTTATCTTTCCGGGGTATCAGTTCCGCACGGTCGACCTGCTGATCACCAATTTTCATCTGCCGGAGTCGACGTTGCTTATGCTGGTGTCGGCGTTTGCCGGTTATGAGCATATGATGGCGGCTTATAAAGAAGCGGTGGCGCAGCGTTATCGTTTCTTCAGTTATGGCGATGCGATGTTTTTATCCAAAAAAGATCGTTAGCAGAAGGGCGGTCTGAGTCGAAAAAACAGCGATCAGCCTTTAATTTATTTTATTCAGCCTTATATAGGGAGAAGATCGCAACTCCCCAGGCGAAACCTGAGTTCAGGTAACTTATTTAGGACAGATTGTGAGCAGAGAATGTTTTATGAAGTTTGAACGTCTGGCGACCGATGGCAAAGCCCGTCGCGGCCGTTTGAGTTTCCCCCGTGGCGATGTGGAAACGCCGGCGTTTATGCCTGTGGGTACTTATGGCTCGGTTAAGGGGATGTTGCCGAAAGATATTGAGGCGATCGGTGCGCAGATTATTCTGGGGAATACCTTTCACCTGATGCTGCGACCGGGCACTGAAGTGATTAAGGCGCATGGCGACCTGCATGATTTTATGAACTGGAACGGTCCTATTCTGACCGACTCCGGTGGTTTTCAGGTGTTTAGCCTGGGCGCGATGCGTAAGATTACGGAAGCGGGGGTGCACTTTCAGTCACCGGTGAATGGTTCCAAGGTATTTATGGGGCCGGAAGAGTCGATGCAGGTTCAGAAAGATCTGGGCTCTGATATCGTGATGATCTTCGATGAGTGCACGCCATATCCGGCCACCGAGATTGAGGCCGCCGACTCGATGCGTCTCTCCCTGCGCTGGGCAAAACGTTCCAAAGCGGCCCATGGCGACAGTCCTTCTGCGCTGTTTGGTATCGTGCAGGGTGGCATGTATCCCCATCTTCGGGATGAATCAATCGAGGGGCTGAATGAGATCGGCTTCGATGGTTATGCCATTGGTGGCTTGTCCGTGGGTGAGCCGAAAGAGGAGATGGTAAAGGTACTGGATCATCTGGCTCACCAGATGCCGGAAGATAAGCCCCGCTATCTGATGGGTGTGGGGAAGCCGGAAGATATCGTGGAAGGTGTTCGCCGCGGTGTGGATATGTTTGATTGTGTCATGCCCACCCGTAATGCGCGTAACGGCCATCTGTTTACCCGTAACGGGGTGGTCAAACTGCGCAACTCTGCGAATAAGACCGATACACGGCCGTTAGATGAGCAGTGCAGCTGCTACACCTGTCAGAATTTCAGCCGTGCCTATCTGCACCATCTTGATAAGTGTAAGGAGATTGTTGGCTCACAGCTGAATACCATCCATAACCTACACTATTATCAGGAAGTTATGGCCGGATTGCGTCAGGCCATTGAACAGGGTAAATTGGACGACTTTGTTGACCAGTTCTACCATCTTAAGGGGATGGAAACACCGCCTCTTAACGTTGAAGTTTGACTTTAATTTATTGATTTTATTAAGTATTAGGAGAAGCCGTAATGAGCTTTTTTATCTCTCCAGCTTACGCTGAAGCAGCTGCCGGACCGGGTGGTTTAGATCCAAGTATGTTCAATCTGATTTTTCTGGTTGGCTTCGGTGTTATTTTTTACATGTTTATGTGGCGTCCTCAGGCAAAACGCGCCAAAGAACATAAAGCGCTGCTGAACGGACTGAGCAAGGGTGATGAAGTGATCACCGCCGGTGGTCTGATCGGTAAAGTTGTGCGTCTGAGCGACGACTATGTGGTACTGAGCGTGAATGACACTACTGAGCTGACTTTCCAGAAAACTCATGTCAGTGCTGCGCTGCCAAAAGGCACCATTAAACAGATCTAGTAACAAATCCATAACCAAACGCCACTATCGTGGCGTTGTTTTTATGTGATTAGAGCAGCGACGGTTCAGGCCGTTGCCTGCTTGTTGAATCGTTTAAATCTAAACATTGGAGTCCGGTCAGAAACGAGCCTTTTTTGATGAAAGCGCTTGCTCTGATAACCGGGCTAGTTAGGGACAGAGCGCCATGCTCAATAAATATCCACTGTGGAAAAATGCGCTGATCGTGCTGGTACTGCTGGTCTGTGGTATCTATGCCGCACCCAACCTTTTTCCTGACGATTATGCTGTTCAGCTTTCCGGCACCCGAGAGTCGAATGTAGTCAACCAGCCATTGCTGGATCAGGTGACCGAAGCCTTGCAGCAGGCTGATATCAGCGTTAAAGGTGAAGAACTGACTGATAATGGCGGTCTGATCCGTTTCAAAGACAGTCGTACTCAGCTGGAAGCCAAAGAGGTTATCAGCCAGACGCTGGGTGATAAATATGTTGTGGCCCTGAATCTGGCGCCCACGACCCCTGAATGGCTGAGATCTGTTGGCGCAGGCCCGATGAAGCTGGGACTTGATTTGCGGGGTGGTGTGCACTTCCTGCTGGAAGTAGACATGGTGTCTGCCGTGGCGCAGCGTCTGGATGTCTATGTCAGCGAGATCAAAACCAAGTTACGTTCCGAAAAACTGCGTTATCGCGCGGTTGATCATCGTGAGGATGGTAGTCTTGAGGTGAAATTCTCGGCGGCCGATATGCGTGACCAGGCGGTCACCTTGCTGCGTAAAGAGTATTCCGAATTTCTGATTAACACCGAAGATATGGATGGTGCTTTCTATCTCACCATCACATTGCTGGAAAGCAAGATCCGTGAGATCGAAGATTATGCGATCAAGCAGAACCTGACCACCCTGCGCAACCGGGTAAACGAGTTGGGTGTTGCAGAACCGCTGGTGCAGCGTCAGGGACGTAACCGTATCGTGGTTCAGCTACCGGGTATTCAGGATGCGGCTGCGGCTAAACGGATTATCGGTAAGACCGCGAACCTTGAGTTCCGTCTGGAAGCCAAAACCGATGCTTCACGGGTGACTACTGAGACCTATGAGTTCCGTAATGAGAATCGTGAGGCGACCCTGGAAAAGGACGTGATTATCACCGGTTCCAGTGTCTCTAACGCTCAGTCCTCGTTTGATGAGAACGGTCAGCCACAGGTAAATATCTCACTGGACGCCAAGGGCGGTCAGTTGATGAATCGTACCACCCGTAACGCCATCAAGCGGCGCATGGCTGTGCTGTTTGTTGAGCATAAGAATCGCACCCTTTATGAAACGGTGGAGGGTGAGCAGGTTGCCAAGCGGATCCCTTACGTCGAGAAGAAGATTATCTCTTTGGCAACCATTCAGAGTGTGCTGGGCAACAGCTTCCGGATTACCGGGCTGGACAGCGCGACCGAATCCTCTGAGCTGGCTCTGTTGTTGCGTGCCGGTGCTCTGGCCGCTCCGATCTACTTTGTTGAAGAGCGTACCGTCGGACCGAGTCTGGGGGAGCAGAATATTGAGCTGGGGGTGATGTCGGTGCAGATCGGCTTTGCTCTGGTGCTGCTGTTTATGCTGGCTTACTACCGGGGCTTTGGTGTACTGGCCAATATTGCACTGACGCTGAACCTGGTGATGCTGCTGGCGGTGATGTCGATGTTGTCGGCGACGCTGACTCTGCCGGGAATCGCAGGTATCGTGCTCACGGTGGGTATGGCTGTGGACGCCAACGTACTGATTTTCTCCCGGATACGTGAAGAACTGAAAAACGGTATGCCTCCTCAGTCGGCGATCAGCGCCGGATTTGACCGTGCATTTTCCACTATCTTTGACGCCAACATTACGACGCTGCTGGCGGCAGTGATTCTGTTTGCGATGGGCTCCGGTCCGGTAAAAGGGTTCGCGATTACCCTGTCGGTCGGTATCCTGACCTCCATGTTCACCGCGATCATGGTTACCCGGATGTTGGTTAATCTGGCTTACGGCGGTCGTGCGCTGAAGAAACTGTCGATCTGACGGAGTAGAGTAAGATGACGACTGAAAAAATCTATAACTTTATGGGGCTGCGAAAAGTTGCTGCCGCATTTTCGATTACGTTGCTGCTGATCTCTGTCGCCTCACTGGCGATCAACGGACTTAAGTTTGGTCTGGATTTCACCGGTGGTTCACTGATCGAAGTGGGTTATCAACAAGAGCCTGACCTGAACGGTATCCGCGATAAACTGCAGAATGCCGGGTATGAGGATGCCATCGTGCAGACCTTTGGCTCGCCGGTGGATATTCTCATCCGCATGGGGGTTGCTCATGATCCCAGTCTGGGTGATATGGTGCTGCAAACCTTGCAGGACGGTGAGTCTCAGGATCTGACGTTGCGCCGCAACGAGTATGTCGGTGCGCAGGTGGGTGAAGAGCTTCGCGAGCAGGGCGGTTTAGGCATGCTGCTGGCGCTGTTTATGGTCATGGTGTACGTTGCCTTCCGCTTTCAGCTTAAGTTCTCCATCGGTGCGGTGGCCGCACTGGGGCATGATGTGCTGATCGTACTGGGATTCTTCTCTGTGCTGCAGCTGGACTTCGATCTGACCGTGCTGGCCGCTATTCTGGCGGTAATCGGTTACTCGCTTAACGATACCATTGTAGTGTCCGACCGTATCCGCGAGAACTTTCGCAAGCTGCGTAAGAGTGAGCCGGTCGATGTTATGAATGTCTCACTGAGCCAGACTCTGGGGCGTACACTGGTAACCTCCCTGACGACTTTGCTGGTACTGGTGGCGCTGGCAGTGTTTGGCGGTGAGATGATCTTTGGCTTCGCGGTCGCGCTTCTGGTCGGTGTCTTTATCGGTACCTACTCCTCTATCTATGTGGCAGCGAACATACTGATCATGCTGGGGATCTGTAAAGAGGATCTGTTACCGCCGGAGAAGCCCGAGGGTGAAGAGGTCGATGAAATGCCTTAACCGGTATTAGTCTGATGAAAAAAAACCGGCGAAAGCCGGTTTTTTGGTTTCTGGCGTGTCGGTTTGGAGAATGTCGCTTTTTCAATTGTTTAACTACACTACAGGTTCTGTAAAACGCTCCAGATTAAGGTATTGTTGGAGTATAGTTATTCAAAATGTACCTAACAGAAGATGATGAATGTCTGACCCAAAAAACTACTCAGATGACCCTCACGCCGACCGCGAAGCGGAGAAATATGAACGCCCGATAGCCAGCCGGGAGTTGATAATGCAACTGCTGGCCGACCAGGGAGAGCCGCTGACCCGCCCTCAGCTAGAGGTGCTGCTGGAGATTGGTGATGAGGAGAGTGCTGAAGCGCTGCGCCGTCGCTTGCGAGCGATGGAGCGGGATGGTCAGTTGATGCGTAACCGTAAGGCTCAGTATGTGCTGCTGAGTAAGCTTGATCTGGTTGCCGGGCGGATTATGGGGCACCGGGATGGTTTTGGTTTTCTGATTCCCGATGAGGGCGGTGATGATATCTTTCTCTCGGCCCGGGAGATGCGCCAGGTCTTTGATGGCGACCGGGTGCTGGTGCGGGCCACCGGAGAAGATCGTAAAGGCCGGATGGAGGGGGCTATTGTCGAGGTGCTGGAACGCAAAACCCATAAGCTGGTTGGGCGTTTTCAGGGGCATGCCGGTTTCGGTTATATGACGCCGGAAAATCAGCGGATTACCAATGATATTCAGATTCTGCCCGACCCTGATGGCGGACTGGAATATAAGCAGGGACAGCTGGTGGTAGTCGAGCTGATTACACCGCCGTCTAAACGGGCTAAAGCAACCGCCCGGGTGACTGAGGTGCTGGGTGATCATATGGCGCCCGGCATGGAGATCAAGGTTGCCATCCATAACTATGATATCCCCAATGAATGGACCGATGCGATACGTCAGGAGGTCAGTGAGTTTGGCCCTGAAGTACCTGATTCTGCAGTGGAAAACCGCATCGACCTGCGTGATCTGCCGCTGGTGACCATCGATGGTGAGGACGCCAAAGATTTTGATGATGCGGTCTACTGTGAACCGAAACGCTCCGGTGGCTGGCGCTTATGGGTGGCGATCGCCGATGTATCCTCCTATGTTCACCCCGATAGTCAGCTGGATATTGAAGCGCATAAACGGGGTAACTCGGTGTATTTCCCCGAGTTTGTCGTGCCTATGCTTCCGGAGATATTGTCCAACGGCTTGTGTTCGCTTAATCCGGATGTAAACCGGCTGGCGATGGTGTGTGAGATGACCATCAGTGCTACCGGGAACCTCAGCGGCTATACCTTCTATGAGTCGGTGATACGCTCCAAAGCGCGACTCACCTACACCAAAGTCGGCGCCATGTTACAGGAGCCGGATTCCGATTTCGGTGCTGCGATGCGCCAGCAATATGCAGAAGTGTTGCCCCATATCGAAGACCTGCATGAGCTGTATTGTGCGCTGCGCCGGGCCCGGGAGGAGCGGGGGGCGATAGATTTTGAAACCACCGAAACCCGTATTCTGTTCAGTGAAGAGCGCAAGATTGAGAAGATCGTTCCGGTGGTGCGAAACGATGCTCATAAGATTATTGAAGAGTGTATGCTCTGTGCCAATGTGGCCTCTGCGCAAATGCTGCAAAAACTGAAGCAGCCTGCGCTGTTCCGGGTGCATGACGGTCCGAAAGAATCGAAGTTGCAGGCGTTGCGCACCTACCTCGGTCCGCTGGGACTGAGTCTGGGGGGCGGGGATGAGCCGACGCCACCGGATTATCAGGCGCTGACTGAGTCCCTGGAAGGGCGTGCGGATAAACATGTTATCCAGGTGATGATGCTGCGCTCGATGTCGCAGGCGGTCTACAGTCCGGAGCATAAGGGGCATTTTGGTCTGAACTATCCGGCCTACACCCACTTTACCTCACCCATACGCCGTTATCCCGATCTGCTGGTTCATCGGGCCATTCGGGGGCTTATTCATTCGGATAATGACAGTCATCATGTTACCCGGCCGGAGAACTTCCGTATTGATAAGCGGTTTATGCATCGCTATACCATGGAGCAGATGGTAGAGCTGGGCGAGCACTGCTCCATGACTGAACGCCGCGCGGATGATGCCACCCGTGATGTGATGTCCTGGCTCAAATGTGAGTATATGCAGGACTGTGTCGGTGATGAGTTCAGCGGCGTGATTTCGGCGGTGACCGGCTTTGGTGTATTTGTCGAGCTGGAAGAGGTTTATGTTGAAGGACTGATCCATATCTCGGCGCTGCCGGGGGATTACTATCACTACGATGCCGCCCTGCAACGTTTATATGGCGAGCGCAGCGGAAAATCTTTCCGTCTCGGAGACCGGGTTCAGGTGCAGGTTGCGCGAGTGGATCTGGATGACCGCAAGATCGATTTCGAGCTGGTTAAAAAGCTGGATGCGACAGAGAAGCCCGGGGCTGATTCCGCGAGTGCAGAGACTGAACCGAAGCGCCTGAGTAAGCGGGAGTTGCTGCGTAAAGGTAAAATAGCGCTTGCCGAGCTGGAAAGCCGCCAGGGAAGTAGGCCTGCCCGAGGCAGACCGTCGGGGACTTCTTCGGCTAAGCCCGAACATAGTCGTGCTAAGCAGGGCAACCGGACAGATGCAAAAACGCCCTGGGGTAAAAGCGATGACGAGGCCCGCTCGGGGAAACCGTCTCGTAAACGTTCAGCAGAGGACAGGGCCGGAAAAAGCAACAGAAATAAGTTCGAAGCAAAGTCTGAGAGTGCTGGAGGCGTGCGTTTGAGTGAGTCGGAACTGGAAGTGATCCGGTTATCGAAAAAGCCCGCCAAAGGACTGAGCAATCGGGCGAAAAAGCGTAAGTTGAAAAAGCTGCGGGGTAAAACTTCGCGTAAATAACCCCACACTCGGGCCTGGCCTGGCGCAGTCGGCGAGGGTTGGCATAGTTGTAAAATCAGAGGCGGATTTCCTTTCAGGGGGATCCGCCTTTTTGCATATATAAGGAGCGACTTGAGTAGCGTGTTGTATAAATTATAACCGCTAGTGCACTATTTTTTTCTTGAATCCGCTACAGATCGTATCATACACCTGTTTGAAACAACCATCACTGCTCAATCTGGGTAGTGGTAAGGGTGTATTTAATATGTTGTTTTTAATGGTTATTGTTGTAGGTTCCTGATTCTTAATGGTTTATTTAGATGCGATAAATAAAATTCCCTATTGACATTATTTTGTTTGTACCCTGGTTGTTATTTGAGCATACTGGGTATCAATAAAAAGTAATCTATGCAGTTTTTGAATACTAAATAACTATTTTTAGCGGCGGATGCTGAACCTTCTGTTAGATTACCATTGGGAGTGCTCAGGATGAGGTCGGGGAGAATGCATGCTTAATTCTAAACTAACTCGTATTATCGTGAATACGGGCTTATGTTCTGTATTAGTTTGTTCGGCTCAAGTGCAGGCCGATGACTTGATGGATGTCTGGAAAGTCGCTGAAGAGAGCGATACTAAGTACCTTTCCGCATACTATAAGTACCGCTCTGACCAGGAAATTATCAATCTGAGTCGGGCGGATTTGCTGCCGACCATATCGCTCCAGTATGAGCACAAAGAGACCAGTAAAACCATAAATGAGTCAGATAACGCTGTCTTTTATGGTAACTCTGCCGATTACCCCACAGAAAGCTATGGCCTTACAGTCACTCAGTCAATATTTGACTACTCCCGATGGCAGCGTTATGACCAGTCAAAAATCACCGCTAACCGCGCTGAGGTCGAATATAAGCTGTCCAAACAGCAGTTGTTGCTAAGATTGTCAGAAAGTTACTTCCTGGTGTTGGAGCGGAGCGATCAGCTAGAGGCCATTGAGTCTGAAAAGAAAGCGATGCAGAAGCACTATGAAGTGTCCGAAAAGAAACATAAGACGGGTCTTGTCAGGACCGTTGATCTGCAGGACGCCTCTGCGCGTTACCTGAATGCTCTGAGCAAAGAGATCGAACTGCAAAGCCGTTTGATGGATAGTCGCTATGCTCTGCGAGAATCTTTGGGTTCTATGCCGGGCGAACTGTCCCGATTACGTAGTGATATTCAACTTGAAATGCCTGTGCCATCTGATCCCGAAGAGTGGGTAAGGCTTGCGGCAAAGAATAACCCAGAGTTACATGCGCTAAATCTCAGTTTGAATGAGGCAGATAAAGAGATTAAGGCCTTGCGCGGCGGCCACTATCCAACCCTTGATCTGGTCTTAACACACGGTAACGTTGTGGTTGAGGGTTCACCATTCGGTGGTAGCAGTGATATCGATACAACCGAGATGGTCATTCAGTTTAATTTACCCCTCTACTCTGGTGGAAAAACCTCTGCCAAAATCCGTCAGGCATTAGAAAAGCGTAATAGTGTGCTTGAGGATCGTAATGATAAACAGCGCGCTGTTGAGCGTTCAGCTCATGATGCTTATCACCGTATAAATGAAGCGATTGTACAAATTGGCGCTCTTGAGAAATCTCTTCAGGCGCAGGAAAGCCGTTTGAAATCTAAGTCAGCAGGCTACCGTAGTGGTCAGAATAGCCTGGTGGAAGTGCTGGATGTTGAACAGGATCTTTCCGATGCAAGGCAGGCGTTGATCAAGGCTCGATACGATTACGTGCTAAACGTTTTGCGGCTGAAATTTGCGGTTGGCGCGCTTCAGGAAGAAGACCTGTCAGCAATAAACAACTGGCTTACAAGCGATCAGTCTTAGTCTGCACGTAGTCTCTGCGTATTAATTCGTTTCGTTTTATCGCGCAGAGAAGCTTGCTTTCCTTCCGTATCAACTGAAAAAAGCGTATTGAATAGTTGCTTTTTTTAAATGAAATATTCATTGGATGAACATTATGTCGTATATATTTAATCGTCTTTTCAGAATGCGTTATGACAAATATCGTAATTTAAGACAATTCATATGGACTAGTCAGGGTATCACTGCCCGGCGACGTAATACTTATCTGATGGAGCAGATGGAAAATCGTTATCTGTTATCTGCAGATGCGGCTCCACTTGCGTTAAGTGCAGAGCTGCTAAACGAAAACGTCATGGTAGAGCAGCTGATTGATGCAGGCTTAGCGGAAGCGAGTAACTCTGAGGAGTTACAGCTGATTCGTCAGCATGATTATGATCAGGATAGCGTTGATAGTGGTGCTGACGCTGGGGCCGAGATTGAGAACCTTCAGGTTGCAGAGCTTCCGGTTTCCTCTGAGGATGATGGCGAACTTGAGGCTGTTCAGCCTAAAGAGGGTACGGTTGAAGACAGTGTTAGTGCTGAAGCTGATGCGCTAAAGTCTGCCGCTACAATTCAGCACATCCAGCAATTGTCGGGTCATCAGTTTGTTGTTATTGACCCTTCCGTTGACGATTATCAATCGCTGTTAAGTACCTTTATGGGCGATGCGGCCGATGGGCTTGAATGGCGTACTGAAACTACCAGCGCTGGCAGTGTGTTGGTGGCGGACTGGTATCCGGCAGAGGGAGATACGGAAGAGTCCTTAGCTTCAGAAAACGAATTAACTGACGCGTTAGTGGATGAGTCATTGGCGCGTAAGCAGTCCGAACGTGTGACGGTCGTTTTGCTGGATGCCGAAGCTGATGGTGTTGAACAGCTTGCTGATGTTCTTACTGCCTATGAAGATATTTCCGCGCTGCATGTATTGTCACACGGAGCTTCAGGCTTGCTGCGCCTGGGGACGGCTACCCTGGGAAGTGCTTCTTTAGAACGCTATCGTCAACAGCTGGAAGCCTGGGGCAAAGCACTGAAGTCAGATGGCGATATTCTTATCTATGGCTGTAACGTTGCGCAAGGTGATGTTGGTATCGCGTTTGTTGACCGGCTGGCGGGGGCAACTCAGGCAGATATTGCCGCGTCTGATGATCTGACGGGTAATCGCTTCATCGGTGGCGACTGGATACTGGAAACTGAGTCAGGGTATGTGACTCAAACCCTGGATATGATGTCCTCTGAACAGTTGTTTTTTGCATCAAATGATCCTCTGTATGCGGGGCTTTTGGCTGCCGATAAATCCGTTAGCTTAGGTGAGCTGAATGGCTCGGCGACTCCGGTCACTCTCGCAGCGGGCACAGATACCATCAACTTCACCGGTGTTAGCAGTGACATCCGTATTACCGTGACGGGCAAAACCGCCACCACTCCGTTCAAAATTACGGCCCAGGCAATCAATGAAACGACGGGCGCTCTGGTACCTAATACGTTACGTACTTTCCAGTTTGCCGACGGTGATGACTCTACTATTAAAAATATCAAGGTGGGTCGGGCAGGTTATAAAACTGAACTTGAGTTAAAAACTAAAATAGATGTTTTGGATACATCGTCAATCGCCAGTGCCTACATCGCTATCAGCAAAGCAGGCACTGCTTTATCCAGTGATGATGCATTTAAGTGGGTGAAAGATTATGCGGTGATGGGGATTGACCCTGCGGCCGTCGATGCTGCTACACAGCTGAATGCTAAAAACACGGTTGCGGTGGTTACCAGCGGAACGGGAGAAATTGGCAAACTGTCATTTGGTAAAGCTCTGGATACCGGAAATACCAAGCTTATTATCGATGATAATTCTGCACCAATAGACATCAATAAAGCCAATACCAACTATTCCGGCAAAATTGATCTGATTTATAACTCCGGTGGTTCAGGCACTGTGCTGACAAATTATGTCAATTTATCAGTGGGCACTACCATTAAAGGTATTGGTACTTTAAGTGGCTTTAGTAAAGACTCATTTGCGTCATTTACCGCCGATAAAGGTGATCAGAAACTTGATGTTGCTGGTTTAACTGATGTCACTGTGACTACAGGCTCTGGCGAAGATTACCTTGCGGGTGGCGCGGGTACACAAACCTTAGTGGGTGGCTCTGGGTCCGACACTTATGTGTTTAAAAATGATTGGGGTGCTGATCAGGTTATAGAAAGCGCTGATACCAAAGACGGTTTAACGGTGATTAAGGGTGGCGACGCCGATGCCCTGGATTTCTCTGCGCTGACTCAGGCGATTACGGTTGAATTTCACTCATCGGTTAAATCGACCAAACCGCTGTCAACAGCTACTGTGCCGGGTATTCCGGTGGTCTCTGAAGTGTTGGAAAGTGATAGAACATCGACTGAAAAATATGGTGTTCAGGTTTTCCAGGGCCAGAATGTAACCACCAGTACACACTCGGTAAAAAATGCCATCAATGTTGAAAAAGTGATCGGTGGCCTGGGTGATAATACCTATAAATTCAATAATGACTGGGGTCAGTTTTATCAGGGCGCGACGCCTGCGCTGGCAGAAACCGTTAACTTTTTTATTGACGACACTCAGTCAACCAGCAAAAAAGGGACGCTTGATTTCCGCGAGGTCACTCACGATCTGATCTTTGAACTGGATAGTGTCAGCACTACATCTACCGGGATTCCGGCGGTCACTACAATAACCTCAAAAGTGAAAGTGACGGCGATCGTCGAGAAACAGATCAATATCGGTACCACGGCGGCGCCTATCTTAAAAACGGTCACTTTCACCTATGTCGTTAACGCGGATAACATTGCCAACATCATCGGTGGTCAGGGTAAGAATACCTACATCATCAAAGATCAGGATGCCTTGCCCGGTAAAATTCTGACTGCGAAGACAACCGGTACGGTGGCTGAGGGACTGGTAACAGGTACTGTCTATGTCGCGGGTGCCAATATCGCTAAAACCGATGGCGTTAATATTCTGGATTACTCGCAATATAAGTCTACAAACACTAACGATGTGATTGTGGATCTGGGTAAATCAACGACGGGTGTAGTCAATAAAGCGGTAACCGGTATTTTTAATACCGCCGATGGTGTGCTCCCCGCTACGGCCACCAACGAAGTACAGAAGCTGACTGTTCCGAAAATTAAAGTGGGTACGCCTACTTCGCCTCTTTCCAGTGCTCAGGAGCTGAGTAACATCAAGAGCTTCCGGTTGTCTCTGGGAGGCGTAGAAACCATAGAAATTAGTAATTCGGGTACTGCGGCATCGATTGCAGCAGAAATGACTAAAGCTCTTAATGGATTATTGTTAAAAGCGACGCCGGTTGTTTCTACAAATACAGCCCCGGCCCAGCCTGCCGCCACGCCTGCGGCTATGGTTAATGTGACTGGTGCAGGTACTGCGACGGGTACCAGTCCATACGATTTCACTATCACATTCCAATCGTTAGCGGCTGGAATGAATATTCCAGAGATTAAGCTGATAACGGAAGCTCGTTCAGAGAAAAAAACCGCAGGAGGAAGCAATCAGACGACCATCGTTTTAAGCGCTGAGACTGAAACGAATCCTGATCCTCTTACTGTTATTAAAAAGTACACTTCCAGCGGGCCTACGACTGAAGATCGTTACACACTGACGACCACTATTAAGACCATTATCATTGATGCGGTCGAATTTACCGGCGCCAGTACCGGCTTAAAAGCGGGTGCTATCGATCGCATAGATGGCCTGAGAGGCACCAGTGATTCGGGTGCGGGTACGGTTAAAAGTATGACCGTTTTAGGCGACTTTGGCTTGTTGGTCAATGGTACAGGTAGTGGTGACGACCTTATCTTTTCTGATAATTATACCCAAGCCGTCAGTGTTAAAACCGGGCGTGTCTGGGATGGTGGAGCCGGCCAGGACATTATCACCGGCACGCTACAGGGCGATATTTTGTATGGCGGCCTGGGTAATGATGCCATCGGTGGTGGAGAAGGCGATGATAACCTCAGTGGTGACGCAGGTAATGACCGGATCAGTGGCGGCTTAGGTGACGATGTTATCAGCGGTGGCGCTGGCAATGACTACCTGAGTGGTGGTCTGGGCGACGACAGTATCGTGGGTGGTACGGGTCATGATGTTCTCTATGGTGGAATAGGTGACGATACCCTTATTGGCGGCAAAGGCTACGATCATTATGTGTTCATCAATGACTGGGGGCAGGACGAAGTTATTGAAAGTCAGAAAGGGAAAGATGACACAACCACCGATGAGGGGCTGAAAACCCGTGGAGATGTGCTTGATTTCTCCAATGTCACCCAGGAGATGACTTACCTGTTCAACAGCAATAACTTATTGGCAGGTACCGGTACTTTTATTAAAGATAAAACCAGCTGGACTAAAACCCTCTCTGGATTTGGTGATGTGTCTGGCCATTTTGCGCTGACAGCCAATACTGTCCGTGTTAACAGTGAAGGTAACGCCAATGACGTACAGCGAATATTTCTGGGTGGTGCTGTATCGGGTAATTTCACGGTAAAACTGAATAACTTCCCCAAACCGGATGGTACGGTTGAGACAACAGCGCCGATCTCAATAACTGTAGCCAGCACCACGGCAGTGACAGCGACCAATATAAAAACGGCACTGGAAACTAAGCTGAGAGTCCTGCTGACTCCCGTTGGTGGTGTAGCGCCAGTCGGTGACCTGGTAACCGTGAAGTCTGCAGGGTCTGGAACCGGGGCGTTTGATGTTGAGTTCAAAAAACCGATCTACACCAATATACCTTTAATGACTATTGTCAGCACCGCTGGGTTATCTTATGCGATTCCGACAGTCGGTACGTTGGTGCCGGGCGTTAATACGGTTGATGCCAATACGGGGTTAATTACTCAGCATACCAATGGTTCCGTTAAGATCGATCTGGGTCTGGCTGAGTCCGGTAGTTTTACAATGGGTTTCAAATACACTGAAACCGTCGGTGGGGTAGCGACACCTAATAAGACGGTATCCATTACGGTACCTATCGCATCCGGTTCGACTCCTAATGATATTGCGGCACAGATTCAACAAAAATTAAACCAGCATAGTCCACAAATATTTGCCAATGTGGTGGTTTACGGTGCAGGCAATAAATTTGAAATTACTGTTTTAAATCCCGAAATAAGCGATCTCAACACGGTTTCACTCACTAACTATTCAACGTTAAAGGGTAAGCCCGATATCTGGACAACCGTTGAGGGCTCTTCGGTTCGTGAGATTAAGCAACTGACACTCAATAACGTCACCGAAGGTAGCTTTGTTTTAACTATTGGTAAGTATTCCACCGGCCCTATTACCATTGATACAACGGCCGGGACAGCTGACCTGAAAAAAGAAAATACCCGCTTAGCTATTCAGACCGCATTAAATAACCTGAAGCGAAATTTTGTTCAGAAATACACGGTAGAGGTCCGCGCCGATAGTTTTACTGATGCATTGAAAGAGTGGCAAATTACCTTTACCGCGCCGGGTGAAAATGATGTCACGGATATGTCTGTCGACGTGACGGGCTTAAAAGGGACAAATAATTTACAGGGACGGGTTACCACGCTGGTTGATGGTAGTCGGGCTGGCAACATACATGCGTTTGAGACTATTCTGGCGCCCAATGCCGACGCGACCTTTATTTTTGGCTCTGCCTCGGCAGCCGATATGCTGGCGGCGATTGCCGTTCCAGAAGCGTTACGCAAAACAAATACCGTGACCATCGATACCAGTACGCTGACGGCAAATGGACATGTTCTGGACATCGATTTCAGTCAGGTTTCGGATGAACTGAATTTCAACTTTGAGCAGAAAGGCGCGGTTAAAGAGGTACAGCCGCTTATCATAGATACCACTACGGCGGGTGAGTTTGCTCTCGATTATAAAATTCAAGAGATTCAGCGACTGGCCTTCACCGGCTCTGAATTGCCTACTGGAACCTTTAAGCTAAGTTTTAAAGATCCTGCTACGGGTACCGTCAAAACTACAGCGACTCCGATTGAAATTATTACCAATACCGCGACGGGCAAAGTAGACGTTAAAGCCACGGCTGCAAAGATTGAAGCAGCATTGAAATTATTGAAATTCACCTCTGCGACCGGTTCTCAGGTGAGCCTTAATGTGAAAGTGACCGGTGTGACTGTTGATGGATCACCCATAACCGCTGAAACAACTAATGAAGGCTTTAAGGCCAATAGTTGGGATATCACCTTTATCAACAAAGAGTTGGTCAATGTGGATCTGTTACAGGTTACCTCTGCATCGGTGACACCTACCGTTACTACGGTCAAAGATGGTGAGCACAAAATAACCGATAAGATTACTTTTGTTGCGGACAATAAAGCGGCAAATATTATTGAGCTGAAGAATAAGCTTAACGAATTACTGGGTGCCGGTTCGGTCAGCATTAAAGAACCGCGCTTTGGCAGTACGGCGGCAAACACTAAACTGAATATTACCTTTAATGATCCGGGTAATGTGGTCTTAACCAAAGCGTTGAAGAACCTGGATGGATCGGCGTTGGGGTATGCCTCTCCAGTGAGTGGCAAATTTGAACTGACGACGGACGTTGCAAAAGGTAAGGTCGACGGTAACACGGGTCAGTTGTCACTGACTGTAGAGCGAGTTGCACCAAGACCAACGACCCTGAGTACCGATGCTCAGGCATCGGGCCTGGTTGATAAGTTACTGGGTGAGAGTGTTTTTGAGACCTTTGTCTTCACGAATGTTGGCGAAAATACCATCGTGCGTGGTGGCGTGAATGCCAATACCTTCTCCATTTCGGGAAGTACGACCTTTAAAGGGACGGTGATTGGCGGTACGGGTATCAAACCGTTATCAGCGCAGCTGCTTAATGTTGATGGCCTGGTGGGTATGTTATCGTTAACGCCACCTGATCTTGCAGTCAAAAATACCGTTGATATCTCAGGTGGTAGTTTCGCCGATCTGCGTAAGATTACTTACGTGAATTTGGCGGAAACCTCTAAGTCATCCGTTGCCGTTGATACGGTTGTTGATGGTCATCGGGGGGCTGAAGTTCAACGTTTGTCTATCCCCGAAGCTCAGCGTGGTAGCTTCACATTAACGGTGCAGGGTGACACTACATCAGTCACCACCGCCCCCATCTATCTGACTCCTCCGGTGCAGCAACAGCTGCTGGTAACCGATTCGACAGACTTTAATCTGACCTATGTCACGACAGCAGGTGTTCAGACCATTACCGGTTTAAGCACCGGCGCAGCGGCGGACGATATATCGACGACCATTGCCAATACAATAAACACCCAACTGGCCACAGAATTTAGCCTGGCTGCGGGAACAAAGGTCGTCTCGGTGACTAAGAATGAGGCTGGATACCTTATCACTTATACGAACCAGAACAACATGGTGGAGTTCACCGGTGTGGTGACGTCTGCGTCTGGCAGTGCGGCGGTATTTACTAAAGAGAGTAATGCGCCTCTCAATTATGCAGCCCTGGCGCAACGTATCGAGAACGCTATTTACCAAGCGATGGCGCTGCCTGCCGGAACACCAAAAACGGTTTTGGTCACGGCAGACGAAACAGCGGGAACATTTGATCTGCGTTGGCGTGTGGTGGGCGATAAAACCGTTACCACGCTGACTGATATTTCGCTCTCTGCGCCAGCGGTTGATCTGGTGTTAACCCCCTCAACTACCGCTACGCCACAGGTTCACGATATTACCATTACTCATGGTGCTAATTCAGATCCTTATAATTTATATATCGGCACCTATAAGACAGCAGACTTAGCCCAGGAAGCCGATAAAAATGCTATTCAGGCCGCACTACAGCAGCTCATTAATCAGCAACCGACTCTAACAGGGACGGTGACGGTTACCGGAACTGGCCCGTTCACGATTAGCATTGCGGGTGGCTCTGTGGCATCCATTGTCGCTAAGAACAGTATCTTTACCGGTACTGTTCTGGGCACATCGACGATCACAAGTCAGCTTACCAATGGTCAGGAAGTTCAAAGCCTCAACATTAATGGTGCTTCGCAGGGAATCGTAGGGCTGAAGTACAACCTGAAAGCCCTGAGTGACAACAGCCTGGTCACCGGTTCTGTGTATGTGGATGTTGCGCTGCAGGCAAATCAGACGGCCGCTGACCTGCGTGGACGTATCGAAACGGCGCTTAATACTCAATTAGCAGGTGTTGCAACGGCCGCGGTTACCTTAGTTGGCGATAAATTCAGCATTACACTGACCTCACTGACCCATATTGTAGAGTCGATGGGGGGCACCGGTTACGGATTATCAGCGGCCTCAACCGATCAGTCTTTAACGCCGGTTAAGGTGGGTCGAATTGATGCCTATCTGGATCGCACTGATACCAGCAATGCAACGCTGGTTGAGACTAACCGGATCTATAAATTTACCATGCCACCTGTGGTGGCCGGTGAAACCATCAGCGGGACATTCACACTGAGTTTTGGTGGTGTAACCACAGGGCCTATTGACTATGACGCTGTCAATAATACGTTGCTGGCGAGTATTAATGCGGCCCTGACCGCGTCGGCTATCAACACTCTGCCCGTCACCCTGGTGGGTAATGAGTTTATCGTCGAAGTGGTGGCTGATCTCGATGCGGCTGAACAGCCGTTAATCATTGATGCATCAGCCCTGCAGATTGTTAAAGACACCGCAGTTGCTGCCCCGGGTGTGGCAGCCAATATAATTACTGTCGCCAATGGCAGTGCAGTGAGCGTAGCAGAAAAGCAACGCGTCACCTTGGTGGATCAGTCACTTACCACGTTCCGCTTATCCGTTAATGGCGTCAGTACTCTTGATATTCCGGTTAATCAGAATGATGCGACCACGCGGGGGGCGATTCAAAGTGCGCTTGATGCGGCGTTAGGTGCCAATAAAATCACGGTTACGGTGAATCCGGATAGCGGTAAAACCAAGTCCTGGATACTTGAAGTTACCGGAGCTACACGCCTTAGTGATACGGATAATCTGGTTATTGGCGATAACGCTAATGCTCTTACTGGCTATGCGAAAGATGATTTCACCCAAACGGTGTTAACCAGTTTATTGGGTAAGAAGGCAGGCTTTACCGGCCGAATTCAGAATATCGATAATGTTACCTACGGTGCAGGTATAAATATCGCGTTAAACACAACGCTTAATCCTGTTGCAGCGTTGGGCAATGCCTCACTAGGCAGTAACCTGTTTGAGGTTGGTGGTAACTTAATTGAAAACTCAATTGCCAACCCTTATGCGCAATTTGTTGCAAACACTGTTATGTCAACGGTGATCAACGGTGAGCCTTCACTGTTTTCAGAGAATGTTGTTGCGCCTGGTTTTCATGTGCTTGCGGGAGGCTGGGGTGCTGATACCTATAAGTTCAGTGGTCTGTGGGGCGCCGCTGCAGTTGTTGAGGCGCCCGATATTAAGATCGCAGGTGTCAGTGACTTCTTTGATACATTAGATCTTTCCGAGGCGGGTTTTGGTCTCAAAGGCCAGCTGGGTAGCGGTGATGTTAAAAATACGCTGCACTACGATATATGGGAGATCACGACCGACAATATCAGTGAGCTTACCGATCTTATCAGTGTTGGTAGAGATGATGCTGAAGTTCCACTGCTATCGATTGGTGCTAATTTCATTATGGTTCGGGACGAGATATTCGGATCGGCACTGAAACGGTTCGGCATTCCGCTATCGGATGATGTTTTATTAGGTAACTATGTTTTTGCCACCGGTATTGAGAATATCGTTGGCGGCGGTGGTGATAATATCTTCACCTTCCACGGTAATGCTCGTTTGCGAGGCGTGATCTCTTCAGAGGGTGATATTACCCTTAATTATCAGAACTATGACAATAACAGCGATGCTTCAGATACTGTTGCCGGGGTGACGGTAGACGGTACGGCGGGTATTGCTTACACCTTATGGGATGCTGTTGAGGTGCCGGTCTGGGGGGAGATTGCTGAGTCTAAAGTGTTATTTGGCAGTGCAACCTCGGTATTGGGCGAGCGCTGGAATTCACTTTCCGGGGCAATTAATGCGGCGGTGGCTGCAGATTCGCAGTGGAACCTGTCTAATAACGCTGTTGCCGGTTTTACCAAAGTGATTGGTTCCAGCGGTGATGACACCTTTGTCGGTAACGACAATGATAATATCTTTGTGATCGGTCAGGGAGGTGTCGATACGATAGATGGTGGTGAAACCGATGAAAATGGCAACACCCTGAGTCTGGAGGGCCAGACCTCTAACTATTCTGTCAATTTAGCACTGGGCACTGCATCGCGGGAGCAGGGCGATGAACAACAATTATTAGCACTCAATGCTGTTGAAGGTGATCAGTTTACGCTCCAGTTACCCTTAAGTGATTACTCTGCGGTTGGCGGCTTTACGACTCTGGATATCACTGTTGGTGCGACTGATACCGTCACAGCCAGTAATATCAGAACTGAGCTTGAGCTGCATCTTGGTGTTAATAACGTTAGCGTGATTCCCAAAGGCTCGAGTACCTTTGCTATCACTTTTTTGAATCTTGATAGATTCGATAATCCAGAACAACTTATTTTTACCCCAACCCATTTAACGGTTTCAAGCGACCGTCAGGTTCAAGCCGCGGTTGCGCCGCAGGACCCATTAGATGGTTCTGAGAAAAACTATATTCACCAGATTACTCTGGGTAATCAGATAAGTGGTGGTGAGTTTACGTTCACGTTTGATCATCCTGACGGCACAACCGGCCCGGTATCAGTGAATATTACGGCACTGGCTGATTATCAGACGATGATGCAGCAGATCGAAGACAAGCTGAACGAGGTTCCTGGCCTGCTGGTGGATGTGACTCAGCCCAATCCTGCAGATGTCGAAGACCTGCGCAACTTTACCTTTAATATTGAATTTATTACCCCGGGTTATACCGATGTGACGGGTATTGTTCTGGATACCACGAATCTGGAAACGGGCTCGGTCACCACCACGGTTCTTGATGGTTCTACCATTATTGCCACCTATAAAAATATTCAAAACCTGGAGGGCGGCAAAGGGAATGATGTCTTTAGAAACATCAACGGTGGCGTCGTTATAACGGATCTGATAGACAGAACAGCGAACCCGACCGCTCAGGCTTCGTTTGAGCTGGATTTCACCGCGAGCTCTTTCGACGAAGGTGAGTTGGTTACCCTGTCGTTTGCTAATTTTGAAGAGACCGTCGGTGTTACGCCTGATCCTGCGCGTTTGCAGGTAACGTTTGCTATTGGTGTTGACGATGCTGTAACAACCGCCAACATAGAAGCGGCGCTGAATGAGTTGACGGGTATAACCGTATCGGTAACCAGCACCGTTGCTGAACGGTTTACAGTCGATTTTTCAGCCTCGCCTGATCCTGAGATCAACGACTTCAAACTGGATTTGGCTAAAACCACTTTTACTTTTAATGACAAATTTGGTCAGGATCAGGTTTTTTCCACCGGTACATCAGATGTCCTCGACTTTTCAACGATCGCGGCAAAAATCACTAAATCTGCACCGCAAACAGACATCGATGGTGTATATACAGAGTATTTTTACACCGATGACTCTGGCACCCGTCATTCCGTCAAAGCTTACGGTGCTTTTGATGTTAAAGGTTTAGATGAGATTGCCTCGGGTGAGGGACTATGGACGGCTTTCAAATCATCTCAGGGCTTTGGTGAGTTTGTTACCACAGCGACGGTGGGTACCGGGGCGACGATCGACGCGACAACGGATGCCGCTGCGATCGATAAGTTAAAAACTGAAGCGATTGCCCGTTGGACCGAGGTACTGCCTGCTGCTGCGCTGATTAATTTGCAAAATATAACGGTTACAGTAGACGCTATTGCAGACGCCGGTGTGGTCGGTAGAACCACCAGTGCGCCCGGCGCGAATGGCCTGGATTACACCATCACACTTGATGATGACGCTGCCGGTGCGACCTGGTATGTGGATGCGACAGAGCAGGATGACACCGACGATGGTGCTTATGACAGCATTGACCTGTTGACGGTACTGATGCATGAAATGGGTCATGTGCTGGGCATGAGTCACCCTGATTTCCCCACCACCGATCTGATGATGGAGGAGATTGCTAAAGGTCAGCGTTTGTTGCCAACCTCCGATCATTTTATGAGTTTGTCGGATCAAACCAAGTTAAGTATCGGTCTGGGTGAGCTGGCTACCTGGTCTTCGCATCTGGGTACTAAAATTGATAACTATCTGGACGACTCCACAGCTATTCCGTTTACCGATCTATCCTTGTCTGATCTGCTGGGTGATAAAGTCACCAACTTAGACGGCACTATTCAGACTAAAGTTCAGGCCTTTGTCGACACGATCGATGCCTATCTTGATCTCAATAGTTCTGCCACCACCAAAGATCTGCTGGAGCATTTGCAAACCACCGGCTTGAATGATGGTTTTGCTATCAATGTCGCTTCATCTTCGAATTTAAAAGAGTACAGTGTTGCCCTGACCCTGGAGAGCTTCAGCGAACTGGTCAATCTGGATCTGAATGAACTGATCTCGTTTGGTGATTTTAACTTTGACCTGCCGATTGATATTACTCAGTCTCAGCCACTGGTTATCAGTGGCGGCATCGACTTCATGTTTAACTTTGGTGTTGCTGATGACGGCGCCTTTTATGTGCGGGATCCAGGCTTGGATGCGCACTTCAATTTCGGCGAAGAATATATTGATATTACCGGTATTACTGCCGGTTCTGCTGATACCACGCCTGCCACGATTACCATTGCCGGTAATCATATTGGTGCGATAAAAAGCACCAGTGCCGGTATGTTCATGGTCGGTGATGCTTTCTACCTGCAGGGGTCGGGTAATACCGATGAGCTCTATACGGTTGCGGCTATCGAATTAAGCCCTGATGGCTCTTCAACGATTATTACTGTTGCTGAGGAAATCTTAGCCTCGGATCTGGCGGATGAGGTTGCCGGTAATCTTATAAAAGCCTTTGATTTTGGAGTCAATTTAGGGCCGATTGGTTTTGAAGTGAATGATGCGGCACTGTCACTGGGCGCGTCAGTTGGCATGGGGTTCGATGGGGTTCTTAATTACCAGGATATGCTTAGTGATAGCACGGCCTCGCTGATGGGCTTGCCTGAATTGGAGGGTGATGCTCACTTTGAAGTGTTATTGCCAGTGTCGCTCTCCGGGGCGCTGGATGGCTTCAGTAATGAAGTTGGTTTTATTACTGCCAGCAGTAGCAGTTTGCCCGAAGATGCTTCAATGGCACAGTTTCTCTCCAGCATTCCAAGTTCTGTCCAGTTCGATAATCTAGAAGAGGTATTCTCATTAGGTGGTCTGTCACTCGATATGATTATCGGGGGGGTGGACGAGATTCTTAAAGATATTGTCGGTACCGATCGGGAAGTATGGGGGCAGAAGAGCGGAAACACTGTTAATTTTTACGAAGAACGCTGGGGTGCTGGTTCTGTTCTTGCGACGGATAGTTATGAAATATCTCCAGTCGGGGGGCCACAGGCAAGTCGCTATGAAATCCTTGAAGATGGTAAAGGCATTACTCTTCTTGAATGGAAAGATACGAGCAATAGCGATACTTTCTGGGGCGTTGAGCTGTTCCAGAATAGTGAACGCGTTATTCAGACATACTCTCATACATCATGGGAGTTAATGGGCAACTACGATGAAAACGATGTGTTGGTTGAGCCGATAGCTGAGGAGATAACGGGCGCTAAATTTATCGATACAACGGGCACCAATCCCGCCACGACAGGGGAAACCCTGTCACGCTTTAACATCAAAGATGGTTTGCTGTATGACAAGATAGCCTTAATTGATGCCAGTCTTGCCGATATTCTGGGGGATGGAGGTGTGAGTTTTGCGGCGGGACTGAGCGATGCTGTGAGCACTGTTCGTGATGCGGCGCGTAACGTCCAGCAGCTGGAAGATATGCTCAATGAAGAGCTGCGTATTCTGTTGGCTCCGCTGGGTATTGCTGCAGATGCCGATATGGTTGATATGAGCTATGTCAATTCGGCGTTTGACTTCGATCTGAATCTCGACCTGATTGCTGAGAAAGAGTTTGATCTGGCGCTTGATATAGATGATCTGGGGCTGGATACATGGTTAGGCCTTGCCGATGGTGCATTAGATGCCATCAACGTTGAAGCGAATGGCAAAATAGACCTGAGAGCTGAAGCCGGTTTAGATCTCGGTTTCGGTTTTGATCTGAGTGACGTGCGCACGCCTATTTTCTACATTGATGAAATGACAGGCATTCATGCTTCATTGCACGGCGGGGTTGACGATCTCGATATTGAGCTAGGCTTTGACGC
Organism: Amphritea atlantica; assembly: GCA_024397875.1. Classification (NCBI taxonomy): domain Bacteria; kingdom Pseudomonadati; phylum Pseudomonadota; class Gammaproteobacteria; order Oceanospirillales; family Oceanospirillaceae; genus Amphritea; species Amphritea atlantica. The sequence goes on from CP073344.1 coordinate 209,626, forward strand.
CGGCCCATTGGGCACCATCGGTTTGCTGGGTAAAAATGGCAGCGCTAATATCGATCTGGGTTTTTACGCCAATATGGGTAACCCGGGTGCCGACGCTAATGGCAACGGCTACTTAGATTTAACCGAAGTGAGAGACGGTTTTCAGGCAGCAGCTTTTGGTTCTGCCGGTCTGAACTTACCGATGTTCTTCCCCATTGAAGCACTGCCTCTGGGCGGCACCGACAGAGACCTCAATGCGGATGGTGTTGCGGATAACGTTCTGTTCGCCAAAGCGGCGTTCAGTGTCGATCAAAGCCAGAACTTTGTCAGCACCTTCGATTACAACCTGCCGAAATTCAATATGAATTTTGATGTCATCGTGTTGTTGCTTGATCTGCTGAATGACCCGAAAACCGTTCGGGAAGGCTTGGAAGGCGCATTCTCAGCGATTAACGAAGTCGCTGCAGGAATCGATAATATCGAACTGCCTCTGGTGGGGGGGGAGCCCTTTGATGATCTGGCCAATAGCTTGCGCAGCATAGAAACCAGCGTCCTGGGCCACAAAGATGCCAGTGGTTATATCGATGGGCTGGGCAAGAAATTACAAGATCTTGAAGACGAAGGAGGCAAAGTTTTTGAAGCTTTGCTGAATGAAATCCGTCAGGGGCTTTATGACGGGCTGAAAACCATCAATAGTCCACTGTTTTCCTTTGTGGTGCCACTGTTAGATGCTTCTGGTGCAATTCAATACGATGAAAACGGCAAGATAAAAACACGTCTGCCCACCAGTGCAGACGACATTGAGTTAACCTTCTCGGCTAATGGCTTATTAAGTTTTGATATCAAGTTTGGTGGTGTGCTGGTTGACGGCGAACTGCCGGTTGATTTTTCCGTCGGAATGCCTGGTTTAGGCCTGGATGTTGATGCTTCCCTGATTGCTGAAATTGATTACCTGATGGGCTTAGGCATAGGGCTGGGCAATATGGCTCCGCTAGGCAGCGGACCTGATTTTGGTTTGTTCCTCAACACCTCAGGGATCAACGCTAAAGGTGAAGAGATCGCCCTGGATGTCGATGCTCGTCTGAAAAACGGTTCCACCGCGCAGGGTACGCTGGGCTTCTTAAAGGTCGATGTGACTGACGAAACCGCAGGTAAGGTGCTGCAATACGATGGCGCAGGTAATCTCATCAATGACAAAGGGGCAGGCATCAGCGGCCACTTTGGTTTTGATATTAAAGACATCGGTGGAACAACCGGCACCGTTGCCGCTGATGGGCGTTTAGAGCTCGGCGAAAAAGTTGAGCTGGTCATCAATGCCAACGCTTACGCTGAGGCGAAGCTGTTTACCAAGGTTTCCACATCGGCGGCAGATGTGTTGCCGTCTATCGATACCACCATCGTTTATTATCAGGATTTAGCCAGCGGCTCTCTCTCGACAAAGAGTGGTGCGAGCATTTCGTTTGGTGATCCGAACATTATTTTACAAAATGTACGCTTAGATGCAGGCTCAGTGTTTGAAAGCTTCCTGGGTGATACCTTCGATACTATTGGCAATATTATTCTGCCACTTAAGCCGGTTATTGATCTGCTTAACACTGATATCGATATGGGCGTTGCCAAGCTTAAAATCCTCGACATTGCCTATCTTCGTTTGCCTGCCACAACGGTTGATACAGCGAAAAAAGTCATTGCTGCTCTGGCCGCCACTATCGACTTTTTAGAAAAGGCGAAAACGCTTAAGTCGGCTGGCTATATCGACTTTGGTGACTTTAATTTAACCGGTGGTTATGCAACCGATACGTCATCAGCGGTTACCTCTAAGAACACAGCGGGCGCCAAATCAGAAGCTGATCGAAATGCCCAGTTGGGTACTCATGCATCAACCATTGCCGGTCCGTCACAGGACGGCGTAGAAGGCGGTGTATCCAGCGCGAATAAACCGACTAATAACCGGGCAACCTTTGGTAATCCTGTCGGACAGAAAAACTTCAGAATTCCGATTCTGGAAGATCCGGCCAGCCTGCTGCAGTTTATTACGGGCCGGGGTGAAGTCGATCTGTTCTGGTATGATCTGCCAGACCTGGATCTGTTCTTTGAATATCAGAAAACCTTCCCGGTCTATCCTGGTTTTAACGTTGGTTTCTTCGGTGAAATTGGTGCCAGTACCAACTTTGATTTTGGTTTTGATACGCGCGGCTTCCGTGAGTGGATGGAAACCGATTTTGACGTAGCTGAATCCTGGCGCCTGATTAATGGATTCTATCTGGACGATCACGGTCTGGAAAATACCGTTGATGATAAAGCTGAAGTCACACTGCGCGCTGCGGTAGGTGTGATCGCCAGTCTGGGCCTTGGTGGCCTGGTTGAAGCGGGTGTGAAAGGCGGTATTGAAGCGATTATTGGCTTCGATCTCAACGATATGGAAACCCGGTTCCTCGATGATTTGCCCGTCGGTGATGGCAAGCTCTACGGTTCAGAACTGATTGAGCGGATTACCCATGGTCCGCAGTGTTTGTTTGATATGACGGGCTCACTGAACCTGTTCTTAGAAGCGTTCCTGTGGGTGGGTATTGATGCAGGTATCAGCAAGATAACCCTGTTTGAAGCACGCAACCGTTTCGTCAACGAGGTGTTGGCAACCTTTGAACTTGAATGTATTCACCACGCGCCGGATCACATCGCTTCCTGGGAAAATGATGATCAGAGCAGCGGAAATCTGATATTAAGTTATGACAAGGGTGCGGATGCTGATGCGCATAGCTACACCGTTGATGTCATTACGCCGGATATTGATTTAACACTACAGAAATTGTCAGAAGAGGGTTATCTCGACACTGAGTATTACACCAAAGCGGAAGAAACCGCTTTGCGTGATCGTATACGCTTACTGAAGAGCAATAATCCTGATGAAGATATTATTGTCGTTAGTACCGGGCTGGTCGCCGAAGTTTATCTGGCTAAAAATGTAAGCACCTTAACGATTTCGGGTACTTCACATAATGATCGCTATAGTCTGAAACGCTTAAACGGTCGCGTTGATCACATCGAGGTTGATCTGGCTGGCGGTAGTGATTTCATTGAGATGATTGCGGATCCCGAGAACACTGAGTTCCTGACGGGGCTGTACGTTAGTGGCGGAGCGAACACCGGAACGTCACTGGTCGCAGGTATTGATGATGATGTGATCTCCATAGATACTGCTTATCTTGGCAGTGGTAATGCGAACGACACCTATCTCATTGAAACCGGTGATGGCAACGATCAGGTGGTGGTGAAGGGTGAAAACTTTAATTATGACGGCCTGACTGTTCGTGGTAACGCGGGTGACGATATTATCTTTACCGGTGACGGTCATGATCGGGTATTTGGTGGCGAGGGTTTCGATACCATAGCGACTTATGGCGGTGATGATTACGTTGAGGGTGGTGATGAGGATATTACCACTGATATCGCGACCTTTACCGACCCGGATGGCAATCTGCGGCTAACCCCAATCTACCAATTAGATGGCACGCCTTACGATTACTACAACAATCAGGGAATACCAACGGATGGTCCGGGTGGTGCTGCTTTAGTCATCACTAAAGACAATTCGTTGTTCAGAACTCAGTTTGGTGATTTCATCGACGGTGGTTTAGGCAGTAACACCATCAAAGGTGGTGCCGGCAATGATGAGATCTCAGTCGGTGGCGTAGACGAAGAAGGCAATCCAATACTGGGTGGCGTGAATGATATAGAAGGTAATGCCGGCGACGATATCATCAATGCGGGTACCGGCTCGGTCGATGTTGATGCGGGTGCTGGTGATGATACCGTTGTCTGGAATTATGCACCGTTGGCGGATGGCGCCAATCTGCTAATGTTGGGTGGCGCAGGTACAGATACTTTCGATATAAAAGTCAATGACGACGCCAGTCATGTTGATCTGCGTAAGCTCAATGCCGCACTTTTCTTAGCCGATGGCGTAACAAAAGATACCCGGGCTAAATTAACCATCGATTTCGCGCCTGATTATATTGTCATGGACGCTATCGAGTCTCTGAAACTCGATACGCAAAAAGAGAGTGACGATATCACTATCGGTGATTTGATGGACACTTCTCTGGTGAGTGTTGATATCACGTTAGGCCGGGATAAAGCCCGTGAATGGCAACCCGATCGTGATGTTGATGGTAATTATCAGGTCTATCCAGCTGATTACTCCGCCTTCCTGGCGCAAACACCTAAGCTGGATGAAAATGGTGATGTGGTTAAGGATTCCAATGGCGACATCATTTATGAGCTGAAAGAACCTCAGAGCTATATCACGAATGTACGCCAGGGCGAGTACTTCTATCGTTATGATTTGCAGGAGGGTGGCAAGTATCTGACCACCTCTAATGGAGCACCGGTACTCGAGTCCATCGTTAATGTTGCCGACTATTTAGCCTCGTCACCGGAAAACAATCAGCAAGAACTGTGGTTGGCTGATGGACTGGATAACGTGACTCTGTTTTACGGCTACGATGATACGAAAATCGATGATGGCCGAACAGCGGGTAACTCAGCAACGATTACTGCCGGTATGAGTGCGGCTGAGGTGCAGGCAGCGCTTGAGTCTATTACCGCTATTGGTGTGGGTAACGTCACTGTTACACCGGCTGCAGCGGCAACGCTGAGTACTCATGGTACTCAAGCTAATCCATGGGTAATTACCTTTGACGGCGCGACCACTGATCTGAACAGCAACTATCTGGTGCTGGCACATCAGTATTATGTGCAGAAACATAGCGGTCCGATGACTGAGCGCAGCGATACCCGTACCCAGCAGTATCTGTATCATCTGGATGTGTTGGGGGCTGACTATCTGTCTAACCCGGATCACACACCCAATGTCACCACCATTACCGATACTATGAGCGAGGTAGCTCGTAACGGTGCTCAGCTGTTGGCTTTTGACATACTGGATTATAACGAAGACGCGCCTGCCGAAGTGAATGGCATTGTTTGGTATAACAATGAAGGTGTTGCGCTATCGTCATTGATGACAACCGCAGAAGTGCAGGCTGCACTTGAAAGCCTGACCGGTATTCCCGCCGGAAGTGTGGGAGTGAGTGGTCAGGGAACCACGAATAACCCCTGGTTGATTCGCTTCTCTGATAATCCGTCAGGGCCTGCAGCTGATGAAGCATCTAAAAGTGCGGATGGGAATTTCCATACCCTTGAGTTTGTTACCGGTGGTAGCGCCCTCGGGGCCGGTATCGTTACCAGAACCACTGTGTTAGGTGATGACATCAATCTGCCGACTAATACCGAGCAGTCATTTACTCTTCCTGCAGGTAGTAAAATAACCTCTGTCAGTTACGGTGGCGGCACTGTGACCGTCGATGCTGATGGCACGCAAGCGTCCATAGAACAAGCGTTGTTGGCGCATTTTGGAATTAACGATGTGGTGGTCACTGCCGGTGATGTCGCAGGCAGCTGGGTTGTCCAGTTATTGGATGCTATTACCGATACCGATGGTAACTACAGCGTCCTGAACTTTGAATTAGTGGATAGCGCTGCTGCGGTCAGCACGTTAACGGCGACCTCTTCGACGGTGACCCAGCATGTGGTGTTCCCGGCGAGTGACCGTCAGGCGCTTACCCTTCCGGCGAATGCGTTTGCTGCTGAGTTCTCCTATAACGGTCAGGCGGTTGACGTTTCACTGGACCTGGCCGCGTATAGCTATGTGAATGGTTCCGGTCAGACCGTGCAGGTGTCACTGGCGCAGGCAACGGCTGCGGCCATAGAAGCGGCGCTTCTGAGCCACCCGGATATCACCGCAGTGAAAGCCACCTGGGGTTCTGAGCCAGGCCAGTGGATCATTCAGTTGCTGGATGCCACAACGAATACCGATGATGACTTCTTTGATCTGAACCTGACCGTTGTAGAAACGATTGCTGATGCGCTGTCTGTATCGGCCACGAATACTACACTGCCTAACCCAGACTATGTTGATGGTGTTAGCGATCCTGCAGAGGCGGTGTTTACGTTTACCAATGGTGAACAGAGTATCAACTTTAATACCGATACGGCGATGGTTTGGTACGGTACTGAAAAAGTGCTGCTGAACAGCACGATGAGCGAGGCCGATATTCTGGCCGCGTTTAATACCATCGATGCGTTGAGAGCTTCTGTTGTTGAGGTCGTTATCAGTGGCACTGGCGACTGGACTATCAACTTTTCTCCGCTGGATACGGCTGATACTTCCTATGAAGTGATGAAGTTGGCTGAAATTTCTGAGGTTTCTGTTGCTGATCAGCAGGTTATTGAATCTCAGGTGATGGTCAACAACGGGCGGGTACAGAATTTAACGCTGGCCGCGGGGCCTGTGTCGCTCTGGTATGGTGATAAAGCAATTGATATCAGTACATTGAGCGCAGCATCGATAGAAGCAACCCTCGAAAAATTTGATGCTATTGATGATGTGTATGTCACCGGGACGGGCTCTGCTGCTGATCCGTGGCAGATCACTTTCTTGCAGGCCGAGCAAACAGAAGAGGGTGATTATCTGCAGTTGCGCTCAGAGCAATACACGCTGAACGGCAACGTCGTGCAGGCTTCTACAGCGTTCTCGCGCGACCTGAGTCATGGGGTCGTTGCCACGCAAGCCTTGTATCTGGAAGACTGGCAGGATCATGCTTACTTCTCTTACAACGGCGAATCGGTAGTCTTACAGCGTGATATGAGCGCGCTTGAAGTGGAACTTTATCTTGAAACGCTGGATACCATCACCGATGTCTGGGTAGGTGGTACGGGTATTGAAAATGATCCATGGACTGTTGCCATTCTTGACGCGGATCTTAACAACGATGCTCCTTATGTGATGGACCGCTTCATCAACATCCAGAATATGGAAGTGAAAGCGGATGTTAATACGTCAGATAACAAACAGCAGCAATACATTAACAAAGCGGATGTTGTGACAGGAACCTACTTGTATTACGGCGATCTCAGCATTCAGCTAGGCACCGCTGATCTGACCGAGAGTGGTTTGCAAACGGCTTTGCTTAATGGGGGTATAGGCGGCCCTAATGTGTCTGTTCATGAGGAAGGAAACGTATTCAGAATCGCTTTTGACACTCAGGCCAGCCAGGCGATTGTGGTCAACCCTGCGGGTGCAGGTTCTCTGGAGAGTTTAGCTGTCGGGCTGGATATTAACGTTAACATGACGCTGCCGTTGGGTGTCAACAGCACAACGTTCAGCCACCCGGATTACGCTTCGATTACGGTTGACTTAACCGCCTTGAATGCGGCTAAGATTGTTGCCGATGAAGCCGCAGATGCGGCAGCACTTTCTCCCAGCGATGTGGCTCTGGAGAATGCCGCTATTGCCGCTGCTACGGCCGCGAGTAATGCTGCCCTTGCCGTTGTTACTGAACTGCAAACAAAGTTCGCCGCCTGGAACGCTGTTGACTCACTGGGTAATGCGACTCTGGTAACGGTCGATGGTGATGGTTTAAGCCGTAATACGACCTTTACGATTGCTTTAGCCGGATTCTCATCTCAGGTACCGATCATCCAGACCTATGATTTCAGTGGCGCTGGCGTACAGGCGCTGATTGATAATATTTCCTCCAGCTATCAGGTCATTGAGCGGGTAGACGCTGCCGGTAACTGGCATATCGAGCTTGATGGCGCAGGTGATTATGCGGTGTTGCCGCTTAATTCACCGACGGGCACAGCGGAAGGGTACTTGTCATCGTTCCAGACCATTGAACAAAATGTGCCGCGCATGATTGAAAAGCCTACCTGGTCCATTCCTGACGGCGGCGGTGAAGCGGTATTGGATGGCGGTACCGATTGGTTTGAAGACCCTACCTACAATACTGATAACGCCAACGATAGCGTGTTAATTGAAGGGGGTGACGATGCCAGTATTCAGGATTACTTTACCGTAGGTCACGAGCTGCGGGAGACCGGTCTGGTTGATGAGAACCTTGATCCTATCTTCTCGAAAGATACCGAAACGGTACAGGTTGTCCATCGACGTGTTGATTTCGCTGAAGCCGATAACTTAAGCGAACGTCAGGTGACGATCGTTATTCGTGGTATTGATCGCAAACCGAACGAGTCGGATGTCACCGATAAATTCGACACCATTAATATCAATGCTCTGGGCGGGGATGATTTCATCGTTGCGGGCTTCAGCCCGAATGAAGAACCTATTCTGGGCAACACCATTAATTCTGATGCGGTGATACTGTCACGGGCTGTGGATAACCTGGGCCTTAGCGGTGGTGATGGTGACGATCGTCTGATTGGTAGTAACTACAACGACCGAATCAACGGTGGTGAGGGTAATGATGTTATTACCGGTGGTCGTGGTACCGATATATTCGAAGATATCGATGTCGATAATAATGATATCGATACGTTGATAGAACAGCGTGATTTGAACTTCAGCTTGTCGGATGATTCATTCAAGGTGACAGGCCAGCAGCAATCACTGCTGGATCCTACAAAAGATGTCGCCATTAATGAAGATGAGACAACGGTTGGGGTGTTTGAGCAGTTTGAAATATACGGTGGCGCAAGCGGCAATGACTATGGCGTGAGAGATTTCACCAAAGGCGCTTTTTTTGACGGCGGCTTCGGTTCTGATAACTACGTGATGACCCTTAGTGGCAATGTTGATGATCAGTCCAATATCCATATTCTGGATAGTGGCACCGGCGCGACAGAGAGCGATGTGCTGGAAATTTGGGGTGCTGATGATGCAGATGATCTGCTTCATCTGGATGTCGATACTCAGTATCAGCTGTTAGAAAGGCAGAGAAATTCAGTCACCAATGCGTTAAGTGACTTTGTTCTGAGCTACTACGATATCAACATCAATGTATCTGCATCTGATAACGCCGGTGATATAGAGTCCAAACTGGCAGGTGCTGGTATCGTCGCCCGGGTCGCTTCTGTGGGTGGCGATGCGTTGATGATTGAACTGGTTGATGCCCCTCTAACCTCTGAAGATAAATTCATGCGCTTTGAGGTTGATGATGCGACGGCGGCTTCGGTCTCTGTTATTCGCTCCTTTGTGGAGCGTCTGGCTGAAGATGGTACCGGTGCGGCGTTACTGGCGGGCAAGCCTGATATCGACGCGATGTTTGAGCGTAAAGATAACGAGATTCAGGTCTTCAGTATATTGCCTGATCAGACTGGCAGTTATACCTTAAGTTACGATGGTGTATCTACCAGCCTATTAAACAGTACCGATGATGCGGCCACTATTAAAGCGGCGCTATTAGCGCTGACGGATCCGCTGACCGGTGAGAAGAAAATCACCGATGTTAACGTCAAGGGAACAGGAACTAACCGCGACCCCTGGTATGTAACCTTCATAGATGCGACTCAGGATGTTCAGGGTAACTTCCATCTATTACAGTCAAGTAACGCTGCACTGACCAATAAGCCGGTTGATATTGCCGATGCGATTGCCAGTACCACGCCATCAATCTCAATGGCAGATCCTGAGTTCTATCAACGGGTTTATTACAACGAAGGCCTTGGCACTGTGTCTGTTCATGGTGGTGGTGGCAACGATACCTTCGTTGTCGATGGCAGCATGGCTTCACTGAATGTCTCCGGTGATGCCGGTGATGATAACTTCCTGATCGGACGTGTTATCGAAACCCACTTCGTGGATGATGGCCATGGTGAGCTGATCGAAGTGGTCAAAGGTCGCAACGGTATTACCGACGGTGTAAATAATAATAGTTTCTTCTATGGCGGAATCGGTGACGACTATTTTGAGGTCAACCATAACATTGGCCAGTTGTCCTTATATGGTGAGGCGGATGACGATACCTTCTTCCTGAAATCTCACTTACAAAGTGGAATAGCGTCTACCAGTGCCGCCAGTGATACCGGCGGTGGCGGTATTGTCGCCGGGGCTGGCGATGAGAATAATCTCACCGCTGAAGATGAAAAAGACACCATGATCAACTACGTGCAAAATAATCGCGTATCTATTTTTGGTGGCTCAGGTTTCGATACGCTGATTCTGTCAGGCACCCGTCTTGGTGATGAGTTCAATATATTCACCGATGAAAATGATAAACAGTACATTTACGGTGCGGGCCTTAAAGTTGAAGGTGTTAAGGGTATCGAACGTCTGGCGTTACTGACTGGCGCAGGTGAGGATGTCATTAACCTGTACGGGCTGAATACCGATATAACCCTGTTGCTGAGTCTGGGGTCTGGCAATGACCATATCAATTACGGTGGTGCCGGTGGAACCTTTAACGTTACTTATCCGGAATCCAATGCCACCTATACCGTCGAGCAGAATGTGCTTGATGACGCGTTGGTTTCGCAAACGATCACTGATAATAAGGTTGTCTTCACCAAACGTGATAACAGCTTCGATGCCGCCGCCTGGGAAGCCTTTTTCCAGAAATGGGTGCAGGCAGATGCCAACCCGGTTATTGATGAGGCCCACTGGCGTCTGTTTGAGGCTAACTTGACGGTTGCCTTAAAACTCTTCGCTCAGGGCGTTGAACGGGCACGTAACAACCCGGTCAATGGTGTCAGCCTGTCCAGTCTCGAAAGGAAAAACTACGGCAACTGGACGTTCAATGTTCGCCAGGACAATACCGCCGCAGTTGATGCTTACGTTCAAAACACCGACTTGCTGGAACAGGCGCTGAATTTCTCTGGCCAGGAGTGGGGACAAAACTTCCCTGATGGCGACTGGGAGAATTACTTCGCTACATACGCGCCGATAGAAGAGGTAAAAGTTACTGAACTGGGGCACGCTATCGCGCCAGAGTTGCCCGATGAGATCGATTTTGATCTGTTTGATCGTCTGGCTGATACGGGATCCATCAAAGCGGGTAATATAGCGCTGGACGATGTTTTCTTCGGAACCTACTTAAACTGGGTAATAGGTCAGACAGTCACCGGCAGTATTATTCAGAGTGATGGGGTTCGCCTGGGCTCATCTAATAGCGCCACTGAAATTGATAATTGGGGCTACGATCCGGATCTGTTTCTGACGGATGTCTACGTGCGCAATGTGCCGGTTTATCATCAGGCCAGTTACTGGTTCTTTGGCACACACCATTACACCTATACCACTCCCTGGGAGGGCGTGACCGGTGTAGGCGATGAAAAGTATGCTTCATATGACCGCGTTGGTGTCGCCGGATCAACACCCGGTAAAGATATGTTCTGGGATATGATATCGCTGTTTTACGATGTTGAGGCTAAGAAGGAAAGCGATACCACCATTAATGTTGTGCAGAACTATAGTGCTGAAGAAATCACCGGTACGGCGGCGTATAAATTTGACAATCTGCCTGAGCGTAGTGTGCTGAAAGTACTGCCCGAGAACTACGATATGGCGCGTATTGCCGGCTTAGTGCGTGTCGTGGGCGGAGCGGATACCGATACGGTGACCGTGAATGCCAGAGATACTTCAGGTCTGGACATTACTTTAGAGAAACAACAATTAGAAACGGTGGATTTTGACTTTAATCTCACCAAATTAGCTGAGCTGACCGACGGTACCGGCTTTACTCCGGATGACCTGAAGAGCGCTTTAGTCCGCGCGCATAAAGATACTCAGGTAGGCCTTCTCGATGACCTGCTGAACGGAGATGTCGCTGAGGCCAGCATTACCTTGTCGAAAGACCTTCTGGTGGAGGAGTTCACAGCACTTCAATACCTCAATCCATTACAAACCGCAGTAACGGCATTGGCAAATTCAAACCCTGTTGTGTCGGATACGACCTTCATCGATCGCTTAGATGGTTTTGTTAAACGCGGTTTGCAGTTGATGGGCGAGAACCTTATCAGCACCTATGATTTCTCTCTCGATGTATTGGATGCTCTGCTGATTGATCCCATGCTGGATGAAATACCTTCTTCTGGCCTCAAGACGGATGTGATTGCCCGTCTTGAAGATTTGAGAAGCTATCTGGATCTGTCCGGCGTACGTGCGCAGCTTAAAGACGGTAGTTTACCCGACGGCAGAGTGTACGACATCGCATCTGATTCCGCCCTCAGGGTGTATAAGCAGACTCAGCTGGATACATCGATTCGTTCTACGAGCTATGAATACTCGCAGAACATCTGGGATGACGCTACCTGGGATGCGGCGTATGACTGGAATGCGTCTCTGGGCGACTATGTGGGTCGTTTAGACCCTAATGCTGATGATGTTCAGGCACTCACCCGTAATGATAATGGCTGGGGCGATGGCCCGCAGGCTGACAGTACGGCGGGTAAAACCAACTACAACGTTGTGCGTGAGATTGATACCCGTGAAATTCTGGCGATCAATTACACCGTGGGTGATACCTCTGGAGTACAGGGTGTTAATTGGGTCAGCGGTACTGTTGGTAATAGCAGCGATACACGGGGTAAGGAGATTCTTCTCAATAATATGTATTCAGAGATCATCGATAATCTGGATCACTCCTATTACAGCTACGCTTACTATGGTGTCGGTGCCAATCACGAAGTTATTCTGGAAGCGGTCGCGCTGCGTCGCTTTAATCAGGACAGTGGGGCCAATGATGTCGCAGCCAGTAATACCTTAGATGACGGTGTTTATCTGACGGCTGATAACTGGAAAGCTTACGCCGTTGCGGTGGGTCAGAGTGCCATAGGTGATCTTGAGTTCAATGATGCCAATGTCACCCTGTTAATTGAAACCCTGGATGGTGGCCAGGCGCTGCGCACCGACGTGGAAGCGCCGTTGCTGGATGGCTTAATTATTACCCGTGAGATCGATGGCAAGGCCGTGGATCATGAGATCAATATCAACGGTGTGCAGGATGATTATGGCTTCTATTTAGCTGAGTCGGTTGAAATTATCACGACGATCAACGAAACGCTGGTCGTCACCGATGAGTTCGTGACCAGTAAAGGCGCGGTTGAGAGCGTTGTATCTTTCGATACGCTGCAAGGCTTAGGGCAGTATGCTGTGCGTATGGTTGGCGTTGAAAACGTCGTCCTCAATCTGAATGCCGACGACGCCAATGACAACACACAGGCTGTTGTTGATAACGTTGCGATCGAAAGCCTGCACCACGCAACCGATATTACGGTTAACACCGGGGCCGGTGGCGACAAACTCTTTGTGTCAGCGGCCGGTGCTTCGAACATTCAGTTAAATACGGGGGAAGGTAATGACTTCATCACCCTGTCTGATACCGGAGCATACGCTGAAGTTAATGCGGGGGCTGACGATGACACGATTCGGGTCAACTACAATGCCAGTGATTTGCAAACGAACCTTGATGGAATAGGTGGCGAACTGGTATTGCGGGGTGAAGGTGGCTCTGATTGGTACTACATTGGTCTGGCCACTGAAGGTGAGTCAGAGATCACCATCGATGACGATGCCAGCGATACTGGCTTTGACCGGGTTGCGATTCAGGGAACTGATCAGGCGGATAGCTTCCTGTTCCGCCCGGATGCTATTTTCGCTTTGCAGGTGGATGAAGAGGGTAATCCAATTGTTGGGGCACCCGTTCAGCGCGTTAATTATAACATCGATACTAACGACGAAATTAACGTCTATGGTCGTGCCGGGAATGACAGTTTCACCTTTGATGACACCAGCGCGAAGATGTCAGTTTATGGTGGTGCCGGTGACGATACTTTCCAGGTAGGGCAGGTATTTAATTCAGCCAGAAACAATGTTGAATCGGGTCTGAAGCCTGAGGACTATTTTGATACGACCCTTGTGACCCAGGGTTATATCAGTAACGGTATCAGCTACGATGCGTCGCTTAACGGTGGCATTGGTGAGGATAGTTTTGTTGTCTACCGCAACGTTGCGTCTGTTGATCTGAACGGTGATGAAGATAACGATACCTTCCTGATTCGCAGTTTCGTTCTGGTAGATCCTGAAGATGAAAACGCCCCGGTTACCAACATCAATGGTGGTCAGGGGGCTGACTTCATCAACTACGCGATGAATGCGCCGGTGAATATTCGGGGTGGTGATGGTCTGGATACCGTTACGATTCTGGGTACTGAGTTCGGTGATGATTATGTGATAACCGAAAACGGTGTTTATGGTGCCGGTCGCTTTATTGGCTTTGAAGGGGTAGAGCGATTAATTATTAATGGTATGGAAGGTAACGATAACTTCTATATTTACAGTACCAGTGAAAATCTGGACCTGAACCTGATCGGTGGCCTGGGCAGCGATACCTTTAATACAACCGGTGGAAATGACGGTAATGCTGTGACCGTTGTTGCTGATGATCTTCAGGGGCACAGTGGTCTGTTGGAACATACCTTAACTACCAATGACAGTCGCTTCCTGGCGTTAACTAATACCATCTCTGCCGATGTGATGGACGATGATGAAGCGGGTGTTATTGTCCGCCCTGTCGGTTCATCAATCCGTACATTTGAGAAAGCCGCGGGTGTTGTTTTAGCCGATAGGAACAAAACCAATAATACCTATGAAGTGGTTTTGACCCGTGCACCGCAGGATGTTGTGCGGGTAACCGCGAGCGCAGTTCTGGCAACTGAGCTGGAATTGAAGCAGGGCGGTAAAGGTGTCGCTCTGAATGGCAGCGAAGACTCCACAACACTTATGTTCGATCGGACTAACTGGTTTATTCCTCAGCTGGTGACAGTCACGGCTCCTGACGATGATCTGGCTGAAGGTGTTCGCAATGTTGTTATTCGCCATGCGGTTCAGGAGGGTGATACCGATCAGGATGGCGATGGGTATGATCGTATTCTGGTGGGTCAGATTTCAGCAGAAGTCGTAGATGATGATCTGACGTCACATAAAGTGATTGATAATAATCCTGATGTGGCCGTGACCCTGATGAGCAATAATCGCTACCAGGTAGCGTTATCTCAGGCGCCAACGGCGGATGTCACAATTGAAATTGATACGCCAGATTCCATGGCGACGGATAAAACCGTTTTAACCTTTACCGCAGCAAACTGGGGGCCTCAGGTGGTCTCTTACAGTGACGCTAATGGCGGTGAGTCAGATGGTTTAATCTCCCACACAATAATCACTAATGACGCGTTCTATAGTGGTCAGGTCATGGGCAACATTGATGTACGCTCAGTATCTCCAACCGTTCTGATTGCTAAGAGTAGCAGTGAGCCGCTCGTCGCTGAAGCAGTGGCGTCTCTGCGTAGTGATAGCTATGAGTTGATGCTAAGTCATCAGCCATCGGCTAACGTGACCATCACAATAGAGAGTGACGGACAGTTATCAACCGGTGGTGTCACTCAGCTGATTTTCACTCCGCAGGATTGGTTTAAGGCTCAAACAGTTACCTTTACTGCCATAGATGATTCAGTCACTGAAGGAATTCATTATGGTCGCTTAAGCCATATCGTAAGCAGTACTGACCCATACTACAACGGTCTGGCTATGGGTGTGATTGATGTCACCATCGCGGATGACGAATCACCCTCCCTGTTGATTCTTCAGGATAATGGCCGTGCGCAAGTCACTGAAACGGGGGCTGAGGCGGTGCTGGGCGAAGGCATGGTACTGGCAAACAGTACTGGCAGCTCGGTTGACGCGAGCTTTGGCCTGGCGGAAGTGGAAGAGCTGCAAGGCAATGACTCCTTCAAGACGGCTCAGGATCTGAGTGCCGCGCGCTGGACAACTGCGACAGACCCTACTATCGCAAATTCTAAAGCCGCACCGCATATTACTGTTAATGGCCGTGGCGATGGCACGAGAGATTACTTTAAGTTCACCGTGACTCAACCGATGATTGATGCGGCAGGCCTTGCCGGGATTGATTTCTGGGCGGATGTGGATTCGGATTATGCTTATGGGGACAGTGTTTACTGGCAGAGCAAAACCAACTTGTTGAAACTGGATCAGGGGCAAACGTCGGTTCTGCCCGCGACCTATTACAATAACAGCTACATTAATTACAAAATCACCGAAGCGGGCACCTACTTTGTTGAGGTTGAAGGTAATACGAATCGCAACAATCCCGTATGGGAAGGCGTGCCCGAAGGCACTGATTATAAGCTGCATCTGAGTTTGCCGCAGCAGGTCACGACAGAGTTCGACTTCACCCAGTCAGCACTTCTGGAGGTCGAGGATGAAACGTACTTCTACAACGGCACCGGTGGTCAAATCATCAGTGACATTGATGGTGACATTCTGACGGGCAGTAACAACAAAGGTTGGTATACCGAACCCAATATTCTGATTGGTAATGTCGACGTAGGTGGTGCAATTGACGACTCTATGTCACACATCACTATTGAAGGTGGTGGTTCTTATAAAGCGGATAGTTACATATTCGAAGTGACTAATGACATGTTGTTCAGCGCAGCAGGTTCCGTTAACAGCAGTGACTCTACCCTTGGTAGCTCCAGCGGATGGTATACCTCGGCGGGTATAAACTTCCCGGCAACGGTTAAAGCGGGTGATAAATGGCATGTGACTGTTTCGGGTGTGACTTATGATGTTGAGGCTGCGGGTACCAGTGGTGTCGATGTTGCTACGTCACTGCTGAACAAGCTAAAAGATGCCAATACCGGATTGGATAGCTTCTTTACCGTGGCTAAGGGAAGCTCCGCAGACGATGTCGTGATTACCAATACTGAAAACGGCTTTACGTTGTCGATTACCCATGAAACTGCTTATTCTGCGGTGCAAACATCTACGGCATTGCGGGAAACCAATCTGGTTCTGAAAGCACCTTCATTTGGTGTTGCTAATGGGCAGGATTGGATCGTCACCATTGATGGTCAGGACTACACCTTCGATAAATCTTCCGGTGCGGATAACCTCAATACTGTGGGTGCGGGTATGGTTGGCGCAGTCAAAGCGGTGCTAGGCCAGGACTATCGGATTGAATACGACAATGGTACTAAGACGTTAACTATTACGGATAGCGCCAGTAAAGCCGTCAGCGTCAGAGTGGTCGATGACAGGGTTGTTGATACGGGTGCTTCTACGCTGTTGATTGAACGCGAGTTTACCATCGATACAGGCGTTGCCAGCAACCGCACCTGGTCTGTTACTGTTGATGGTAAAACGGGCACTTACACGAGTGATTATAACGGTGCGGGTAATGCACCAACATTGGCTGCAATAACCGATGATATTCAAGCGCAACTGAACACTCAGTTAGGTGCTGGTTACACCGTTAGTTATACCAGTGGTAATACTTCGTTTGTTGTGAAACGTACTGATGGCAGCGGTATGGTCACTTCAGATGCCCGTTTCTCTACTTCAAATGAGGTAGTTCAGCAAACACTGGTTCTTGATGGAAGCATCAACGCTGAAAACTGGCGTGTTCTGGCTGACTCAACAGCCGTGGCCAGCAATGCCACTGCCCCAACGACCGATACCGAGCTTGATGCTGTGGGGACCGATCTGGCCACACAGCTGACGTCTGGTGCTTATACCGCTACTTATGTCACCACCAGTAATACTCTGGTGATCACCCGGGACAGTGGTACGACAAGTCCGGGTCTGACGCTGAATGCGGTGGTGACGGAGAGTGTTGAAGCCTCTCGAAGCGGTTCTGATGTGACGGTTTATTCCCAGGCCTTAACGATTGATGCTGGTTACAGCTATAGTAGTAGTGATATCTGGACCATCGAGGTTAAGGATTCCAGCAATAATGACGTAGCCTACACCGGCAGTTCATTGTCGACGATTTATGGCACTGCCGGAGCGTCTGGTGGATTAGCGGGTGTTGCCACAGCGCTGACTAACGGATTAGCGGGTATTACGGTGACAGTCGTGGCGAATGCCTTAGTGTTCGTCGCTGATGATGAAAGTAGTGTTACAGCCAGTCTGACGATTAAAAACAATGAACCATTAGACCAGCCTAGCTCTGATAGCAGAGAGCGGTACGATCTGTATGCCCTGGATTTGGATACTGACTCTTCACCTGCTGTCGGTGATGCATGGTCGATTACAGTCAATGGCATCACGTACACGTATTTAGTGACTCAGAGCGATATAGATGCGGCTGATCCGATTAATCAGGTCGTTGCCGATGGTTTGATGAGTAAGCTTTATACCGCCGGGCTTAGCAGCACGGCAACTGCCGTTGGTAATCAGGTGTTAGTTGATGCCGGAATTGATGACGCCATTATTTCGAATGGGCGCAAAACTCAGGTTCAGGGCTTGTTCGATATCGACTACGGTAAAGCCTATAGCGATAGTTCAACTTATAACTATAGGAGTGAGTCGTTTACATCTTCAGGCACTATTTTTGACACTCTCACAGAGTCCAGACGTGTAGTTGACACTCAGGTGACATACTCACAAGCCTATCTGCCTTATATGAAAGTGTTTGACATGACATCTCTGCCTGGGGATCTGAATTACAGTGTTAACGGCACAGAGATGACGTTTGATAAAGACTTTAGCTGGTTAGCGGATAACGGCAGTAGTAGTGGGCAGGATCCTATGCTGGAATTCCTGTTTGCTAATCAGGGCAGTTATCGGGTCGAAGTCGGTTATTCAGTGACGTACACAACAGATGTGATTGTGCGTACTGAAGTGACTACTCATACGCAGACGTTGTTTACCAGCTCATATAGCAATTCAGTAACCTATGACAGCAATACCTATTCAAGTACCTATCTTCAGGGTATGACTGAAAACTATAAGCTGAATATTTCACTCGATGGCCATGCCACCGACAGTAACTATGTGAAGATGGACGGTATGTTGTTGAAGGTAACCTCGGGTGCGAACGCGGGTAAGGTAGCGATCATTGATAGCTATGACGCGGAAACCGATACCTATACCTTTAAGAATGCTGCTGATGTTCTGACGGACAAAAACTACGATGAATATAACCGTCGCCACGGGGATAACCTGGTTTCAACTCTGAGTCTGAGTGCGGGTGATCGTTTTGAAGTCAGCTACCTGATGACTGACGTGGAAGGTTATGTCGACGAAACCTGGCAGGATGACTCCTATCAGGTGGTGTTGTCAGGTCAGCCAATGGTGCTCGATCCAGTGACCGGCTTAATGGTGCCGGATTCTGTTACCGTTGATTTTGCCGGAATAGCAACGCGTACCTATCATAGTAACTATGCCTTCGAAGACGGTAAAACGGCTGAGCACAATCTGGTACAGGTAAATCCGGGTACGTCTAGCATCACCTTTACGGGTGGTACGCCTACGGCTGGTCAGGTTGCCTGGGATGACATTCAGACCGTTACCCTGTCGGCAGTCGATGACAACATTATTGATGGTGGTGATGCGCAGGTATTTGAGCCGTTAGGCGAACGCCTCAACCGTATTCGCGGGCCTATCTCTATCGACGGTGGTTTGGTTGAAAGTGCCGGTCAGACCCTTAAAAACCCACTCTTATTGCCGGAGGAAAATAACTGGTATAAAACCGAAGGCACGCTCACCTCGATCGCTACTGTCGGTGGTGAAATCGTGGTAACAGACAGCGCCGCAGAGTACTGGGATAAAGACAGCTTCACACACCTGGATGGCTTCAATCTCGACCTGGAGAACGGTCTGTTTGAACTGGTCGTGGTCGATAACGCCACGGGCGAAACCGTCACTATGGAGATTAAGTCTCAGAATGGTCAAACGTTCACCTTAGTCGGGGACTGGCCAGATGGTGTTGAGCCAACGGCACGGGATTACTACATTAATCCCGTGAACATGAACACCCGGGTGACAGAAGATACTCAGGTGGATGTGCTCAATCTTTATAATAGTGCCAGCCCTGCTGCTGAAAGTGGTACGTTAACGGCAGACACTATCACAGGCTTTGGTATGGGTGAGAGCATCAGACTGGGTGATGAAGAGATCCCGGGTGGAATTCGGTATGCCAATATTGAAGCGCTGTCGATTGAGTTGGGTGAAGGGGTTGATGACCTGACGATTCAATCGACCCATGAGGGCAGCACTACGATTGAAACCAAAGGAGGGAATGACCGTATTGCCGTCGAAACGGTGGCAGGTGCGCTGACGCTTAAGACCGGCGATGATGACGATATTATTACCGTGGGTAGTCAGCAGCAATTAGCCGATGAGATTGCGGCATTGCTGGTGGTTGATGGCGGAGCCGGTGATAACCAGTTGATCATTAATGACACTGGTGATGACAACAATAACGACATGTTCGTTACTTACGACAGTATTACGGGTTTGGATATGCCGTCGCTGGCAGAGATTCAGTCGCTCTATATTCGGGCTGTATCCGGAAGTTATATCCTGGATGTTGGTGGTGTTGAGATAGCGATCAATGACCTTGAGGAAGCGACTCTGCAGACGGCTCTGAGAGACCACTATAGTGCTGACGCGGGTCTGGTTGTTGAGCGTGAGGAGATTGTGAATGGTTACATCTATACCGTTACTTTTGGTGGTGAATTGGCAGGTAATCCTATTCCACAGCTGGAAATTACTGATCAGACGGGGTTAATTGCTGCTGCTACTGCGACTGTTGAAGTGAGAACCAGTACCACCAGACAAGCTGCCATCATGCCACAAACCGGCCGGATTCAAACGGTTACACCGGCATCAGCGGGCACTTATCAGTTGGAAATTCTGGGTCAGTTAACGGCGTCCATTTCGGTTACCGCTACTCAGGCTGAAATCATTGAAGCACTGCGGCCATTATTGAATCCAAACAATAAGCCCGCTTCGTTTGTTAATGATGATCTGTCGGATCAAAAAGATTTCTTACCCTACACGGATAATATCTCTGTTACACAGGTTGGCAACGAATGGTTGATTCAGTTCCAGGGAGAGTATCGCGATGTTGAAATTACTGACATTATTGGTGATGCGACTTTTGAAACCCGAATGGATGGCATCAACTACTACAACATTAATACGCTGGATATTAATTTAGGTAGCGGTAACGATCGCGTCAATGTGCTGTCGACTCATCAGGATACTGAAACCAACATTAATACCTTTGCGGGTGAAGACTCGATCTATGTTGCCAGCGACGCCAACGGTGATTTAACCAATCAGGCGGGCGCTCACGGTGATTTGGATGGCATTCTTGGTGAATTGCATATTGATGCTGGTGCCGGTGCTAACGCTCTATTTGTCAGCGACTTTGATACTCAGGTTGCCAATAACGCTACTTTCAGTTCGTTGTCGGGTGTCGGCAGTATCATAGGCATGTCGGTTGCGGATATTACCTACACCGCTAGCGGCGGAAATTATAATAACGATCTGGTTATTTGGGCAGGTAAAGGTGTCGATCAGTTCAGCGTCGAGAGCCTGTATCTGGAAGGCGTTAGTGTCACCAGCCTATACGGTAACGAAGGTGGCGATACCTTTACCATTACAGCGACAGATGATCTGCTGAACCCGGCTCATGCAATACTGGCGCCGCTGGGCGATAGCGAAGCCCGTCGTCTGGATATCTTCGGCAATACCGGTGAAGATGAGGTTTATGCTGGTACTGCTACTATGGCGATTCGCGTTCACGGTGACGAAGATAATGACCTTATCTACGGCAGCCAGGGGGATGATGTGTTGTTTGGTGATGCTGGCGATGACCGTATCTTCGGCAACCAGGGTAACGATATTATCTATGGTGATGAAGGTCGCGATACGCTTGAGGGTAACGATGGCAGCGATACTATAAACGGTGGTTCTGAAGACGATATTATCAGAGGTAATGCCGGTGATGACTTTATCTTCGGAGATGCCGGTAACGACATCCTCTTCGGTGATGAAGGCTCAGCACAGGATGCGACTGGAAATGACCTGCTGGCCAGTGAGTTGGATGATCTTTCACTTATCACCAGCGATGATATTACCGTGAATGGTGCAGACACCATCGATGGTGGTGAAGGCAATGATCGCATTATCGCCGGTTTGGGCAATGATGTTGTGGTGGATGCGAGTGGCGACAATGTTGTGCTGGGTGATAACGGTGAGCTGATCTATATAGATAATGTGCTTGAGCGAGTAACGACAGCGCCAACGTCTTTAGGTGGCGCTGACACTATTAAAGTCGGTGATGGCGACAACGTTATTCTGGCGGGTCCTGGATCGGATATAGTGGAGTCCGGAGCCGGTGAAGACGTTATTCTGGGTGATACTGGTGAAGTGCTATTCGAAGCAGGCCAGTTGAAGAGTATTGTTACCAGCAACGAAGGTGCGGGTGGTGACACTATCTCTTCTGGTGCTGGTGATGACATTGTGTTTGCTGGCTTGGGCAGTGATGAAGTTAATTCTGGTGCTGATAATGACATTGTCATTGCTGATACGGGTATCCTTGAATATAACTTTACGACTGAACCTGCACTATTCATCAGGAATGATGTTGATCCGACCCTGGGTGGAGACGATACGCTTAATCTTGGTGCGGGTAATGATATCGGCCTGGGTGGTGCAGGTTCCGATACTATTAACGGTCAGGACGGTGAGGATGCCATCTTTGGTGACTTTGTTGAAATTACTATATCTGCTACCGGTCTGAGAGACTTCCAGTCTACCTTACCCACCTTTGGTGCCAGTGATCTGCTTTCAGGCGGAGACGGATTTGATATTATGGTCGGCGGCGCTGGCTTCGACTATTACGACGGCAACTTAATAACCGATGTCATTATTGGAAACTATGCCCGAATTCAGGATTCTGCTGATTTCACGTCGCTTTTGATTGTTTCTGACCCGACCGATCGTGAAGTGATATCTTCCAGCTTATTTGGCATTTATGGAGCTGGTCAGGGGGTGGGAGTTGAGCAACCCAATGTCACATTTGGAAATGTAGACAATTCTGACAATGCCCCCCTACGGACGGATACCGCTTTGCGTTTCACACCACTACTGAATGGTGAAGAGCTTTCCCGAATGACAGACAGTGAGCTGCAAGAGTTTTTGCGAAATCTTCCGCTGCTTTCTGTTGAAGAACGAAGAAGTTCTGGTCACATGTATCAAGCTGAAACTGCGCCAGAAGAAGATAAGAAGCCTGCTGTACCAGTCGAACCAGAAGATGGCATAATTCCAGTCGCCGCAGAGAATAAGCTTTCACACAGTAATGGGGCCTGGCAGCCAGCAGAGGGCTATTCTGACAACCGCTCTAAGGATGATATTGCTGAAGTAGGAAGTGAATACGCGATGCCTTTGAGTGCTCCTCTGTCAGACTCCCTGGCTGTTGGACTTCTGTTAGCCGCCAATGTGGCAGGTCAGCGAGGATGGCGACTGAGTCGCTTAAGTGATGAGGAGAGTGTTATTCAGGGAGACTTGCAAGACTTGCGTAAAACTCAGTCCAGCCGGAAGTATTCGATCTGGCAGAAACAGGACGTTATATCAATTTATTCAAACGAAAAACACTGAGGAATAGAGATGTCTGGCGATACTGTAGAAAATAAGAAAGCGAGTGGACCGACGATTCGTTGGGACGATAGCAAGATGCGAAGCTCTTACGCGAATGTATGCAATGTTTCCAGTACACGAGAGGAAGTGACATTGTTGTTTGGAACTAACCAGGCATGGCGTGCAGGGCAAAAAGAAGTGGGTATTGAACTGACTGATCGCATGATTCTTAGCCCATTCGCTGCGAAGCGTTTATCACAGCTGCTGAACAACGTTGTAGCAGAATATGAAAAACGTTTTGGTACACTAGATGATGCAGGCGTAAATAAAAGCTAATTAGTCGAGAGACGGCTGACTTCTAAACGCTTCGGCATGTTTTGACATGCCGGGGCATTTTTATATTTATACAGATAAAAAAAGAATTTATTTATGGGTGTGATAACTGCTTCGTTGCCGGATTCAATTCAGCAGCTGAATGGGTTGCTGGATACCCATCATGAGAATTGGCACTTTACCTGGCTGGAGTGGTTGTGCAGTCAGCTACCTCAGGTACGTGTAGGATTAGTCGTTGCCGATGAGTCACAAAGTGGGCAGTTTCACTCGGTTGCTGTCTGGCCGGAAGTGGACGCTCAGGACAAATTATTGCTGGATGCAGCAGAAGAGACCCTGAAGAAAAAGCAGCCACTTATCATGCCTTTAAATGATGGTAAGCACCATATTGGCAGTTATCCTGTCTTTGTCGATGGAACCCTGCGCGCCGTTGTTACCTTGATGCTCAGTGCAGAAGATGAAGCTGAACTACACAAAGCGTTGGCGGTTATTGAATATTGTGCAGGATGGCTTGAGTTACGCTTTTCCCGAAACCTCTTAGGTGTTGTGGCCCGGGATAATCAGCGTCAGCATATTGTCATTGATAGTATTGCTTATGTCCTCGGAGAACGCGATTTTGAGCATGCCGCGCTGCGTTTTGTGAATCTGATGGGACAATATCTGGATGCCGAGCGCGTCGTGCTGGGGTTTGTGAAAAATGCTGAGTTAGAGGTTCATTCTGAATCAGATAGTAGCGGTCATAGTAAAAAACATGAGTTAGTCAAATTAACAACACAGGCGATGCAGGAAGCAGTAGATCAGCAAGAATCCATTTTATGGCCAGAGTTGGATGACCATAATCGTGTGACGCATGCGCACAGTTTATTAGCAAGTGAAAAGGGCCAGCGAGCACTGATGACTATCCCGCTGGTGGATAAGGAATCATGCTATGGAGCGGTTCTTTTTGACCGTCCCTCAGATCAGCCGTTCACCAAAGACGAACAACTGACAGCAGAAGCGTTGACTAATTTTGTCGGTGTTGTGCTTGAAGAAAAGCGACAATCTTGCTTGCCGTTGTATGCTTACATTTTTCGTAGTTTTAAAAATCAACTGAGTCTTCTTTTTGGTCCTGGACATCTGGGCCGAAAGATTGTGATTTTTAGCCTGCTTTTATTATCGCTCTTTTTTAGTCTGGTCTCTGGTAGTTACAACATAAGCGCGGATGCCGTTATTGAGGGGGCTGAGATACGCTCTATCGTTGTGCCTTATGATGGTTATTTACAGAAAGCCACGTCGAGGGCTGGTGATACCCTGAAAGAGGGGGCATTGTTAGCAGAACTGGATACGCGCGAATTGCGCTTGCAGTTGATGAGCTGGGTAAATCAGGAAGCAACATCCCGGCGTAAGTATGAAGATGCATTGGCCAGAAGTGAGCGTACGCAGGTGCAGATCAATAATGCCGAGAGTCAACGGGCGCGGGCAGAAATCGAACTGCTTGAGTACCAGATCTCTCAGGCGGCCATGAAGGCCCCGTTTGATGCGCTTATTGTGTCGGGGGATCTGAGTCAGCGGATAGGCACGCTGGTTCGTCAGGGGGATGTGTTATTCGAGTTATCTCCTCGTAGTGATTTCAGGTTAGCAATGTATGTCGATGAGTTTCGTATCAACGATATCCGCCAGAGGCAAACGGGCCAGCTGGTTTTAGCTGCACTGCCTGATCAGAAATTTTCATTCAGAATCACCCATATAAACCCGATGGCGGAGGTCAAGGAAGGTTCAACTGTTTATCGTGTTGAAGCCGATTTTGAAAACCGGGATGACATGTTACGGGTTGGTCTTGAAGGTGTGGCGCAGATATATGTTGATGAGCGCCTGTTGATTAGTATCTGGACGCGTGGCCTGGTCGATTGGATGAAACTTCAATTATGGCGTTTCTGGGGATAGTTCATTTGTACCAGCTGACTGATATGGAGTTATCATGAGTGCTAACTTGTTTTCCAGCGATTGGTATCAGATTGCCGAATTGAAACCCCGGTTACGCCATCATGTTACGGTCAATGCCCATCGCTATCGAGGTCGGCGCTGGTATGTCCTCGAGGATCATGTCACCGGTCAGGTGCGTCGTCTTTCGCCTCAGTCTTATCTGATTGTGGGGTTGATGAATGGCGAGCGGACAATTGACCGGCTATGGGAGTTATCGTCTCAGCGGCTGGGCGAAGAGATGCCGACGCACGAGGAGATGCTGCAATTACTGGCCAGCCTTTATCAAGCGAACCTGGTCGGCATGGATACCAGCGGTGATATCAGTGAACTGTTTGAGCGTGGTAAAGAGGCAGAAAGAACACGCTGGATGGCCAAGCTGAAGTCACCACTATCCATAAAAATCCCTCTGGTCGATCCTGAAAGGTTTTTAGTCGCTACGCAAAAATATGTGAAGCCATTGTTCTCCACGATTGCACTATTGATCTGGTGTGCAATGGTTATTGGCATGCTATTCATGGTTGGCCAGCATTGGGATGAACTAACATCAAACGTTATTGACCGGGTGTTAGCGGCGGATAACCTGCTGCTGTTGTGGTTTGTATATCCAATAATCAAATTGTTGCATGAGCTGGGACACGCTTATTGCGTTAAACGGGGCGGCGGTGAAGTTCACGAACTAGGTGTTATGTTACTGGTGCTGTTACCAATGCCCTATGTTGATGCTTCGTCAACCAATGCATTTGCGAGTAAGAAACAGCGCATTTTAGTCGGCTCTGCCGGTATTATCATCGAGCTATTTATTGCTGCGGTGGCGATGTTTGTATGGGTCAATTCTGAGCCTGGTCTGATCAAGTCTATTGCTTATAACGTTATTTTTATTGCGGGATTATCCACCATTATGGTGAATGGTAATCCACTGCTCAGGTTCGATGGTTATTACATACTGGCAGACTGTATAGAAATACCTAACCTTGGTCAGCGCTC
Organism: Amphritea atlantica; assembly: GCA_024397875.1. Classification (NCBI taxonomy): domain Bacteria; kingdom Pseudomonadati; phylum Pseudomonadota; class Gammaproteobacteria; order Oceanospirillales; family Oceanospirillaceae; genus Amphritea; species Amphritea atlantica. The sequence goes on from CP073344.1 coordinate 236,129, forward strand.
CAATCAATACTGGGGATGGCTGACTAAGCGTTTCATGTTTGGCGTGAGTGGCCTGATGTCACCCGCTTATGATCGGCGTGAGGCGCTCTGGTTATTTTTCTACGGCTTTGCATCCTATATCTATCGCATGTTCCTGATGGTCACCATCGTACTATTCGTTGCACAGAAATATTTCTTTGTTGGTATTGTGCTGGCGATCTGGGCGCTGGTAGGCACATTGATTGTGCCAAACTTCAAACTGCTGAAAAAAGCCTGGCAAGACTCTGATATTCGGACGGGACGGCGAAGCCCTTCGGTAATGATTCCTGTGACGGCTTGTATCGTATTGCTGCTTTTATGTGTGATGCCACTACCGTTGACCACGACGGTTGAAGGCGTGGTGCAAATGGGCGAACAGCGTCGTGTTCTGGCGGAAGAAAATTGTTTTGTTGAAAAACTGCATAAACCATCGGGTGCGATTGTTCATAAAGGCGACTTGCTGATTAGCTGCACAAATCCCCAATTGCGGAAAGAACAAGTCGTCTTACAACAGCAATTTATAGAGACAAGTGCTGAACGACAAGGTGTCTGGAACGACCCTGTTCAGTTGAAAATATACGATGATCAATTGTCGCGATTAAGCTCTGAATTGGAAGAGAACGAAACGAGACTTACATCATTACAACTATATGCTCAGGCTGACGGTATCTGGTCTCTGAGAAATCCAGCAGACCTGCCGGGGATGTTTATCAGACGTGGTGATCTGATTGGGCATGTCATAACAGATAAGAACGTTTCGATTCGTGGCATGGTGCCAGAAACTGATATTGAACTGGTGCGTGAAAAATCTGAGACCGTAGTCGCGCTGCAAACATCTGATCTGAATACCGAATTAACACCTCAGAGCTGGTTTGTCTTTCCGGCAGCGACAAAAGAAGCAGTCAGTGGAATACTGACTGAAACGGCAGGCGGCACTATTATTATGGATCCTTCCTCTACTGCCGAGACACCTCAGGCATTGCGGCGATACTTCATCGTTGCACTTGAATTTGAACATTTTCCCACTGTTTATGTGGAAGAGCGTATTCATCTGAAGTTCGAGCATCCTCCTGAGGCAATCATTTACAGGCTTTATCGTATCGTTCGTCGTACTTTCCTGGAGTACTTCAGTGTCTGAATATGCGAGTAAACAACCTGTTATTGCAGGTTTGCGAAACGAGTATAAATGGCAGGAGAGTAATCGTCTCGACACCTTTTTGAAGAAATCGAAAGAGCTTGCCAAGAAACTGAGTAACAAGTTGTTGCGGCGCAATGAGCGAATCGTTAACGCAATATTTAAACGTTCCGGGGAACTTGAGCGTTATACCGCTGAAGAGCTGGAGCAGGCGCTGCTAAACGTTCGCCAGACACTGCGGCTGGAAGGGATCGGTACGGCGACAATCATAGAAGCATTTTCCGTGATAAGAGAGGTGAGTGGACGCGTGCTTGGTATGCGCCATCATCACACGCAAATCAGGGCCTCCCTGGCGATGTTGCGTGGCGGAATTGCTGAGATGGCAACGGGAGAGGGGAAAACCCTGGCGGCTACTCTGGCCGCTGCGACTGCCGCGATCGCCGGTATTCCGGTCCATGTCGTAACCATCAATGATTACCTTGCGGAGCGTGACTGCGAAGAGATGTTACCGCTATACGAAGCATTGGGGTTGTCGGTAGGTGTTATTGTTCATGAAAAGGAGTTACAGGAACGGCGGCAGATTTATGCCTGTGATATATGCTATTGCAGCAATAAAGAGCTTACGTTTGATTTTTTAAAGGACAGTCTTGTTCTGGCTCATAGAAAAACAACGCGAATTCAACAGGCGTCCCTACTGACAGGGGATTCCTCCTGGTCGGATAATTTATTATTACGCGGTTTACATTTTGCCATCGTTGACGAGGCCGATAGCGTATTCATTGATGAAGCCAGAACGCCGTTGATTATTTCAGGGCAGGAAAAGTTTGGTCAACGGGAAGAGCTCTTGTTGGAGACCGCTATGGATATTGCTCGTAAGTATGAGAAAGAGATCCATTTTAAGCAGGATGAAAATTCACAGGTACATCTGACCGCAGCAGGCCATACATTGCTAGTCGAATGCTGTGAACCGCTTGATGGTCTGTGGAATAGTAGCTTTTATCGTGAGCCGTTGGTAAAACAGGCGTTGGCTGCTTTGCATGTCTATCATCTGGATAGGGATTACATTATTGATGAGGAGGGCGCGGTGCAGATTGTCGATCTGTATACCGGTCGCGTCATGCCCGGGCGCAGTTGGGGGCAAGGCCTGCAGCAAATGATTGAGATGAAAGAAAAGTGTGAGCTGACCAAACCCCGGGAAACAAATGCTGAGATCAGTTATCAGAATTTTTTCAGAAAATATCATCATTTGTGTGGTATGACCGGCACCGTCCGGGAGGTGGCAGGTGAGTTATTAGATGTTTATCGACTGCGCAGTGAAACGGTACCCCTGCTGAAAAAAAGTCTGCGCCGGAAAGCATTTTGCGAAGTGTATCTGACTGAACAGGAAAAGTGGAAGCGGGTTGCTGAGCTCACGCATGAGCTTGTAGCACAGGGGCAGGCGATACTTATTGGAACAAACTCAGTTGCCTCGTCGGAAGCAATCAGCAATATCCTTGCTAGTGAGTCTATTGAGCATAAGATACTGAATGCGCGTCAGGATAAAGAGGAAGCTGAGATCGTATCCGTCGCGGGTCATTCCGGAGCAGTTATGGTTGCTACCAGCATGGCTGGGCGTGGAACAGATATAAAGTTGACTGAGGAAACGCGAGCATCCGGTGGATTACATGTCATCATCACAGAGCTGCAGGATGCGGCTCGAATTGACAGGCAGTTAGCAGGGCGAAGTGCGCGCCAGGGAGATCCAGGGTCTGTCAGTGAGATTTTATCATTTGAGGATCAGCTGGTTAAACGGATGGCCGGACCTCTGCTCAGAAGGCTCATAAAGGCGATTAGCACTACGGGGATAAAGTTACCTAATCGGTTGGGTTATCGCATACAGTTGAGTTGCCAGAACAAACTTTCACGAAGTCATTACAAACAGCGTATGCAACTCATAAAAGTAGATACTCAGCGTCAGCGGACATTGGCATTTACCGGGGATAAAAAATGAACAAAAAACAAGTCATGTTTATGCTTGCTGCAGGTCTTCTTTTCACTCAGGCCGGAAGCCTTCATGCGGATGAACTGACCTTATCAACGTTGGGGTGTATGTTAGAGCCGAGCGAGAAGGTGCAAATAAGTTCACCGGTTAGCGGCGTACTTGATAAGGTGCAGGTTAAACGCGGAGATAGTATTAAAAAAGGACAGTCTTTATTCCAGCTAAAAGCCGGTGTTGAGAGGGAAGCTGTGCAATTAGCAAGCGTCAGAGCTGAGTTTGCTAAAAGAAAGCAGCAGCGCAATATGGATCTCTACGACGAAGATATTTTAACCGCTAACGAACGCGATGAAATTGAAACAGAATTACTCATAGCTAAGTCTGAGTTACGCTTAAAACAACAGGAACTTGAGTTGCGTAAGGTTACCAGCCCCATTAAGGGAGTGGTTGTTAACCGTTTCAACAATGGAGGGGAGTACGTTAATACGGACCCTATTTTGTCTCTTGCCACACTAGACCCTTTGCATGTGGATCTGCTATTACCTGCCAGTTATTTTGGAAAAGTTGCGCTTAAACAAGAGTTATTGATTAAGCCTGAGTCAGAAGTAATTGCTGCCAGCACCGCCAAAGTTGTTATTGTGGATCCTTTAATTGACTCAGCCAGCGGCACTTTTCGTGTGCAATTAGTCATGCGCAACCCAGGTAATAAAATTCCTGCGGGTATTCGCTGTACAGCGCAAGCGGTGAACAAGCCTTAGGGTAATGATGAAAAAAAACAGTAATGTACTTTTAGGTATTATCTTAGTTCTGGTTTTACTTAATTTAGGACTAACCGGATTAGTGTTAGTCAAGCAAGTAGCTGCCCCAGCGTTAGCGATGAATGACCGGACAGACAGTTTTGCCCCTTCCGTTGCCAAAGCGTGGGGGAAAAAAGTTACAATGCTGTATAACCGACAAGATCATCAGGGACTATATGGCCTGTTTAACGAGCAAGCTAAACAGAAGATCAGTTATCAACAACTACAAACTCAGTTAAAAAACCTTTATCAGCTGTTTGGTGAAATAGAGAAAACCACCTTTGTTAGCGCCGATAAAATAGGTGAAAAGGGCGATGAGTCTTACTACCGCTTGCTTTTTAATATCAATGTCAATGAAGCCAGCAAACGATCGCCGAGGTTAACAATAGTGGTTATTAAGAGAGGGGCAGAAATGAGCGTTTATGGCGTCCGTATTAACGCTGATTACGACCTTGAATGAGTAATTTTTTGTACCGGTGAGTGCTGACAGGCGATCCCGGTGTTGCATATGCGTGCGAATGATCAGTAAGCAAGGGTATTTGTGCTTAATTAGCCAGATTGCGTTGCTGACTACTGGTTGCCTGCGGGCCTGAAGTGCAGCATTCGCTTCGATCTTTAACAGCAATAAATTTTCGCGGTGGTATAATCCGCTCATCTTCAGAACGTATTGCGAATAGGTCATGAAAGAGATCATCCTGCTCAACATTTCCGGCCAGGATAAGCCGGGAGTTACCTCCTCAATTACCCGTATTCTTGCCCAGTTTGAGATCGATATTCTCGACATTGGTCAGGCAGTTATTCATAACACCCTGTCTCTGGGAATTCTGATTGGCGTTCCGGCCCGGGCTGAAGCTTCAAGCCTGCTGAGGGATGTATTGTTCAAAGCGCATGAGATGGATATGAATATCCGTTTTGAACCGGTCACTATTGATGAATATAACAGCTGGGTGAGTGAGCAGGGTAAGTCCCGTCATATCATCACCCTGCTGGCACGTAAGATCACTGCCGAACATATCGGCAAGGTGACTCAGACCGCTGCCGACCATGGGCTGAATATCGATAATATCAGTCGTTTGTCTGGCCGGGTATCTGTCGGTGCTGCTGCTCTGGAAAAAAGCGAAGAGAAAACCCGTGCCTGCGTCGAGTTTTCGGTTCGCGGCGCGCCTGCCGATTCCGCTCAGTTGCGCGAGGAGTTTCTGAGTATTGCCAGTGATCTGGATGTGGATATCGCCTTCCAGAAGGATGATATCTACCGCCGTAATCGCCGTCTGGTGGTGTTCGATATGGATTCCACACTGATTGAGGCCGAAGTGATTGATGAGCTGGCCAAGAAAGCGGGTGTCGGCGATCAGGTGGTCGAGATCACCGAAGCGGCGATGCGGGGGGAGATCGACTTCACTGAAAGCTTTACGCGGCGTATGGCGTTGCTGAAAGGCCTTGATGAGTCTGTACTGGAACAGATCGCTCACAGTCTGCCATTGACTGAGGGCGTTGAGGAACTGGTCTCTAAACTGAAAGCGCTGGGCTTCAAAACGGCCATCCTGTCGGGTGGTTTTAACTATTTTGCTAACCATCTGCAGCAGAAGATGGGTTTTGACTATGTTTACGCCAATGAACTTGAGATAGTCGATGGCAAGGTGACCGGCAATGTCACCGGCACCGTTGTCGATGGCAAGCGCAAAGCGGAACTGCTGCGCACGATAGCAGAGAAAGAGGGCGTGAGTCTGGAGCAGACGATCGCTGTGGGTGATGGTGCCAATGATCTGCCGATGCTCTCCATTGCCGGTCTGGGGATCGCTTTCAGAGCTAAGCCGTTGGTGCGTCAAAGCGCCAAGCAGGCGATCTCGACCCTGGGACTGGATGGTATTTTGTACCTGATCGGCTTCCGGGACCGGGATACGCTTTAAGAGCAAAGAGGTCGCTAGACGCGGCTTCGCCGCTTGCTAGTTGCTAGACGTCACTACGTGACTTGCTAGAAAAAGCAAGAGCTTAAAGCCCCGCCTTCTGACAAGCTATTGACCTATCGTGCTGTTTTGGGGAATGGCGGAACAGATATTTGGCTGCGGGTATGAGGCGAGAATACCCGTCCCAGAAAATAGGGTTAACGGTAACAGCTACTCTTGGCCTATCCGTATTCGTTTAAGTTGCGATACCCCCGCAGCAAACCACCGTGCGGTCGCTGTGCAGCCGTTGGTTATAAGCCAATGTATCTCAAGGCCACATCGGCTTCCGTGTAATCCCTAATTGATTGAGGACTACTAATGCGATTCCCGACAGAGACAAAATTATAGCCCAAAGTTTCAGATGCTTTCTGGTCCCAAGGCCCGTCCCCAAAGTAGGTTCTTGAATCATAACGACCATTGCCTGCAAGCCTCTCGGCCAATCGCATAATCTCTATTCTGCTGTAGTGATCCGAGGACGAGGCCAATGGTATAGCCGAGAAGTTAATGCCTGCAGCATTGAGTTTCATTCTCGCGGATTCAGCCCAGCCACCAGTTGCAAAGGCTACTGAGACATTCTGGCGTGAAACAAGCTGCGATAAAAACTTATACGCTCCGGGGATCGGCGATACTTCGTGGCACGAAACGTAATCCGCTACTCGACTCACAAACTGCTCTTTAACCTCCTTTGCGATGCGCTCGCTGTCACTGTGAAGGCCCAATTCTTCGACTACCTCGGAGAGAATCCCAGAATCGGTTACGTGATGATAGCGACTCCAGTCAGGCCCTATGGATATACCCAATACATCCTTGATAGCTGCTTGAAAGCACTCCGTATCAAAATCGTATGACTCGACCAGCGTTCCGTCTATGTCGAACAAGACTAGATGCACAACCTCTCCCTTAGCTTATAACAATTTAATAGTCTGCCCTTGTAAGGTTGGAAAGCTTGCAAGCTTTGCTACCTTACAAGGTACGTTAAACTCCATGGATGGATAAAAAATGTACCGTAGAAGTCGAAAGTACCAGGCAAATGTGACTAATTATGCGAAGGCAAGGGCTGCCAGAGAGGAGAAAAGGATCAATGGTATTCATCCTGAATATCCGTCTGAACTGTCTTAAGTGCCTGGCCAGCTACACAGACTCATCAAAATCACAGACTACGATACGGGTACTCCAGTTACCCACCGGGTTTAACTATATCGCAGTTGTCTTATCGATGACTACAGCGGCTGTTTTTCTTTGTTTTTTCTAGCAAGTCACGAAGTGACGTCTAGCTGCTAGCGAGCTGCGCAGCAGCGTTCTGATTTCCCAAGCGGCGGAGCCGCGATCTAGCTACTCCGCATCGCGGTTGTCGGCTTTTTGCTATTCAAAAAAGTCGTAATTCATATCGGGGCCGGGAGGTTGCAGGTAGTAGCCCTGAATATAATCGACCCCCAGCTTCCATAGCTTACCCATCAGTTTGGTGTCCTCTACCAGAGGCGCGACGGTGCCTATTTCAGCACTTTTCAGTTGCTTAATCAGCGCAGCAAATGCTTTATCGGACTCTTTCGAGCTGTTCAGGTCCTGAATGTACGAACCATCTAGCTTAACCAGATCCGGCTTGAGTTTTCTGCGCAGCAGTTCGCGGTTTTCTGAGACGCCGAAATGCTTGATACAAAACTTGCAGCCCAGTTTTTTAAGCCCAAATCTGAACTGCTCAGCCTGTGTCTGGCTGGTACTCAGATCTGATTCATTGGCCTGGAATATCACCATCTCGGCAGGGATTCGCTGCTCTTTGAGCTGCTCCGCAATCCAGCTGAGTATCTCGGGTTCCTGATAGAACTGAGCGGTCAGGTTTATAAACACCCGGCTGCGATGTTGTTCCTTTAACTGCTCTGCGACACGACGAAGGGTGTGTTCGATAACCCATTTATCCAGGCGGATATTGGTATCGGCATGGTCCATGGTGGAAAGGAATACATTGGGTGACAAGTCGTCCTCGCCATTATCTTGCTGTAGCCGCAGAAACACCTCGTAGTTTCCCCAGCCATTGGTCGATGCCAGCGCAACGATCGGCTGAAAAAGAATGCGGAACTTATCATTTTCCAAAGCATCGAGGATCATTTTGATGGATGAGTCATCGATATTCTCATGTTCATCGGTGCTCAGTTCGAACAGTTTTGCGCCATTGCCGCGTTGACCATTATTGAGTACTTCATCGGCGGCGGATCTTGCCCGGTCAATTAACTCGACATAATGAGGGGCGTTATCGTTGATTGAACTGATGCCTATGCTACAGCTTGTCTGCACCATCGTGCCGACGACATCGATATTCAGTTTTGCAATCGCGTTGCACAGCTGTTGGGCTAGTTTTATGGCTTTATCGGGGCTGGGATCGTGAAACAGTACGGCAAAAACACCTTCGTCCAGTCGGGCGCAGAGGTGGATTTTGTTTATTTCCTTGTGGAGCACCTCGGCGGCATCAGCCAGCACGATATCGCTGCCCGTTATTCCCAGTTCCGATTGCAGGGCGCTGTAATTATCAAATTTAATGTACAGCAAACTGCAGTCTGATCCACCGTTGAGTGCTCGGTGAACCGCTTTTTCCAGAGCATTTATAAAGTAATTACCATCATACAGACCGGTTGTGGGATCCAGGTTTTCGAAGCGCTCTTCAGTATTTCTGCTATCCGGGTGGATAATTACCTGCAGGCAGTTCTGGTTCAGATAGCGGGCTTGCTGGATGCTGAAGGTTGCCTGGAAATTGGTGCCGTCAACCCGGCGTGCTTTCAGCTCTGTTTTTATGGCGTGACTATTATTCTCCAGCGCTTCATGCAGCGCCGCTTTTAACGGGTCACGGTCTTTTAATATGGTGAACTTATCCAGAGGTTCGTGCTGTAAGCTATTGTGCTCCTCAAGCCCAAATTGCTCTGAGAAAGCCGGATTGCTGTACACCGGTTTCAGCTCTGAAGAGAGATAAATAATCGGTAACCTCGACAGCTCGGCCAACTGTTGGCATTGCTTTTCTGATTCGGCCAGCTCGGCTTCAACAATCCGCAGTCGTCGCCGCTTTTCGAGATGTTCCAGCTGCCTGCGGATCTGAATTAACAGCAGCTCCTGCTCTTCCAGTGAAATAACCGTGGCCATCCGGGCCTTCAGCCCCTGTAGCAGTGTCTGGCTGGTATTTTGGGGCACTAGCTGAATAATCGGGATATCTTTGTTCAGCCGATGAAGGATCTGAACCGCTTCTTTCGCGCCAAACTGTCCCTCTACCTGAGGGCTCAGTATCAGATCCCAGGAGCGTTCACTCAGCGCCTGGTTGAACTCTTCAGCTGACTGTACCTGTTGCCCTCTGGGAGCGAGCCGGGCACCCCGTAACAGGGTGATTATCGGATCCGCTTCCTCTGCGGTCAGACCTAGAAACAGGATATGCACATTTTTGCGCAGTCGCTGTCGCTGTTCAGAAATAATCCTTTTTAACAGGCCATCAGGCTCACCTGTTGCTGTTTGTCCGCTCATTGTTTTCTTCTGCAGTTAAAGCACTATATGGATCACTGAGTGTATCCGCTTTGAGCCAATCTGTCAGCGGGCAGCGCTTTAAAAAACCGAGGCGCGTTGCCCGATCATCATAAAGAGCCTTCTTTATATTTGTAGGAGCGGCTTCCAGCCGCGAATGAAAATCACCAGATACTGCTCGCGGCTGGAAGCCGCTCCTACAATATAAATTGTTGTGTTGATTAGGTCGCTGTGACAAGTCCGACAACGCGCAACTAGCTAGGTATTGCGCATAATACCGAAGCATTAGTCTGACCAGGGGCTTATTAAAAGGAAGAATGTGAAGCCAGAAAAGAATGGCTGGGGTAGGAGGATTGATCCTTACCGTCTTCGACGCTAAGTCCCCTGCGGGCTTCGCTGGCGCTCGTCTCAAATTGCTGCGCAATTAGTTGAACCTCGAGGTTCTCGTGCTTGCTGATAGTGTGAGTCTTTACTGAACTGTATTTTGATAAGAAAGAATGGCTGGGGTAGGAGGATTGATCCTTACCGTCTTCGACGCTAAGTCCCCTGCGGGCTTCGCTGGCGCTCGTCTCAAATTGCTGCGCAATTAGTTGAACCTCGAGGTTCTCGTGCTTGCTGATAGTGTGAGTCTTTGCTGAGCCGTAACTTGAGAAGAAAGAATGGCTGGGGTAGGAGGATTGATCCTTACCGTCTTCGACGCTAAGTCCCCTGCGGGCTTCGCTGGCGCTCGTCTCAAATTGCTGCGCAATTAGTCGAACCTCGAGGTTCTCGTGCTTGCTGACAGTTTGAGTTTTTGCTGAGCCGTAACTTGATAAGAAAGAATGGCTGGGGTAGGAGGATTCGAACCTCCGCATGACGAGATCAAAACCCGTTGCCTTACCGCTTGGCGATACCCCAGCAAAAAGAATGGTGGCAATAGCGGGACTCGAACCTGCGACCCTCGCATTATGAATGCGATGCTCTAACCAGCTGAGCTATATTGCCATCTATATAACAGTGGGTTTAATAACCGTCATATAAATATGGTGGGTAACTAGCGGAACAGAGTCCGGATTGCTACACACCTTCTCTAAACAAACTATCAGATAGTCAGTCAGAAGATGGCTGGGGTAGGAGGATTCGAACCTCCGCATGACGAGATCAAAACCCGTTGCCTTACCGCTTGGCGATACCCCAGCAAAGTCTGATAAGTGAATGGTGGCAATAGCGGGACTCGAACCTGCGACCCTCGCATTATGAATGCGATGCTCTAACCAGCTGAGCTATATTGCCTTAGCACTTATCAAGGCCGCGAATTATTCTCTTTTTTGCTAATCATGTCAACCGATTAGCGGGAAAAAACCGGTCATTTTCTCTGCCGGTCGCAAGGCAAAAAAATAGCCATACTGAATGACCTCAGAATGGCTGTTTTTTGTACTATAAACAGGGTTTAGGGGGAATATCTATTCCCTGTTGTTGTATCAGACGTTAAAGCGGTAGTGAACCACATCACCATCTTTGAGGATGTAGTCTTTCCCTTCAAGACGCCATTTACCGGCATCCTTGGCACCCGCTTCACCCTTGTACTGAATGAAATCATCATAACCAATGACTTCAGCCCGGATAAAGCCTTTCTGGAAGTCGGTGTGGATAACGCCAGCGCCTTCAGGAGCTGTAGCGCCCTGTTTGACAGTCCAGGCCCGCACCTCTTTCACTCCGGCCGTAAAGTAGGTGTGCAGCCCCAGCAGGGAATAGCCTGCACGGATCACCCGGTCAAGACCCGGTTCTTCCATGCCCATCTCCTGCAGGAATTCCAGTTTCTCCTCATCTTCCAGCTCAGATATCTCAGCTTCCATCTTATTGCAGATGATAACGACTTCTGCGCCTTCCTCTTCAGCCAGACTGACTACTTTGTCCAGATGAGGATTATTTTCAAAACCATCTTCCGCAACGTTGGCGATATACATGGTCGGCTTGGTGGTCAGCAGATGGAACTGAAGGATTTCCGCCTGCTCTTCGTCATTCAGTTCAAGGGCGCGAACCGGTTTTCCCTGCTCCAGTTGAGCGAGGATTTTTTCCAGGATTACTTTCGATTTCAGTGCATCTTTATCGCCGCTTTTGGCGACCCGCAGCACTTTGTTCAGCTGTTTTTCAACTGATTCAAGGTCCGCCAGTGCCAGTTCGGTATTGATGATCTCGATATCATCAATCGGATCAATCTTATTGGCGACGTGGATGACATTGTCATCTTCAAAGCAGCGCACGACGTGTGCAATTGCATCGGTTTCACGGATGTTGGCGAGAAACTTATTTCCCAGTCCTTCACCTTTTGAGGCGCCGGCAACCAGACCTGCAATATCGACAAACTCCATCGTCGTTGCCAGGACGCGTTCAGGTTTTACGATTTCAGCCAGGGCGTCCAGACGGGGGTCCGGCATAGGTACTACGCCCGCATTGGGTTCAATCGTACAGAATGGAAAGTTTTCTGCGCCAATGCCTGCTTTAGTCAGGGCATTAAACAGAGTAGATTTGCCTACGTTTGGCAAGCCAACGATGCCGCATTTGAAACCCATGGCTGTGATCCTGTCGTCAGTTGTTCGGCTTAAAAGAGTGTAAGGTTGTCATCGCTTTGTGCCAGTCGCCGCCAGCGGCCTGTTCCAGCACTCGCATGGCTTCGTCGCAGGCCGCTTCAGTGATGCTGAACTCGGAAGCGGGGGCTTTTTTCAGCACAAAACCGGTGACCTCGCTTGCGCTGCCCGGGTGTCCGATGCCGATGCGCAGGCGATAAAAATTCTTGTTGTTGCCTAGCTTGCTGATGATGTCGCGCAAACCGTTATGTCCACCGTGACCTCCGCCTTGTTTAAAGCGGGCAACACCGGGCGGCAGATCCAGTTCGTCGTGGGCGACAAGTATCTGTTCAGCGGGAATCTTATAAAAATTAGCCAGAGAGGCAACTGCCTGGCCACTGAGATTCATAAAGGTAGTCGGGATCAGCAGGTGAACAGGTTGACCGTTCAGGCTGATCTTGCCATACAGACCGTGAAACTTCGTTTCCGGTTTGAGTTGGGTAAGGTGCCGGGCAGCAAGCTGCCCGACAAAGTCGGCTCCGGCATTGTGACGGGTCTGGTCATACTTCTGGCCAGGATTGCCCAAGCCAACGATCAGTTGTATCTGGTCTTGCATACCGGAGCCTGTAGTCAGCTATTACTTACCAGCTTTAGCTGCACGTGGTGCGTAAGCCTGAGCGATACCCTGGTCACGGTCAGCACCGCGACGCAGTTGTACAATCTCAACGCCTTTTGGCAGAGTGATGTTGGACAGGTGGATAACCTGATCCATATCGACTTTAGACAGGTCAACTTCCAGTACTTCTGGCAGGTTTTCTGGCAAGCAGACAACTTTTGCAGTGTTTTGCTGGATGGTGAACTTACCAGACGCTTTACCGGCCGGAGACTGGCTGAAGTTAACAAAGCTCAGCGGCACGATGATCTCGATAGGCGTAGATTTGTTGACGCGCTGGAAGTCAACGTGCATCACGGAGCTTTTAGCCGGGTGACGTTGCAGATCTTTAACGATAACTTTTTCTTCTTTGCCTTCCAGTTCCAGAGTCAGAATAGAAGAGAAGAAGCTAGAATCTTCGATCTGTTTAACCAGAACACGGTTTTCCAGGGAGATAGACACAGGCTTTTTACGCTTGTCACCACCGTAAACTACAGCAGGAACAAAACCAGCATGACGCAGGCGGCGGCTCGCACCTTTCCCTTCGTCAGTACGAGGCTGTGCATTCAATACAAAATCGGTCATTTTAGTACCTTCAATAAAAACAAAACTGCAAACACCTTGCGACCAGGTATTTGCAGTTATTTCAGTAAGCCCGTAATGGGCACGTTTTCCCGTTTGGGATGTTTATCAGCTACCGATAAGCTCGCGGGCTTAGCGGAACATAGCGCTGATAGATTCTTCATTACAGACGCGGCGTACCGCTTCTGCCAGCATCGGCGCCAGGGTTAGCTGACGGATCTGAGGACAGTTCGCTGCAGCTTCACTCAGCGGGATTGTATCTGTGACAACCAGTTCATCAAGATCAGAGCCTGAAATATTGCTGATTGCTGCACCCGATAGCACTGCATGGGTTGCATAAGCAACCACCTTCTCGGCGCCGTTAGCTTTCAGCGCGCCAGCGGCTTTACACAGGGTGCCGGCGGTATCACACATGTCATCGACCAGGATACAGGTGCGGCCTTTTACATCACCAATCAGGTTCATTACCTGAGCTTCGTTGGCTTTTTCACGACGCTTGTCGATAATCGCCAGATCACAGCCAAGTTGTTTGGCGACTGCCCGTGCGCGTACTACACCACCGACATCGGGGGAGACAACGATCGGGTTGTCATAGCTCTGACGGGCGATCTCATCCAGCAGTACCGGAGAGCCGTAGACGTTATCCACAGGGATATCGAAGAAGCCCTGAATCTGGTCGGCATGCAGATCGACGGTCAGTACCCGGTCGATTCCTACGCCTGCCAGCATATCAGCAACAACTTTGGCGCTGATCGCAACCCGGGCAGAGCGCGGACGGCGATCCTGGCGGGCATAACCATAATAGGGAATGACAGCAGTAATCCGGCTGGCGGAGCCACGACGCAGCGCGTCAGCCATGACGATCAGTTCCATCAGGTTGTCATTGGTCGGAGCACAGGTGGACTGGAGGATGAATACATCCTTGCCACGGGCGTTCTCAAGAATCTCAACGCTGATTTCACCATCGCTGAATTTCGTTACGGTGGCTTCGCCCATCGGAATATCGAGGCGCTCTACAACTTTTTCAGCCAGCTGGCGATTTGCATTGCCAGTGAAGACCATCATTTTAGGCACAGTGTCTACCTTCCCGGATCTGCAGTCATTTAATTGAGATTCGTACATTGTTTGTGACGGGGCTTCCACTCTACTTAAACCTCATAAATAAAGGATCAGGAGCCGTTGCCCGGCCAGGCTCTTTAACATTGCTCCCTTATCGGGTGCAGGTTAAAGCTGGCTGGGGTAGGAGGATTCGAACCTCCGCATGACGAGATCAAAACCCGTTGCCTTACCGCTTGGCGATACCCCAATACCTCAAATCTACAGAGATAGCCCTGTAAAAGAGGCGCACATTTTCCCGGAACAACGCGTTAAAGTCAAACAAATGGCGGCGAAAAACGGTAATTTCAGAGTTGTATCTGCCACTCCTTGGCGATGATGGTCAGGCGCAGATCGTTACGGCTGATGGTCAGCTTTTCCGGCAGCAGGTATCCGTTGCGGTTGGTGAATCTTAAGTAATTGATTTCCCAGTTGTTCTGTACCAGTTTTTGCAGGCGTTGCTGGTCCATGCTGAGTTTAAAGGGGTGTCCCGGAGCAGGGATTCCCCTGATCCAGTAAGGCAGATCCCTCACTGGAAACTGCCAGCCTAGGGTTTGCTCCATCAGCAGTTCGGGGGATGCCGCCCAGAGAGACTCCTCTCCGGCAACATCGATGGTTACGCCGTTCTCATCACCTTCGATGCGAGCGCCACCCTGACCCAGCGGGCCGGTCAGCTCAATCTGATAATGCTGTTGCAGTTGTTGCCAGAACAGGGTGGCGTTGTTGTTTTCGCGGGCGGTGCGGATCCCGATCTTGCCTTTCAACTGCCAGCTATCCGCCGCCAACAGGGCCGGGTATTGCTCTTTCCAGGGGCGCTCAGCGTCAACCGGTTCCGGGCTGGGGGTCACCCCGGCACACCCGGTCAGCAGCAGGATTATGGATAAAACCAGCGAACGTAATGCCATTACTTAATCCTGAGGGGCGTTGATTGAGGTTGCCGCGTCCATTAGAAACTCATTATCCGGGTGCTTCAGTTGTTCCTGCTTTAGCAGTTCCAGTGCCTGTCGCTGGCTTCCGGCAGCATGGTAAGCCTGAATCAGGTGAGCGCTGACCTCGGGATCGGGAAACAGATCGTAGGCCTGTTGCAGGAAACTGACCGCTTCAGAGGCTTTTCCCTGTTTCAGCAGTATCCAGCCCATGCTATCGAGAATAGCCGGGTCGTCTGGGGAGAGCTGTAAGGCCCTGTTGATCAGATCAAAGGCTTCATCAAAGCGGTCGGTATAGAGTGTCAGGGTATAGCCCAGCGCGTTTAACGCCATGCTGTTGTCCGGTTCCAGTGCCAGTACCTGACGCAGGTCTTTCTCAATCAGGCTAATATCCTGCGGGTCAAGCGTCATCGCCCGGGTATACAGCAGGTTGGCATTATCCGGGTGCTGCTGGAGGGCTTCATCCAGAATGCTCAGCGCGGCATCCTTGAAATCATGCAGATTGAGCCATTCCGCTTCCATCACGTAAAGCGGGATGTCGATCTCGGGCATGTTGTTACGCGTCTCCTGCAGTATGTCTTGCAGCCGGGTGCGGTTGTCCGGATGGTCAAGCAGCGTCGCGATACGGCGGTAAGCCTGCAGAATGTTGTTGCTGTCTTTGACCTTTAGAAAATGACCGATCGCCTGTTCGGCGTTACTCTCATGTTGCTCGATCAGGCCCAGATAGTAGTGGGGTGTCGTATTGTCCGGGTAGCGCTGCAACAGATCCTGCATGATTGTGCGACTCTGTTCTACCTGGTCATTTTCCAGCAGGAGCAGGGCTGTATAGAAGGTCAGTTGCGGCTCTTCTGGGAAGGTTTCCACTAACAGCATGGCCTGTTTAACCGCCTTCTTTGTCTGCTCAGACTGGAACAGCAGTTGTACATAAAGCATAAACAGTTGCTGATCAGGCTGGTCCGCGTCCATCTGTGGTTCGAGCACCCTGATCGCTTTACGGAAATCGCCCTGCGCGCGCAGCAGTTCAGCTTTCTGCAGAATCGCTTCCAGGTGATCGGGATCTTCAGCGATAGCGCTATTAAAGCGTTGCAATGCTTTTTCGCTGTTTCCCTGAAGGGCATAGAGAACCCCCAGTGTGGTCAGCAGAGTCGCATCCGTTTCCTTACCCGGGTGCTCTTCCAGCAGCCGGATGTAGGCCGTTGTTTCTTCCGCACTGAACTTGTCTGCCTGGGCGCTGATGATTATCAGTGTCTGCTTATCTGAGTGATGCAGCGCTTTGCGCAGCAGGGGGAGTGCTACGGTGAAATTGCCTTTACGCAGTAACAGACTGGCGGAGATAAGGTAGGGTTCGGGATTTTCAGGCTCCGCCTTCTGCCAGAGCTCGCTGGCTTCAAGTAGCTGATCCTCCCGCTGCAGATACTGAGCGATGTAGGTGGCGCGTTTGGCAATTTCCGGGTCTCCGGTCAGTTGGGCCTGATGGAGATAGTTGTTCAGTGACAGATCAAACTCTTTTCGCTGGCCGGCGATTTCAGCAACGATAAGCTCATACAGGGTTTCCCGGTTGAGTTCTCCCGGATGGTATTCCACCGCAGGCAGCGGAGTGACCTCTGTATCAGACTCCGGTTTGCTTAACGTGCCGGCGCAGCCGCTTAAGCTTAATACTACCGCTATTAAGGTGATCGCAAGCGATGTTTCGGCTTTTCTTACGAGAGTGGGTGCTTTCATTTCGCTGATTTTATCTGTTGCAAAGAGATTGATGGCTCCACTATAGATGAATCGCAGGGGTGTTGTCATATATGGCTGTAATTCGTAAAAAATTGATTTGATGCGGCACGGGTTTTTTAACCTTTAAGCGAATAAAGTGTATTATTACGCGCTATTTCAATCTGGGTGATATTTTCCTATATGGCTTTGCTCGCGTTAGGCATCAATCATAAGACAGCTTCGGTATCGGTCCGTGAGAAGGTCGCTTTTGCGCCGGAGCAGATGGCCGATGCATTGGCACAGGCCTGTGAGCTGGCACATCTGAAAGAGGTGGCGATTCTCTCTACCTGTAATCGCACCGAGCTCTACTGCTCAACCGAGCTCGAAGGAACCCGCGCACTGTTGGAGTGGCTGGGAAGTTATCACCGTCTCGATCCGGATGAGTTGCAGCGCTGCAGCTATGCGCATTGGGGGCAGGATGCGGCTCAGCACATGATGCGGGTTGCCAGTGGTCTGGATTCCCTGGTGCTGGGCGAACCGCAAATTCTGGGGCAGCTTAAATCCAGCTATGCTGTGTCTCAGAGTTCGGGGGTGGTTGGCGCTGAGCTGGATCGCTTGTTTCAGCAGACGTTTGCGGTCGCCAAAAAAGTCCGCACCGATACCGCGATAGGTGAGAACCCGGTGTCGGTTGCCTATGCATCGGTGAGTCTGGCGCAGCATATCTTTGCCGATCTGAGTAAGAGTAAAGCACTGTTGATCGGTGCCGGTGAAACCATCGAACTGGTTGCCCGGCACCTGTCGGAAGCGGGCGTTAAACAGATGATCGTGGCGAACCGGACCCTGGTGCGTGCAGAAACGCTGGCGCAAGAGTTCAATGCCCGGGCTATTTTGCTGGGCGATATTCCTGAAGCACTTGAAGATGCCGATATTGTTATCGCATCGACCGCCAGCCAGTTGCCTATTCTGGGTAAGGGGGCGGTTGAATCGGCCCTGAAAAAACGTAAACACCGGCCCATCTTTATGGTGGATATCGCGGTGCCACGGGATATCGAGCAGGAAGTTGCTGAACTGGATGATGTCTATCTCTATACCGTCGATGACCTGAAAGAGGTGATCGAGGAAAATGTTCGTAGCCGTGAAAGTGCAGCGCAGGAAGCCGAGACGCTGGTCGAGGCGGGGGCATCGGAGTTTATGCGTCAGCTTCGCTCTCTGGGGGCGGTTGAGACGGTCATGTCGCTGCGTCAGCAGGCTGAGCAGCTGCGTGATATCGAACTGGAAAAAGCGCTGCGTCAACTGAGTAATGGTAAAGATACTCAGGAGGTGCTGAATAATCTGGCACGTGGTTTAACCAATAAATTAATTCACAGCCCGACAGTGCAGCTGCGTAAAGCCAGTGCTGAGGGACGTGATGACTATCTCGAGATGGCGCAGGACCTGTTTCAGCTATCTCATAATGTAAAAGAAGACTGATTAGTGATGAAAGAATCGATAGCCCTTAAACTGGAAAGCCTTGCCGACCGTTATGAAGAACTGGCGGCGTTGCTGGGCGATGCCGGGGTGATCTCTAATCAGGATAAGTTTCGTGCTTATTCGAAGGAATATTCTGAGCTGGAGCCGGTGGTTAAATGTTTTCAGTCGTATCAGGCGGCGGAGGCCGATCTGGATGAAGCCCTGCTGATGCTGGATGATTCCGACCCCGATATGCGTGAGATGGCTAAGGAGGAATACTCTGCGGCCAAAGAGAATATTGAAACCCTGGAGCAAGAGCTGCAGATCCTGCTGCTGCCCAAGGATCCGAACGATTCCCGTAACGTATTCCTTGAAGTCCGTGCCGGTACGGGCGGCGATGAGGCGGCAATCTTCTCCGGAGACCTGTTGCGGATGTATAGCCGCTATGCTGAAGCTCAGGGCTGGAAGCTGGAGATCATCAGCGCTAACGAGGGTGAACACGGTGGCTATAAAGAGGTTATCAGCCGGATTATCGGCAAAGATGTTTATTCCCGTCTGAAGTTTGAGTCGGGTGCCCACCGGGTTCAGCGGGTACCGGAAACTGAATCTCAGGGCCGTATCCACACGTCAGCCTGTACCGTCGCCGTGATGCCTGAGATGGATGAGGTCAGTGATGTGCAGATTAACAAAGCCGATCTGCGGGTTGATACTTTTCGGGCATCCGGTGCCGGTGGTCAGCACGTTAACAAAACCGACTCTGCTATCCGTATTACCCATATCCCGACCGGAGTGGTGGTTGAGTGTCAGGAGGAGCGTTCGCAGCATAAGAACCGCTCTAAAGCGATGTCGTTGTTGGCATCGCGTCTGCAGGCAGCAGAGCAGGAGCGGCATGCCGCAGCGCAGGCCAGCACCCGTAAATCACTGGTCGGCAGTGGCGACCGCTCTGAGCGTATTCGCACCTATAATTTTCCTCAGGGGCGAATTACCGATCACCGTATCAATCTGACGCTGTATAAGCTTCAGGAGGTGATGGAGGGCTCACTGGGTGCGGTTGTGGATCCTCTGGTCAGCGAATATCAGGCTGAATTGCTTGGCGCTCTGTCCGACGAGAACTAACGCGGATCGCTATGAATATCACCGAAGCTCAGGCATGTGCCGCGCAGCTCTCCGCCAGTAGTGACAGTCCGGCTGCGGATGTCGAATTGTTGCTTTGCCACATTCTGGGCTGCAATCGCACCTTTCTGTTCATGCACCGTGAGCATCAGTTGACAGCGCAACAGCAGGCTCAGTTAGAGCAACTGATCCAGCGGCGAATTCAGGGGGAGCCGGTGGCGCATCTGATCGGTAGTCGCGGTTTCTGGACCTTTGATCTTGAAGTGAATGCGACGACCCTGATCCCCCGTCCGGATACCGAGTGTCTGGTGGAGCAAGCGCTTGAGCTTATTCCGGCTGCAGCGGCCAGAGTGCTGGACCTGGGTACCGGAACCGGTGCCATCGCACTGGCGCTGGCGTCAGAGCGGCCTGCCTGGGATGTCGTTGCCGTTGACCGGGTGGCTGAGGCGGTTTTACTGGCAGAAAATAACCGGCAACGAATCGGCCTGGAGAATGTCACAGTTTTACAGGGTAACTGGTTTGAACCGGTTTCCGGGGTGTTTGATCTGATTGTCAGCAACCCCCCCTATATTGATCCTCAGGATCCGCATCTGCAGCAGGGTGATGTTCGCTTTGAGCCGCTGAGTGCGTTGGTCGCAGAGGAAAACGGGCTGGCTGATATTCGTTATATCGCCAGCGCAGCGCGTCGTTTTCTGGTGGATGGCGGCAGGTTGCTGTTTGAACATGGTTGTGATCAGGCGAATGCTGTGCAGCGATTGCTGGCTGATCTGAAATACAGCGAAATTGGATCGGCGCAGGATTATGGCGGCAATGACCGCATCACCTGGGCCCGATGGAACCCTCCGGTGAAACAAGAGAATAAATACGATGCTGAATGATGATCAGCTGTTGCGTTACAGTCGTCAGATTATGCTACCCGAGGTCGATATCGCCGGCCAGGAGGCCTGGTTAAGGGCTTCGGTGCTGATCATCGGGCTGGGAGGGCTGGGTAGCCCGGTAGCGATGTATCTGGCGGCCGCTGGTGTCGGCCGGCTGGTACTGGTGGATGATGATCAGGTTGAGCTGACTAACCTGCAGCGGCAGATTATTCATTCCACTGCCGCGATTGGACGGGCCAAGGTGGAGTCGGCCAAAGCCACAATTTCCGGGCTCAACCCTGATACAGAAGTGGTCGCAATCAATGCCCGGCTGGATGAAGCTGCGCTGGAAAAACAGGTGGCGGAGTGTGATCTGGTGGTGGATTGCTGTGATAATTTCACCACTCGCTTTGCAGTGAATGCCGCGTGTGTAAAGCATCAGACGCCTCTGGTGTCGGGGGCCGCGATTCGCCTGGAAGGGCAGGTGGCGGTGTTTGATTCACGCCGCGAAGATGCCCCCTGCTACCGCTGTCTCTATCGGGATGGGGATGAGGAAAACCTTACCTGTTCCGAGAGCGGGGTGCTGGCACCGTTGGTGGGTATTATCGGCTCGGTACAGGCGATGGAAGCATTAAAAGTACTGGCGACACTGGGTGAGCCGCTGGTGGGCAGATTATTACTGCTGGACGGTCGCCATATGGACTGGCGAACACTGAAACTGCGACGGGATCCTGAATGTCCCTGTTGTGGTGATAAATATAATTAAGAGGTACCGTATTCAATGGAAACCATTCGTCAGATATTAGCAAATACTAAAACCATCGCGATGGTCGGTGCGAGTTCTAAACCGCATCGCGCCAGTAATCAGGTGATGCATTTTCTGCTGGCTAAAGGCTATAACGTCATTCCGGTGAATCCGCTCAGGGTGGGTGAGCAGATTCACGGTCGTGAGGTGGTTTCCTCTCTGGCAGAGATTAAAGAGCCGATCGATATGGTGGACATCTTCCGTAACTCTGCTGACGCCGGAGACGCGGTCGATGAGGCGATTGCCGTGAATGCGAAAGCGGTCTGGATGCAGTTGGGGGTGATCAATGAGCCCGCTGCTGAGAAAGCTGAAGCTGCCGGATTGCAGGTAGTGATGGATCGTTGTCCGGCCATTGAAATTCCCCGTCTCTGAGTCGTAATCGCTCTCTGGTCTTCTGCTGTCGTGGGTCAGTTTTATTTTCTGATATTCTCCTGACTTTATCTGTTTTCACCGGCAATGACCCTGAATTCAGGGGCATCTGGCTGGTGTCTGTACGATGATCCACTACAATGACAGGTTTACACTAAGGGTGAATACCGATGTCAATTGAACGCCAGGAAACAGGCCAGCGTATGAGCCGTATTGTTATCCATAATGATACTGTTTATCTGTGTGGCCAGGTGGCCAAAGATGCCGCTGCAGGAATCAAAGAACAAACCGCCACCATGCTGGAAAAGGTCGATGCACTGCTGCTGCAGGCGGGCAGTGATCGTGAGCATATCCTTTCAGCTACCCTCTATATTCGTGATATGAAAGACTTTGCTGACATGAATGAGGTGTGGGATAACTGGGTTCCAGAAGGCCATGCACCGGCCCGTGCCTGCGTTGAAGCACGGATGGCGCGACCTGAGCTGTTAGTTGAGGTATCGGTGGTTGCGGCGTTGAAAAAATAAGTTATATCGGTGGGGCTGTCCCCGGAAACGGTTACTGAGAGTCGTTTTCTGGAGTCAGCTCTGCATCATCTGCCTGATCTTAATGTCATCGGTCAGGCGTCTGGCATAGCCAGAAATCTCCTCACTACACCATCCCTCCTGAAGCCCATCCGGCAGCTCTGCGCCGCTGCTGATCAGCATCTGTACCAGCGGCTTGTGTTCTGATTGCAGTGCCAGTAACAGGGCTGTTTTGCCCTCAGTATCCGCCTGATTAAGATCGGCGCCGTATTCGTTCAGGCGGCTCAGATGCAGCATCAGCTGGGAGGCCGGACAAAATCTGAAACAGGCCAGCAGGGCATGCTGTGGATCGTGATCCGGATAGGCGAATGGGGCGTTCGCCTGTAGAAGCACCGTCATCAGTTTCAGGCTTTGCTGTGGATGCTGCAGCGCCTGATAGAGCAGCGGTTCGGGCTGATGCGCTGCAATGCTGCAGCCGGCGTCTAGCAGATGCGCTAATGCGCTGGGCTGGCCCGCTTGAATCGCCAGTTCTGGCAGATTGCAGCTGCGCTCGTGATAGGTAAACAGGTGTTCTGCCAGCAGTGTCTGATCCAGTTTATTAAACTGTTTCTTCAAGAGCATCAAATCCGCTTCGATCACTGCCTGCTGCAGCTTGTTCAGGTTCCGGCGGGTAAAAAAACTCATGCGCAGGCTGCTGTGCTATTTTTCCAGTACAGTCGGCGCAGAGGTTTAACTGCCAGTAGCAACAGGATCACTGCGGAGCTCCATTTCAGTACGCTAAACGCGACTGAATCGTGATGGGCCATTGCGGTGCCAACGGCGAGTGACTGGCTGGTCAGTACCGCATCGGTTGCCAGTCCCAGTAAAACGGCGCAGCTGCTGATGCCGCACAGGTAGATAATAACCGCCCGGACACCCAGTTCGCGGCTGAGAATTCCCAGGGATGCGATATTGGTGGCAGGGCCAACGAGCAGAAATACCAGTATCGCGCCGGGGGACATTCCCGCCGCCAGCAGAGCCGCTGCCAGCGGCGTGGAGGCAGTGGCACAGATATACAGAGGCAGGCCGACAACCAGCATCAGCAGCATCCCCGTCAACCCGCTGCCCCACTGACTCAGGCTTGCAGGTTCTACCAGGGTGGCAATAATTGCCGCCAATATCAGGCCAGCCGCCAGCCAGGTGGAGATATCATCGAGAATATCCACTATTGCAAACTGCAGCCCGCTCAGAATGCCCGGTTGTTTCAGCTCAGTGTTCTGTCCACCGCAGGCGGATGTAGTCGTGGATTCAGTTTTGCTGCTGCAACCGTTGCTGGATACCTCGTCTTGCTGACTACAGCAGCTACTGACAACGCTTTCTGTTTTGATACTGCAGCAGGTTTCTTTCTCCGATGACACCCGAGTCGACGGGCTGGGCTTTTGGTCAGAGTCCTCGCGGTCGAACAGCAGTATCATAATGCCGCTGGTAATGGCGCTGAATATTGCGGATAGCGGCCTGATAACCGCCATGACGGGCCCCAGCAGTGCGTAGGTGACAGAGATTGAATCCACACCGGTTTCAGGTGTTGCCACCAGGAAAGAAACGGTGGCGGGTTTTGATGCGCCGGAACGGCGCAGCCCTATGGCGGTAGGTAAAACGCCGCATGAGCATAGAGGCAGAGGCGCGCCGATGATAGCTGCCCGGATGACCGAACCAATACCCGGGCCACTGAGCCATTTTTTTACCAGCGCAGTGGGGATCCAGCCTTTCAGTATGGCAGCCAGAAGCAGACCGAAAAGCAGCCAGATAGCGGTGTCGAGAAACAGATTCAGCAGATTTTCAAAGAACGCCATCAGCATCAGAATACTCCTTAACCTCAGATAGTGGTTATTTTACCTTAATCAGATCAGATTCCATAAACGTAGAAAGTAGATGCCGCTACTGAGGGTGATGACCGAGCCAAGCGTTGTCGTCAAGATGATATTGGCCGCCAGCTGAGCATTGCCGCCCATCGCTTTCGCCATAATAAAACTGGCGGCGGCGGTGGGGCAGCCGAACAGGACAAACAGGATGCCCAGTTCCTGACCTTTAAAGCCGTATAGCCAGGCGCCCAGCGTCAGCACCAGCGGCATGATGACCAGCTTTATCAGGGTTGACCAGCCGGAGCGGCCGGAGGTGTCTCTGAGACTTTTCAGGTTCAGTGAACCGCCAATCGCCAGCAGCGCCAGAGGCAGGGTGAGGTTGGCAAAATAGGTACCGATTTTATCGCCGGCAGAGGGAAGTCCCCAGCCATAATAGGAGAATGGCAGGGCCACTAATACAGAGATAATCAATGGGTTGCGGGCGATCTCTTTTATCGGCCGGGTAATGCTGGGGCCACTGACCTGTTGCATCGGCAGAGACAGCGCCAGCACTGAGAGTACATTGTAGAGGGGAATAACACAGACCAGTAGCAGGGAGGCCAGCGCCAGACCATCGTTACCAAACATATTGAAGCTGATAGCCAGTCCGATAATGCCATAGTTGCCACGAAAGGACCCCTGAATGAAGACACCCAGATCTTCAGGCTCTTTAATAAAATAATGACTGAACAGCCAGATGAATGGCACAATTATCAGTGTACTGACAATAAAATAGCCCATCAGTTGTGGATTGAAGACTGCCTGAAAGTCCATTCTGGAGATACTCATAAACACCAGAACCGGCAGGGTGATGGTAAATACAAGCTTTGAAGCGGTATCGATAAAGCCCTGATCAATAATTTTCAGGCGCATCAGCAGATAGCCAAGCGAAACGATAAAAAAGATCGGCGCAACAATATTGCTGGTAAAGAGCAGGGTGTCGATATAAAGGTTCAACGCTAGGGTTCCGTTTTACAGACAACATGGAGAGAGTTTGTTGAGTATATCACCAATGCTGCAGGTGCTCTCCAGGAACGGATGATTATTGATGAAGTTTTGGGTAATCCAGTCGTTCCACGGTGCCGCAGGATTCTGCCAGCTCCTCCCAGCTGGTAATACTCAGGGCGATCTGCATTACTCCGCTGGTGGGGAAATTCGGGATACTTTCACGGGTCAGGTAGTAACCGGTCATCTCAAGGGTTGGATTATGTCCGACAACCATCAGGTGCCGATAATGATCCGACTGGCCTTGTAGCAGGTTTATCAGGGTTTCTACCCGGGCATGATAAAGCTCGGGCACTTCAATGATATTATTCACCGCATAATTCTGGGCCAGTGCTATCTGTTCAGCGGTGGTGATCGCCCTGCGGGCCCCGCTGCTGAGGATAAGGTCTGGTTGGATTCCCATCGGCAGCAGACGGGCGGCCATAAGCGGCAGATCCCGTTTGCCGCGTTTATTAAGCGGGCGGTTAAAATCGGACAGTTCGGGATCATCCCAGCTTGATTTGGCGTGCCGTACCAGAGTCAGCATTTTCATAAACTGTCCTTAAACTGAGCGAATGATAGCCTCAGTATTAACTAAGGTGGGTAGAAAAGCGAACCGTTAACTGGCAATACAGCGCTCCAGATCTTCTGTTTGAGTATCTGAGTTTGTTACCAGCTGCGACCACAGCTTACGCATATGCCCTGCGGGATGGCTGCCGCTGTGTTGGAGGTTCATCGGCCCCTGATTAAACAGTCGCGGATCCATTAGCGCCAGGTTGTCGTCGATCGCCGGCTTGAACTCCATCTGCTCAAGAATATCTTTTTGCAGATCGACACCGGGAGCGATCTCGGTTAGCTTCAGCCCGGCGGCGGTGAGCAGAAAGACCGCCCGCTCAGTGATAAAGGTGACCGAGTGGCCTTGCTTAATAGCATATTCACCATTGAAGGTGATCTGCTGTACCTGACGCAAAAACTTTTTCACCGGCCCATTTTTGATTATCTGCAGCTCACCGTTATTGATCTCAATCTGTTGTGGTCCTGAGGTGAAAGTGCCAAGAAAGTAAAGATCCCGGGTGTTCTGGGTTATGTTGATAAAGCCTCCGGCGCCCGCCAGTTTGCTGCCAAAACGACTGACATTCACATGCCCCTGCGGACAGGTCTCAGCCAGTCCCAGAAAGGCCTGATCCAGACCGCCACCGTCATAGAAGTCAAACTGGGCGGGCTGATCGATTATTGCGGCGGCATTACTGACTGCGCCGAAGCTGAGACCGCTGGCTGGCTGGCCGCCGATCCCGCCGGGTTCAACGGTTAAGGTGAAATCATTGAGCATCTTCTCTTCCACAGCAACCGCTGAAACCATCTCCGGCATACCGATACCGAGGTTAACCACAGACTGCTTCTGTAATGCCATCAATGCCCGGCGGCCGATGATTTTACGAGCGGAAAGTGGTTCAGCTGCCTGATCAACGGTGGCAACAATATCGCCACAGTAAGCCGGATTAAAAGGCTCGGCAAATGTCTGTGGGTGGTCAGCAGGGTCTGCAATAACAAAGTGATCAACCAGAATTCCCGGTATCTTTACCCGATCGGGTGTCAGATGATGCTGATGGGTGACGCGTTCAACCTGAACGATCACTTTACCACCGCTGTTATGGGTTGCCTGGGCGATCGCCAGAGCTTCCAGTGGCAGGGCTTCCCGTTCCATGGAAATATTACCATCCGCGTCGGCTGTGGTGCCACGTAGCAGGGCAATATCCACAGGAAATGCTTTATAGAACAGGTATTCGTCACCGTGGAGATCGATCAGTTCAACCTGATCGGTGCGGGTGCAGCTGTTGATCTTGCCGCCCCCCTGGCGAGGGTCAACAAAGGTGTGCAGGCCAACTTTGGTCAGCGTCCCGGGTTTGCCCGCGGCAATATCTCTGAACAGGTGGCATATAACGCCCTGAGGCAGATTGTAGGCCTGGATGCGGTTGTCTGTTGCCAGTTTCCCCAGGCCCGGTGCTAATCCCCAGTGACCGCCAATCACTTTACCCACCATACCTTCATGGGCGAAATGATTCAGCCCTCTGTGCTGTGCGTCACCCTGACCGGCCGCATAGACCAGAGATAGTTTCTGTGGCTGCTGGCAGCTGAGAAAGCGTTGTTCTATTGCTTTGGCAATGGCTTCAGCGAAGCCGATACCAATAAAACCACCGGTAGCGAGTGTCGCGTTATCAGGTATAAGTTGGGCGGCCTGCTCTGCACTGATCTGCTTAGACATGGATAGATCCTGAGTTTATTATTTTTTTAATATAGGCCTATAAATAGCAAACGGCGGGCCATAGATGATAAATTCTTTGGAATCAATGCCTTATGGATAAATGCTTTTCAGGTTGGTGCTTTTTGTGTCTAATTTTTAATACATTATGTATAAAAGTGTCTAATAGTAATTATGAGGCTTTACAGATTTAGACGCTTGATCCGGTTGTAGAGTGTCGCGCGGGAGATCCCCAGTAGTTTAGCTGCCCGGGTTTTATTGTGTTGACACTGTTCCAGTGCCTGTTGCAGAGAGCTGGCTTCCGCTTTGCTGCGGATCTGGGGCAGACTCTCGTCGGAGAGCAGCGGGGAAGCCTGGACTAAATCGTCTGCGCCTAGATCATCCGGATAGATGGCGTCCAGTTCTGCCATCACGCAGGCCCGTTCCAGCCGGTTATGTAACTCTCTGACATTGCCAGGCCAGTGATACTGTTGCAGCCAGGTTATCGCCTCAGTGCTGAGTTCCAGTGCGGGTAGTCCCGAGTCCTGGGCAATTTTCAGTAGTAGATGGTTGCAGAGTGCCGGTATATCGGATTTTCTGTCACGCAGCGCCGGAAGCCGGAGCGGGAGAACGTTGAGCCGATAGTACAGGTCCTCCCGGAAAAGTCCCTGATCAACCAGTTGTTTAAGGTTGCGGGATGTCGCCGCGATAATTCTGACATCCACTTTTTCTAAACGATTGGAACCCAGAGCTTCCACTTCCCGTTCCTGTATAACCCGTAACAATTTTGCCTGTATCGCAGCGGATATATCGGCAATCTCATCGAGGAACAGGGTGCCGCCAGCGGCGAGCTGTATTTTTCCCTGCCGACCGCCTTTACTGGCACCGGTAAAGGCGCCAGCCACGGCACCAAACAGCTCCGATTCCACCAGTGTTTCCGGCAGTGCCGCCATATTTATGCCGACAAAGGGGCCATCTCTCCGGGGGGAGGCGTTGTGAATACCTTGCGCCAGCAGCTCTTTACCGGTGCCGGTCTCGCCCAGCAACAGGATGGTAGTGTCCAGTTGAGCGGCTCTGAGTGCCTGACGCCTGACTTTAAGAAGCGGGGCCGAGTCACCCACCAGATCATTCAGTTCATATTTACTGGTGCGCAACAGGTTTTCCGATACCAGTTGTTTTTTCAGACGGGCGAATTTATCAAACAACGGTTGCAGGTTATTCAGGTTGTCATAGAAGATAAAACCGATAGCACCGAATACTGAACCATCGGGGTTTTTCAGTGGCAGACGGGTGACAGCACACCAGCGATTATTGATCTGCATAAGGTCGAGAAAGCTGGGCTGACCTGTTTTAACGACGCGGGGGAGTTGTGTTGTCGGTAAAATCTCTTCTACCGGGTATCCGGTGAAAACTGAGTCTGCCGGCAGGTTAAGAAACTCCCGGTACTGTTCGCTAAGCCAGACAACCCGACATTGCTGATCAATGGCGATTGCACCCTGGCACAGGCTGGAAAGCAGGGTGAGGAGGTTTTCGTCGCTGCTATTAATGAGAGTTTCAAGCTGGCTCATCGGGTCTCTGCACTCCAGGTATGTCCGCTCAAGTGTGCCAGATT
This sequence comes from Amphritea atlantica, assembly GCA_024397875.1. Taxonomy (NCBI): domain Bacteria; kingdom Pseudomonadati; phylum Pseudomonadota; class Gammaproteobacteria; order Oceanospirillales; family Oceanospirillaceae; genus Amphritea; species Amphritea atlantica. The sequence continues at coordinate 264,823 of CP073344.1, forward strand.
TTACGGCTGAATGTCAGTGGTCGCGGGTTTTGGATACGCTACAACCCGACTACAAAAAAAAACCAGCCGATTGGCTGGTTTTATATTCATCCAGTGGTGATTTTTAACCTCCTAAATAGGCTTGCTGCACCGATGCATCGTTCAGCAGGTTCGCCCCGGAGTCGGTTTTAACGATCCGGCCATTTTCCAGAACATAGGCCCGGTCGGCTATTCGCAATGCCTGGTTGGCATTTTGTTCCACCAGAAATATGGTTACTCCCTCATCCCGCAGGCGTTCGATAATACTGAAAATCTGTTGGATGATAATCGGCGCCAGTCCGAGCGATGGTTCGTCCAGTAACAGCAACCGGGGTTTGCTCATCAGCGCCCGGCCAATCGCAAGCATCTGTTGTTCGCCACCCGACATCGTGCCGGCGCGTTGTTTAAAGCGCTCCTCAAGACGCGGGAATAGCTGCAGCACATGTTGTACCGTTTGCTGAGCGTCCTCCTTGGAGCGGAAGTAGGCGCCCATAAACAGGTTTTCTTCCACCGTCATCGCACTGAATACCCGGCGCCCTTCAGGAACGATCGCCAGGCCTTTGCGCATAATATCGGGGGTATTGATATGGGTCAGCTCTTCACCGTCGAAGCTGATTTTGCCGGATGACGCCCTGGGGTCACCGCAGATGGTCATCATCAGGGTGGTTTTTCCTGCGCCATTGGCTCCGATCAGGGTCACAATCTCACCCTGTTCGATATTCACGCTGACATCATGCAGGGCCTGAATCTGACCGTAGTGGGTGCTTACATTGTCGATTTGCAGCATTTTATTCCTCACCGAGATAGGCTTTGATCACGTCAGGGTTGTTCTTGATCTCATCCGCAGTGCCATTAGCCAGGGGAGTACCCTGGGCAATCACGTAGATATGATCGGAGATGCCCATAACCAGACTCATATCGTGCTCAATCAGCAGGATCGAGATCTCGTGCTCATCGCGCAGCTTAATGATCAGCTCATCCAGCTCTTTGGTCTCGTTAGGGTTGAGGCCGGCTGCCGGTTCATCCAGCATCAGTAGCTCAGGCTGAGTGACCATGCAGCGGGCAATCTCAAGGCGACGTTGCTGTCCGTAAGCCAGATTACCCGCTTCCCGGTTGGCATAATCCATCAGACCGACCTCTTTCAGCCAGTGTGCCGCATGTTCCATCGCGTCTTTTTCAAGGCGGCGGTAGTTGGGGGTTTTCAGTAACCCGGACAGCAGATTGGTATTCATATGCCGGTGCTGTGCCACCAGCATATTTTCAATCACGGTCATTTTCTGAAACAGGCGGACATGCTGAAAGGTGCGTACCAGACCCTTGCGTGAAATCTGATAGTCTTTCAGGCCGGCAATCTGCTCGTTCTTTAGCATGACGCTGCCTTCGGTGGGGATATAAAAACCCGACAAGCAATTAAATACGGTGGTTTTTCCGGCACCGTTCGGGCCGATAACTGAAACGATCTGGCGATTCTTAACCTTAAGGTTGACACCGTTTACCGCAACCAGGCCGCCGAAGCGCATGGTCAGACCGTTTACATCCAGTAGTAGCTGACTCATGGCTGTTTTAACTCCAGGTGCGGTCGTTTCATCGGTATGAGTCCTTCCGGACGCCAGCGCATCATCAGTACCATCATCAGGCCGAACAGCAGCATTCGGTACTCTGAAAACTCTCGTGCCAGTTCCGGCAAAATAGTCATGACAATGGCGGCCAGAATAATGCCATATTGTGAACCCATGCCGCCCAGAACGACGATAGCCAGAATGATGGCTGACTCGATGAAGACAAAAGACTCAGGACTGATAAAGCCCTGCCGGGCAGCGAAAAATGCGCCGGCAAAACCTGCTGTTGATGCCCCCAGAGTAAATGCAGATAGCTTTATTGCTGTCCGGTTCAGTCCCAGCGAGCGACAAGCGATTTCATCTTCCCGCAGCGCTTCCCAGGCGCGTCCAATCGGCATCCGCATCAGACGGTTGATCAGATAGATCACACCGATCACCAGTAACACTGCGACCAGATACAGAAAGATCACTTTATAGGAACTGGAGTAGTCCATATCAAAGTACTCATGGAAAGTCACGGCGCCTTCCTCTTTCGCTCTGCGGTTGAACTCCAGGCCAAAAAGCGTTGGCTTGGCAATACCGGAAATACCGTTAGGCCCTCCGGTCAGTGAAGTCCAGTTATTCAGCAGTATGCGAATAATCTCACCGAAGCCGAGGGTGACAATCGCCAGGTAATCACCTCTGAGGCGCAGCACCGGAAAGCCCAGCAAGAAACCGAAAGTAGCCGCGAGTCCTGCGGAGATCGGCAAACAGGCCCAGAAGGACATGCCAAAATACTCAGATAGAAGGGCGTAGGTGTAGGCGCCGACCGCATAGAAAGCAACAAAGCCCAGATCCAGCAAGCCCGCCAGCCCGACCACAATGTTCAGGCCCAGTCCCAGCATGATGTAGATGAGTGTCAGGGTTGCCAGGTCTACGGAGCCTCTGGAGACCATAAATGGCCAGATCAGCATCACCACAATGAGCGCGGAGATTAGCCAGGGTTTGAGACTGGCCATCTTTTTGTCCTGGGGTAGCAACGTGCCGATGTTTGGTCTGGGAAGCTTGGCGAACAGGGCATCTATCTGCTGACTGAACAACTGAGAGAAAAAGACCACGGCGATGCCGCCGCCAATCCATGTCCACTGCGCAGCGGTTGCTCCCTTGACCGACAGTTGCGTACCTTCCGTATCGAGTTTTACGCCGATCATCAGGCTCGCGAGGATCAGTGTGATGCCAGCCGCAAAAATCGCATTATATAATTTACTGGTGGTCATACTTTCTCGATCTCCGGTTTACCTAACAGTCCGCTTGGACGGAACAGCAGAATTGTTACCAGCAGGCCAAAGGCCACTACATCTTTATATTCGGATGGGAAAAAGGCCGCCGTCATCGCTTCGGTAACCCCTAATATCAGGCCTCCGAGAACGGCACCGGGTATTGAGCCTATGCCTCCGAGCACTGCCGCAGTAAAGGCCTTGAGTCCGGCGATAAAGCCCACGAAAGGGTTGACCACGCCATAATAAAGTCCGAGTAACAAGCCAGCGATTGCCGCCAGTGCTGCGCCGATTATGAATGTCAGCGCGATAACCTTATTGGTATTTATGCCCAGCAGGTTGGTCATGCCCAGGTCTTCTGAACAGGCTCTGCAGGCACGCCCCATGCGGGATTTAGAGATGAACAGGGTGAGGCCGGTCATCGTGATAAAGGTGGTAACGAAGATCATTACCTGCATATAGGAGAGGGAGACTTCGAAGACACTCGGATCTCCAAATGCCCAGCCTCCGATGATCTGTGGTGGCAGTGCCACATCCCGTGAGCCCTGGGAGAGGACGACGAAATTTTGCAGGAAGATCGACATACCTATCGCCGAGATCAGGGGAATGAGCCGGTTTGAACCACGCAGTGGGCGGTAGGCTACCCGTTCTACGGTCCAGCCGTAAGTGCTGGCAATAAAGATAGCCACAACCAGCGCCACGACGAGAATAATGGGAAGGCTCACCATCCCCATGCTCACCAAGCCTGCGATGACAATAAATGTCACGTAGGAGCCGATCATATAGATCTCGCCGTGGGCAAAGTTAATCATGCCTATGATGCCGTAAACCATTGTGTAGCCGATAGCAATCAGGGCATAGGTGGAGCCGATGGTCAGCCCGTTAATAAGCTGTTGCAGCAGATAAAGCGAAAATTCTGACATTTGCAGGGACCATATAAAACGAATCCCCGGCATCGGATCACGGCACCAGGGAATCGGGATTTGCGGACCCCGGCTGGTACAGCCGGAGTTTGCTAATCTATTGTTATTACAATGAATTACTCAGCTGGAGTTTTAGATCCATCTTTGTGCAGACGGTACACCAGGAAGGTCGATTCAGTCAGGTCACCCTTCTCGTCATATTTGACTTTTCCGATCGCAGTGTCGAAATCGTGAGCACGAATGTAATCAGCCAGTTTTTCTGAGTCGGTAGATTTGGTCGCTTCCATGGCGTTGGTCATTACTTCAACAGCCGCGTAGGCGGTGAATACGAATGGACCGGTTGGATCCTCGCCTTTGGCTTTAATCGCTTCTACCCGGGCCTGGTTGACAGGGTTCTGGTCGAAACTCTTCGGTGCGGTTGCCAGTACACCTTCGGCAGCGTCACCGGCAATTTTTGCCAGATCGGAGTTAACAACGCCTTCCGGTCCCATGAATTGAGCATCGAAGCCTTTTTCAGCAGACTGACGCAGGATCAGACCCAGTTCCGGGTGGTAACCACCGTAGTAAACGAAATCAACATCCTCTCTCTTAAGCTTGGCGATCAGTGCAGAGAAGTCTTTATCACCCGGGGTTACGCCTTCAAACATAACCGCTTTAACGCCGCTTTCGGCCAGCTGATCACGTACCGCAGTTGCCAGACCCTCACCGTATTGCTGCTTATCATGGATCACGGCAACGCGTGCAGGTTTAGCCGTATCCAGAATGTACTCGGCTGCCATGCTGCCCTGCAGACTGTCCAGACCGATGGTGCGGAAAATCGTCTGGTAGCCTTTCTCTGTGATCGAAGGGGAGGTAGACGCGGCTGTAATCATCAGCACACCTTCCTCGTCATAGATATCGGAAGCCGGCTCTGTTGAAGAAGAGCAGAGGTGGCCAACCACCTGTGTTATACCATCGTTAACGATTTTGTTCGCCACCGCGACCGCTTGTTTCGGGTCACAGGCATCGTCATAGATCACACCTTCCAGCATCATGCCGTTAACGCCGCCAGCTTTGTTGATATCTTCAATGGCTGCCATTACGCCGATCTTTTGCATATCGCCATACTGGGCAACAGGGCCGGTTGCCGGTCCCGCGAGGCCGATCTTAAGCGTTTCAGCTTGCGCTGCAGCGGTTAAACCCATCATGCAAACGGCGGTACTCAGACCCAGCAAGGTTTTGCGGAATTGATTCATCGAGCTAATCTCCATTTATTGTTCTATGCAGAGTTTCTCTAAGGGGGATATCTGAGGATAGTCGGCTTTTTACCAAGCTTCGAACAAATTCACAGATTTTACACCCAAAGATGTTAATGCCTCTGTCGCAGTGGCTAACTCTACCTCTGGCGGTCCACTAATTGCAATCTAAGCAGTGGACTTTTATAAGGTTATATTGATCTGGGATGTTTGCATCCTGTGCAGTGGCAGAAAGTGTTAATGATATTGCCACTATTTGTTATTGAGCAATTGACCGTTTTTGTTAATGATTCTTACCCTCAGACATTTATTTCCGGCGGCTGGTGGTCGATGCTAACGTCAGAGAGAAAGCTGATTCCTGCATAATGATAATAACTGGGAAGAGTATGGATCCGATCCGTTCGCTAATTTGTTTTTTAATGGCATCTGCTGTTTTGCTGGCAGGCTCTGCTTTGGCTCAGCCCGTCGCCGATCGCCTTAACACCCCCGCGCTGCTTTCCTCTCGTGCGGATCAGTCGCTGCTGCTGGATATTGCGGCAAGTGACAAGCAACTGGTTGCCGTGGGTGATCAGGGTATTGTCATGCGCTCGATCGATCAGGGGCGTAGCTGGCAGCAGCAGCAAACGCCCTTCAGCGTGATGCTGACATCGGTTTACTTTGCTGACGCCGAGCATGGCTGGCTGACCGGACATGACGGGCTGATTGCTGCGACCGATGATGGTGGTGTCGGCTGGCGCACGTTGCTGGATGGTCATCAGATCAATCAACTGCGGTTACAAAAGCTCCAGCAAAAAATGGCCGAGATACAGGTCCTGTCCGATGCCGAACCGGATAATGACCTGTTGGCGGAACAGCTGGATAATATTGCCTGGCAGGCTGCTGATGCTGAGGCTGCCGTGGAAGAGGGCGCCGGTGTGCCGCTGCTGGATATCTGGTTTGCCGATGCTCAGCATGGTTTTGCGCTGGGGGGGTATGGACTGTTGCTGAAAACCGGGGATGGTGGTGACAGCTGGGAATACTGGGGTGACCGCCTGGACAACCCGGATAATTTCCACCTCAATGCGATGATGGCAGACCACCGGGGGTATCTGTATATAGTCGGCGAGGCCGGGCTGCTATTTCGCTCTGAGGATGGCGGTGATCGCTGGAGTCGTATTGATACGCCCTATGAAGGCTCTTTTTTCGGAATCACCGAATTTAACCAGCAGTTATACCTGATGGGGCTGCGGGGACACCTCTATCGTTCTTCCGGCGGGCTGGAGTGGTCGCCGGTGGAAACAGGCTACCAAGTTACCCTGCTGAGTGCTGTGGCGAAGGCCGATAAGCTGGTGTTGCTGGGGCAGGGGGGGATGATTCTTCAGAGTCCGGATGGTCAGACCTTCTCGCAACTGCCGAGTGGCGGTAGACACTCCCTGAGCGCCGGTCTGGCGCTGAACGGTGAATATATTCTGGTGGGGGAAGGTGGATTACAGACGCTGGAGGTCGCACATGAATAAACTAACGCGGTTATTGCTGGCGCCGATCAAAGGGTCTGAAGAGTTTGCTGAACGGTTTCTGTTCCACCATCGATTGCCGGTATTACTGGTATTTGCAGCACTGACCCTGTTCCTCGGCTGGCAGGCGGTTCAGATCCGTCCCGATGCCAGCTTTGTAAAGATGATACCGACCTCCCATCCCTACGTGGAGAACTATCTCAAAAACCGCGATGACCTTGCCGGACTGGGAAACAGTGTCCGGGTTGCGGTGGCGGTACCTAAGGGGGATATTTTTACTGCGGAGTTTCAGCAGACGCTGCAACAGATTACCGATGAGTTGTTCTTTATCCCCGGGGTAGACCGGTCGGCGCTGACCTCCATCTGGACGCCCAATGTACGCTGGACCGAAGTCACCGAAGAGGGGTTTGTCGGTGGCCCGGTGATTCCGCCGGACTATGATGGCTCTGCGGCCAGTCTCGAACAGCTCAGGGTTAATATCCTGCGATCCGGTCAGGTGGGACGGCTGGTGGCCAACGATTTCCGTTCGGCAATTGTTCAGGTGCCGCTGTTTGATAAACACCCGGATAGTGGTGAAAAACTCGACTATCGGGTTTTGTCACAACAGCTGGAAACCCTGATAAGGGACCGATACCAGTCTGACAATATCAGCATCCATATTACCGGCTTTGCCAAAATAGTCGGCGATCTTATCGAGGGTGCGACTCAGGTGGCGCTGTTTTTCGGCATCGCTTTGCTGATTACTCTGGTGCTGCTGTACCTTTACTCCCGTAGCATCACCGGCACGCTGGTACCGCTGGCCTGTTCCGTCATCGCGGTGATCTGGCAGTTGGGGTTGTTAAAACTGCTGGGCTACGGGCTCGATCCCTACTCAATGCTGGTGCCCTTTCTGGTGTTCGCCATTGCGGTCAGTCATGGGGTGCAGATCGTTAACACGATCGCGCTGGAGAGCGCCCGCGGTGCTGACCGCTGGCTGGCAGCGCGACGGGCGTTCCGGGCGCTGTATATTCCGGGCCTGACGGCTCTGCTGTCGGACGGCATCGGTTTTGTCACTCTGATGGTGATAGAAATTCGGGTGATTCAGGATCTGGCGATTGCGGCGTCGCTGGGGATTGCCGTGATCATCCTCACCAATCTGTTTCTGCTGCCGGTTATCATGTCGTTGTTGGGAATTGGTGAACGAGCAACCCGGAGAGCCCGGAGTGCTGAGCAAAAACAGCACAGCGGCTGGCGTCTGCTGACCTGGTTTGCGACCCCTGTCGGTGCAAAATTTGCCGTAGCGGTTGCTCTGGTGTTGCTGGTGGGGGGGCTGTATCAGGGACAAAAATTACAGATCGGCGATCTGGACAGTGGTGCCCCCGAGTTGCGCCCGGATTCGCGATATAATCTGGATAACCGCTTTATTACTCAGCATTACTCTACCTCCAGCGATATCTTTGTGGTGATGGTGAGTACGCAAAAAGATCAGTGTTCCAGTTTCGCTACGCTGTCGCTGGTGGATCGCTTTCAGTACTACCTGACTAATATTGAGGGGGTACAGTCGAGTGTCTCTCTGGTGGATGTCTCCAAGCGGGTTACCGCCGGACTGAATGAAGGCAATCTCAAGTGGCGCACGGTGAGCCGTAATCAGCTGGTGATCAATGCTTCCCTTTCCTATGTGCCCGCAGGGCTGATGAACCCTTCCTGTTCGCTGTTGCCGGTGATTATCTTCCTGGATGATCATAAGGCCGCAACCCTGAGTAATCTGACCCGGCGGATAGAGACGTTCGCTGCAGAGTACGGTTCCGATCAGATAGCGTTTGAAATGGCCGCTGGCAACTCAGGTTTTGAGGCCGCCACCAATGAGGTGATCGGGACCGCTCAGTATCAGATGCTGGCCTGGGTATATGGCGTGGTGGCTTTACTCTGCCTGTTGACATTCCGCTCATTAAAAACGCTGGTCTGTATTATCGCCCCGCTGGCGCTGACGTCTATTCTGTGTCAGGCGCTGATGGCCGGTTTTGGTATTGGCGTCAAGGTGGCGACCCTGCCGGTGATTGCCCTGGGAGTGGGGATCGGTGTGGACTACGGTATCTATATCTATTCCAAGCTGAACACCTATCTGGTGCAGGGAATGGAGTTGCAGGAGGCCTACCTTAATACCCTCAAAACCACCGGTAAATCGGTTGCCTTTACCGGATTAACCCTGGCTATCGGGGTGGTGCTCTGGGTGTTTTCACCGATCAAGTTTCAGGCGGATATGGGGGTGCTGCTAACCTTTATGTTCCTCTGGAACATGCTGGGGGCATTGGTGTTGCTGCCGGCACTGGCCTGTCTGTTGAGGTGTGATCGGGTTCAGAACAGCGCCCGGACGGAGGTAAAACATGTTGTTGAATAAACGCATATTGCTGGTGCTTGATCAACGTGATCAGGCGTGTAATGCATTGCAACGCTGTCGCCTGATAGCTGGACGTTTGCACAGCCCTGTCACCCTGGTCTGGCTCGGCGATGACGGGCAAAAAGCCAGTGAGCCGGTGAGGCAGCTGGAGAGTGATGGTATCTCTGTCACCCTTGAGACCACATCCGGAGATAAGCTGCTGGCGTTGCTGGCTAAACTGCTGTCACAACAGCCTTTTGGGTTATTGGTGAAAAGCTGTGATCCGCGCAGGAAGGGGTTTATGACCTCGGTTGATGGACAGATTCTGCGAGAGCTTCCCTGTCCGGTATTGCTGGTTAAGCGAGACCAGCTGTGGCAGGACGGTGTGGTCATGGTTGCGGTTAACGCGCTTGCTGAAGATCGTCATCAGTTACAGCTCAATGATGATCTGTTGAAGGTCGCCGCGCAGATTGCGTTAGCGACCGGTTCGGCACTGGCGGCCGCAGTCGCCTGTCCCTCTGCGATGATGGGGGGAGAGCCGCAGATGCAGTCGGAGCAGTTGATTCAGGCTCGGGCGCGACAGGCAGCAGAGGCTCAGTTGAACCGGCTGCAGCTGCAGGCACAGACGCTCGCAGTCGGTGAGGGGCCGCCTGAATACTGGATTCCGGAGGTGGCGGGTCAACTGGCGGCACGACTGGTGGTGATAGGCACCCGTGCCCGGGGTGGCATTCAGGGGCTGCTGATTGGCAATACGGCGGAGCGGATATTGCCGAGGCTGGACTGCGATATTCTGGTATTACGCATCGGTCTGTCTGATGCGGTGCTGCCGGTATTGCAGCAGTAAACTGGTTTACATGAAAAAGCCCGGCTTGTCCGGGCTTTTTTGTTAATAAAAATAAGCTGATGAGTATTTCGTATCTTGTTGTTATTTAATGATTAATATTGATTTATTCAGATTATGATTTTTTGTGTTAGTGATAATGAAAGGTTTTGTTATTGGTAAATGAGAGCGCTTCATAGATCCTGAGGGCATACAATAAATAACAGTAGCGATCTGTGTCTGAGACACAGATCGCGATACAGGATCTATCGAGGTGTCATCATGCCGGAATATAAAGCGCCCTTAAGAGATATTCAGTTTGTACTGGATGAAATGCTGCAAAGTGAACAGCACTACCAGAACCTGCCGGGCTGTGAAGAGGCCACCCCGGATATGGTCAGTGCGATTCTGGAGGAGGGCGCTAAGTTCGCTGAGCGCGTGCTCGCGCCTCTGAACCAGGTAGGCGACCGGGAAGGCTGCCAGTTGAATGACGGCGAGGTGAAGACGCCTGCTGGCTTTAAAGAGGCCTATCAACAGTTTGTTGAGGGTGGCTGGCCATCACTGGCTCATGATCCTGAGTGGGGTGGTCAGGGGTTGCCGGAGTCGATCGGTATCGTACTCAATGAGATGGTCGGATCAGCTAACTGGTCCTGGAGTATGTATCCGGGGCTGAGCCACGGTGCGATGAACACCATCGAAGCACACGGTACTGAAACACAGAAACAGACCTATCTGACCAAACTGATCAGCGGTGAATGGACCGGGACTATGTGCCTGACCGAGTCCCACTGCGGTACCGATCTGGGGATGCTGAAAACCAAAGCAGAACCCCAGGCGGATGGCAGCTATAAAATTAGCGGAACCAAGATTTTTATCTCCGCCGGTGAGCACGATATGGCCGACAATATTGTGCATATTGTGCTGGCCCGTCTGCCGGATGCGCCTCAGGGTACTAAAGGGATCTCGCTGTTTATCGTGCCCAAGTTTATGCCGGATACGGCTGGAAATGTAGCTGAACGGAACAGTCTCAGCTGTGGTTCGCTGGAGCATAAAATGGGCATCCACGGTAACGCCACCTGTGTGATGAATTTTGATGGCGCTACCGGTTATCTGATCGGGCCTGAAAACAAAGGCCTGAACTGTATGTTCACCTTTATGAATACCGCGCGTCTGGGCACTGCTTTGCAGGGGTTGGCACATACTGAGTGGGGCTATCAGAACTCACTGGCCTATGCCCGGGATCGTTTGCAAATGCGGGCACTGAATGGCCCGGCCTGTCCCGATAAACCCGCCGATCCGATTATTGTGCATCCGGATGTGCGACGCATGTTACTGACCCAGAAAGCCTTTGCCGAAGGTGGCCGGGCACTGATCTATTACTGTGCCCAATTGGTAGATAAAGTGAATCTGGCTAGCAGCAGTGAGGAACGTGAGCAGGCCGATACTCAACTGGCATTCCTGACTCCGATTGCGAAAGCGTTCCTGACTGAAACCGGTTTTGAATCGGCTAATCTGGGGATGCAGATCTTCGGTGGCCATGGCTATATCAGTGAGTGGGGAATGGAGCAAAACGTTCGCGATAGCCGTATCTCGATGCTCTATGAAGGTACCACCGGTATTCAGGCGCTCGACCTGTTAGGCCGTAAAGTGCTGATGACTCAGGGCGAATCACTGAAGTCCTTTACCAAAGTGATACATAAGTTCTGTGAGTCTCAGGCAGATAACCGTCCGCTGCAGGAGTTTATCAGTCCGCTGGCCCGGATTAACCGGGAGTGGGGGGATCTGACCACCCGCATCGGTATGAAAGCGATGATGAACCGGGAAGAGGTCGGCGCTGCGTCGGTGGATTACCTGATGTATTCAGGCTACGTAACGATGGCGTACCTGTGGGCCCGTATGGCAGTGACTGCGCAGCAGAAACTGGATGCAGGAGAGGGCGACCGGAGTTTTTACCAGGCAAAACTGAAAACTGCCCGGTTCTATTTTGAGCGGATTTTGCCACGCACGAAAACGCTCGAAGCGACCATCGATTCAGGTGCAGATAACCTTCTGGCGATGGATGAAGATGAGTTTTCCTGTTGATCATCGTTAGCTGAATAATAATGAAACGACTTCGAAATAAAGCCGGTCGGGCGTTACTGACCGGCCTGATCAGTGTTAATTCTCGCTTGCGGCGTAAAGGTTCACAGATGACGTCGCAGGAAAACGGAACAAGGGAGAACGATATGTCAGCGATCCAGGGGTTGTTTGATACGATGACCGGACGGTTTAACAGCGCTGCTGCAGCAGGTCTTGAGGCGGTATTTCAGTATAAGCTGGATGAAGGGGATTGTTATTATGCTGCAATTTCAGGAGGCAGCTGCGTTCTGGGAAAAGGTGAGCATGATAGTCCCAGCGTAGTTCTGATGATGGATAGTCAGACTTTCAAAGAGATATTGGCTGGTGAAACCAATGGTATGCAGGCGTTTATGGCGGGGCGCATCCGTGCCGACGGTGATATTATGCTGGCCACCCGTCTGGAAGCACTGTTTCCGGCCAGTTAACCCCTAAAACAGCAGTATTACATCGCCGTTGCTGCTGATTTTATTCGACTTTTTTCTCTGAGCGCTTATGCTGAGATAGGCAGGTTGAACGCTGTATCCTGTATAAAACAGCCAAACAACAATAACAATTACAGTAGATGGGATCTGAACATGGATCAAAAAGTACGCGGCAGTTGGATTCCAGAAAATCTGAATCCAAAAGGCTATAGCACACTGACAGACGTTATACAGCGAATCGTCAGTGATTATGGCGCTAAAACAGCCTTTACCAGCTTTGGCTATGCGATGAGTTATGCTGAACTGGGGCGGTTGTCGGATGCGTTTGCCGTTTACCTGCAGCAGGAAACAGAGCTGCAGCCGGGAGATCGTATCGCGATTCAGTTGCCGAACCTGAATCAGTATCCGGTGGTGCTGTTTGGCGCACTGAAAGCGGGTCTGATCATTGTTAATACCAATCCGTTGTACACCCCCAGAGAGCTGGAGAAACAGTTTAATGACTCCGGGGCTAAAGCATTGGTGGTCTATAAAGGGGTGGCGCACAATGTTGATAAGATCATTGCCAATACCCCCATTAAATATATTTTTACTACCCAGATCGCCGATCTGCATCCGCCATTAAAACGGTTACTGATCAACTCCGCAGTCAAGTATATTAAGAAGATGGAGCCTGCATATCATCTGCCTCAGGCGATTGAATTGCGCCATGCGTTAGATCAGAAAGCCGGCCAGCAGCCGCAAGCGGTGACGCAACAGTGCGCGGATGTTGCGGTGTTACAGTATACCGGCGGCACCACCGGGGTTTCTAAAGGCGCGATGCTGACTCACGGTAATCTGATTTCCAATTTTCTTCAGGGCGTCAAACTGATATCCGGCGCGGAGGAGGACTGGGCTGAGACGGTGGTCGCGCCTTTACCGCTTTATCATATTTATGCTTTCACCATCACCATGGCGGTGCTCGAGCTGGGTGGCAATAACCTGCTGATCGCAAACCCCCGCGATATAAACGGTTTTATTAAAGAGTTACAGAAGCATACTGTGTCTGCCTTTATCGGGCTGAATACGTTGTTTGTGGCGATCTGTAACCATAAAGACAGTAACACGATCGATTTCAGTCGGCTTAAAGTCACTCTGTCTGGCGGCATGGCGCTGACCTTAGCTGCCGCAACCGCATGGGAAAAGTTAACCGGTTGTGAGGTACTGGAAGCCTATGGCCTGACTGAAACCTCACCGGCAGTGGCGATGAATCCTCCAGGTCATATCCGCATCGGTACGATTGGACCACCGGTGGCAGAAACTGAGGTAAAAATAGTCGGCGCTGAAGGCCAGGCGCTCGGTGTGGGTGAGCCGGGAGAACTCTGCGTTAAAGGGCCTCAGGTGATGCTGGGGTACTGGCAGAAAGAACAGGCAACCCGAAGCTGTTTTACCGATGATGGCTTCTTTATTACCGGTGATGTGGCGATTATTGAAGCCGATGGCTATCTGCGTATCGTTGACCGGGCTAAAGATATGATCAATGTTTCCGGCTTCAATGTCTATCCGAATGAGGTCGAGGATGTGGTAACCCTGCATCCTGCTGTGGTTGAGTGTGCGGCTGTCGGAATAGCGGATCAGCATAGTGGCGAGATTGTGAAGCTTTATGTGGTTGCAAAGGAGAGTGTCACCAGCGAGGAGATCCGTAACTGGTGTAAGGAGCGGCTGACCCCTTATAAAGTCCCGAAGGTTGTGGAGTTCATCGATGACCTGCCAAAATCAAATGTGGGTAAAGTGCTGCGGCGTATGCTGCGCAATGATAAACCTGAAAGTGATGCTGCCTGAACCGCGAGTCTGCCGGACGCTAACGAATCATGCCAAATATAGAATGTGCGTATACAGGAGTCCGTTGTGAGTGAACTACTGAATGTCACAACCCGGGATCGAATTTGTCAGATTTTGCTGAACCGCCCCGAGAAAAAAAATGCTCTCACGCTGGCGATGTACGAAGATTTAACTCAGGCGCTGATCAGTGCCGATGGGGACCCGGATGTCAGAGTAATTCTGCTGGGCTCCACCAGTGACAGCTTCTGTTCCGGTAACGATATTGCCGATTTTATCGCGGCAGCGAGTCGCCCGGATGCCGTTGCGGCCCCCTTAACGTTTCTGCAGACGATAGCCGCACTGGCCAAGCCGGTTATAGCGGTGGTGCCGGGTGTTGCGGTCGGTATTGGGACCACCATTCTGCTTCATTGTGATCTGGTTATCGCCAGTGATCAGGCCCGTTTTCAGTTGCCGTTTGCCCGCCTGGGGCTGGTCCCGGAAGGGGGCTCCAGTCTTCTGTTACCGCAGCTGGCCGGGCATCGGCGGGCGTTCGAACTGCTGGTTATGGGGGAAGCTTTCAGTGCTGCCACCGCCAGGGAGTTGGGGCTGATCAATCGGGTGGTGATGCACAACAGCCTGAAGGATCTGGCGATGCTGGAGGCAGAAAAACTGGCAGCGCTGGCGCCAGAAGCCGTGCGCCAGAGTAAGGCGATGTTGCGCAGCCATATACGGAATCAGTTAGATGCAGTGCTGGTGGCTGAGGTAAAACAGTTCGCTGCCAGGCTGCAGTCAGCGGAGGCTGCAGAAGCGCTGCAGGCGTTTATGGAAAAACGTGAACCGGATTTCTCCCGCTTTTAACCATATCGGTTACCCTTATGGCGTAACAGCAGGTCGCCATAAAGTGCTTTTATCTCGGCGACATCTTTTTCACTGTCGCCGCTGGTGTAGTAAGCGGTATAGATACCGGCCCGCCGGGTGCGCCAGTCGATATAAGCGGTCAGAACCGGAACACCTGCCTGATGGGCGATATGGTAGAAGCCGGTTTTCCACTCGTCAACCTGTGAACGGGTGCCCTCGGGAGCGATGACCAGATAGAGCTGATCTGCATTATCAAACTGAGCGGCGGCCTGGGAGACGACATTAACAGATTTCGACCGGTCAATGGGGAGCCCTCCCAGCCACATCATCAGGTGGCGGAACGGGAACCTGAATATCTGCACTTTTCCCATCCAGTAAATAGGCAGTTCCTGACTAAAGGCCAGCATCAGTGCATAGGGCAGGTCCCAGTTGCTGGTATGAGGAGCTCCGATCAGGACACACTTATCGATCCCCTGTATGGCTGTGAAATCCAGTTGCCACTTTTTCATTTTCAGAAATCTGCGTGAGATCCAGCGTAGCGCTGGTTGCAATACCGGGTTGTCAAAAATCGTTGAGTGCATGAGCGATCTGAAAGCGTAGCCATTTTCGGACTATTGTAATGGTATTTGGCCCTATCTGATATGTAACCCGCTTTCGTACTGGAGCTCCTCCCTTATTTTAGGCGCTGTTGTGTCGAATGAAAGCCGGTTGTGATAATTTTGAGCGTATAATTGTTAATTTTTTATTTTTCATAACATTATGATTTTAAATAATATATTTTTCAAATAGACGATTTTGTTACTGATATAGGCTATTTTTGTTATTGCTGGAAAATCCCCCGCGACTAGTATTAAAAAGTCTGTACTGTACGCAGTGTTATCTCCCTGTTTTTGATTTGGACGTCCGGCGTACAGAGAAAGAGTCAGATTCTGGCTATGACTAACAATAATTATCCTGAGTATGGAGTGCACCATGCAATTTGAAGGCAAAGCTATTCAGGTTCAGGAGATCGACAACGGCTTTTATGAGCTGTGTTTCGATCTGAACAATGAACCGGTGAATAAGTTTAATCAGCAAACCCTTGGGGAGCTGAAAGATGCGGTAGCCCGGCTGGGTGCGGTCGAAGGTATTAAAGGGGTACTGTTCAGCAGTGCCAAAGAGAGTTTTATTGTCGGGGCTGATATTACAGAGTTCAGTTCACTGTTTGAACAGGGTGAAGCAGGGCTGATTGAAAAGCTGCTGGAAACCCATGCCATTTTCAATGCGGTGGAGGATCTGCCTTGCCCTACAGTAGTGGCGATCAATGGTCTGGCGCTGGGTGGTGGGTTTGAGCTGTGTCTCGCCACTGACTATCGAGTGTTGGGTGAGAAGGCTAAAGTGGGTCTGCCGGAAGTGAAGCTGGGGATCAACCCTGGCTGGGGTGGTATTGTGCGTCTGCCCCGTCTTATCGGCATTGATAATGCCAATGAATGGATCTGTACCGGTGCCGAGAAACGCGCCGATGCCGCACTGAAAGATGGTGCCGTCGATGCCGTCGTGGCGCAGGACAGGGTGCGTGAGGCGGCGATTGATCTGCTGCGCCAGTGTGCCGAAGGTAAATTTGATTATGCTGCCCGCCGCAGTGAAAAGCAGAGCCCGGTGAAGCTGAATCAGATTGAGCAGATGATGGCTTTCGAAACGGCCAAAGGGATGATTGGTGCCAAAGCGGGACCCCACTATCCCGCTCCGTTACAGGCGGTGAAGACGATTCAGAAGTCCTGCGGCCTGGATCGTGAACAAGCGATTCGGGCTGAGGTGCAGGGGGTTGCTAAACTGGCCTCGGGTCCTGTGGTGAAAGCGCTGGTGGGCCTGTTCATGAAGGACCAGTATGTCAAAAAGGTCAGCCGTGGCTATGAGTCGAAGGCGGAAAAAGTTACTCAGGCGGCGGTTCTGGGTGCCGGTATTATGGGGGGCGGGGTTGCCTATCAGTCCGCCTCGAAAGGCGTACCGATCCTGATGAAGGATATCAACGAGACCGCTATCCAGCTGGGTCTTGATGAAGCCAACAAACTGCTCGGGGGTCAGCTGAAACGGGGCCGGATTGACGCCGTTAAAATGGCAACGACCATCAACCGGATCCGGCCAACCCTCAGCTATGGTGACTTCGGCACTGTCGATCTGGTGGTTGAAGCGGTGGTTGAAAATCCGAAAGTTAAGGGGATGGTGTTGGCGGAAACGGAACAGCATATTGCCGACGATGCGGTGCTGGCGTCCAACACTTCTACCATCTCAATCACTGAGTTAGCCAAATCACTCAAGCGTCCGGAAAATTTCTGCGGTATGCACTTCTTCAATCCGGTACATATGATGCCGCTGGTAGAGGTGATCCGGGGTGAGAAGACTTCAGAAGCAACGGTCGCCCGTACCGTCGCTTATGCCACGGCGATGGGAAAAACGCCGATCGTAGTGAATGACTGCCCGGGATTCCTGGTCAACCGGGTGCTGTTTCCCTACTTTGGCGGTTTTAATGGTTTGCTGCGCGATGGCGCTGATTTCCGGCAGGTGGACACAGTCATGGAGCGGTTTGGCTGGCCAATGGGTCCGGCTTATCTGCTGGATGTGGTGGGTATTGATACGGCTCACCATGCCGATCAGGTGATGGCTGCAGGCTTTCCGGAACGGATGTCTCATGAAGGTGAGTCGGTGATTGACCGGATGTACTCGCTGGAACGGTTTGGTCAGAAAAACAGCCAGGGTTTTTACCACTACGAACTGGATCGCAGGGGCAAGCCTGTCAAGTTTGTCGATGATGAGGTCGATCAGTTGCTGAAAGGCACGGTGGGCAGCGCGAGAACGTTTGAAGAGCAGGAGATTATTGAGCGGATGATGATCCCGCTGTGTATTGAAACGGTTCGTTGTCTGGAGGAAGGGGTTGTCGCTTCACCGGCAGAGGCGGATATGGCGTTGATCTACGGTATCGGTTTCCCCCCTTTCCGGGGCGGTGTCTTCCACTATCTGGATGAGATGGGGCTGGCGGCGTTCTGCGAGATGGCGGCTAAGTATGCTGATCTGGGGCCGCTATACCAGCCAACCGGAAAGATGCAACAGATGGCTGCCAGTGGCACAACATACCTGAACTCTCACTCAAATAAGCACGTTAATTAAGGAGGAATCGAAGATGAGTCTGAATCCAAATGATGTAGTCATCGTCGATGCGGTACGTACCCCGATGGGGAAGTCCAAAGGCGGTTCCTTCCGGAATGTTCGTGCTGAAGAACTGTCTGCCCGGGTAATGAACGGTTTGCTGGAACGTAATCCCGGTGTTAACCCTGCCGAGATTGAGGATGTGATCTGGGGCTGTGTAAACCAGACCAAAGAACAGGGCTTTAATATTGGTCGCAACGCCGCAGTGCTGGCCGGATTACCCCACAGTGTAGCGGCCCAGACCGTCAACCGTTTGTGTGGTTCTTCTATGGCTGCACTGCATACGGCGGCTCAGGCGATCATCAGCGGCAACGGTGATCTGTTTATGGTTGGCGGTGTTGAGCATATGGGGCATCTGGATATTCTCCATGGTATCGATATCAATCCGCAGATGAGTAAGCAGGTGGCCAAGGCAGCGATGATGATGGGGCTGACCGCAGAGATGCTGGGGCGGATGAATATGATCAGTCGTGAAGAGCAGGACGCCTTTGGTGCCCGCTCCCACCGGCTCGCCGATGAAGCCCGTCGGGAAGGCCGTTTTGATAATGAGATTGTGCCGGTTGAGGGGCATGACGAAAACGGTTTCAAATCCCTGCTTGAGCAGGATGAAGTTATCCGCCCGGAAACGACGGCGGAAACCCTGGCAACGCTGAAGCCGGTATTTGTCCCTAAAGTTGGTACGGTCACGGCTGGCACCTCCTCGGCTTTCTCTGATGGTGCTTCGGCGATGCTGATGATGTCAGCGGCCCGCGCTCAGGCGTTGGGTCTGAAGCCCCGGGCGAAGATCCGTTCGATGGCGGTGGCCGGCTGCGATCCTTCCATCATGGGGTATGGTCCGGTACCGGCAACCCAGAAGGCGCTGAAACGGGCGGGACTGCGTATCGAAGATATCGATTACGTTGAGCTGAACGAAGCCTTTGCGGCTCAGGGGCTGGCGGTATTAAAGAACCTTAAACTGATGGATCAGATGGAGGAGCGGGTCAATCTCAATGGCGGGGCGATAGCGCTGGGTCATCCTCTGGGCTGTTCCGGCACAAGGATCTCGACCACCCTGCTGAATGTGATGGAGCAGAATAATGGCACTCTGGGGCTGGCAACCATGTGTATCGGTATGGGGCAGGGTATTGCTACCGTGTTTGAGCGACTGAACTAGTAACAATCGCACCTCGCTTGCCGCGGATAATAAAACCCCGGATACTGTAACCAGGTGTTACATGATCCGGGGTTTTTTATTTGAATTTTTTCGCGCATCTGGTGTTGGCTGAACCGACGGTTGAGTCCCGGGTAGGCAATCTGCTGGGAGACTTTGCCCGTGGTGTCGATCAGGACTCTCTGTCGGCTGAGGTGCTGCAGGGGCTGATCAATCATCGCCGCATCGATCAGTTTACCGATCAGCACCCTGAGGTGCGGCAGATGAAACGTCTTTTCAGCGAGCGGCGGCGCCGGTTTGCCGGTATCGCACTGGATGTTCTGTTTGATCACTATCTACTGAATCACTGGCATCAGTTCGGTGTGCACTCCAGGGTGCAGGTCGTCGAGGGTCTGTACGACGATCTGATAGCTGGACAACCGCTGATGCCGCAGCGGATGCAGCAGGTGACCCGCCGGATAGTAGAGTCGGACTGGTTTGGCAGTTATGAAAGCCTGGAAGGGGTTAGCTATGCGCTGGACAGAATCGCGGCCCGGATAAGGGTTAACAATGAATTTGATGGCGTAGGAGAGGAGCTGGCGCTTCATTATCCCCGGTTTGAAGCCGGTTTCCGGTTGTTTTTTAGCGATCTGGCTGAACAGTTCCCGTCATCGCTGATCGATTCCGGGAACTGAATTCGTGTGCCAGCCCGTTAGCTGTTGCGTTGGGCCAGTCTTGCCTGAAGCGTGCTGATCAGCTCCTGCTTACCATGTCCGGTCTTGTTAACCGCTGGCTCAGCGGTATTACGGTAGCGAGCGATGGTATGGGCTATCTTCTGCTCTTTATTCAGACCGGGATGCGCATTTACACGGGCCGGGGTGGTGTGTTTTTTCGCCAGTGAGATACCCGCAGTCACGCGGGATTTCTCCTGCTGCATCAGGGTAATCTCGGCACTTTTTACCGTGTCCCGGTCCAGCTCAAGACGGGTCTCTTTCAGGGCTTCTGCAGGCTTTTTAGGTGACAGTGTGAGGCTGCTACGCATGGCTGATTTCGGTTTGGCTTTGGGGGCGGTTTTACGCATTCCCTGAGCCCGGGCATCAATACGTGCCATCACTGCCGCCATTTCCTGAGCTTCCGCTTTTTGCCGCGAAAGTTTACCCGTCTCCCGGGCTTCTTTTTCCAGGGCAATCTTTTCCCGAATCAGCTTTTCCTGCTTTGCTGAGGCTACCTTGCCAATAGCAAGCTTAGGGGCCACGGTGCTGGCGGTGGGTTTGACGGCGGCGGTTTTAGCTTTTGCTTTAGACGAATTGCCGCGTTTACGAGAGTCCATTGCGGCAAGCACTTTGTTCATCGCCATGGTTTCCTGTCGCTCCCGCGCGATGCGAGCTTCAAGCTCTGCGTCCCGCTGTTGAGCCAGCAGCTTCAGGTCGACCTCGCCCGCTGGTTTAGCGACTTCATTTTTCAGCAGTGCTTTCTGTTCAGCCTCTTCCAGCAGGGCAAGCGCCGCTTTGCGTTCTTCAGCGCTTTGGCGGTGTACTTTGCTGGGTTTAGGTTTTGTGATCAGTCCCTGCAGGCTTTTACCGTTGAACGTTTCCAGTGCATCCGCAGTGAGCTCACGGGCTTCACTGAGGTTGTCAGCAAAGCCATACTCGCTGAGTGCGAAGCTGTGCGCTCCGGCGGTACGAATATCATTATAAAGCTCGGCCTCAACCCCGGACTCCGCCGCGATCAGCAGCGTTTCCCAGTGAGTATCGATATCGTTTCGTGTTGAACCGACATAAACTTGTTTTGAAACTGTGTTGGTGATGGTGAAAATAATCAAGATGTTACCCGGTACCGCTGGCAAAAAGAGGGCGTATTATAGAGATCAACGCGGCAAAGGTAAGACTTGAAATTTTGTTTTTTTTCAGACAAAAAAATGATCCCTGCTATCTATCTGATTTAATGGTTTATTCAGGCTAAGGCAGACGAACTGACTGAACAATTAATTTTGAATTAAATTGCTTCAGCGGCTTAAGCGGGCGATCCGCTCCGCCAGTTGTTTATATTCAGAATAGGTATCGATGGTGGGTTTACGCAATGGAGCGGGAATCTCGGCGAGGGCGCTGATCTTGCCGTCTGGCAGTAGCAGTTGCCAGGCCGTTGTAAACCGGGGTTCTTCGTCCAACAGCTGCTGACAGGGAGGGCTGCTCCAGACTGCAGATAAGGAGCTGCTGGCATCGGCATGTTTCCGGCAGGCGTTGATTAACGGCCGAAGCTTAAGGATGTAGACGGCAGCGGAACGGGGATCGGTCAGTTGTATCGCGGCCACCGGACCGGAAATGAGCAGCAGTGTCGTTAATACCAGCGCCAGTGCTGGCAGATAAGCCGGGGTATAGCGTTGCAAGTGGGACAAACTGCTGCTCCTGTGGAGGATCTTTACAGCAGTTTATCCTATTTTCATGAATCACTCAGCTGAGACGTTCACTGTCTGAGCGGTATGCATACCTTTACTCACTAAACAGACTGAGCAGTTCGCCATATCCCTCGGTCGCCATCTCCTCCCGGGGAATAAAACGCAGAGCTGCCGAGTTGATACAGTAACGCAGCCCGGTGGGTTGCGGACCATCGCTGAACAGGTGCCCCAGGTGGGAATCAGCATACTGACTGCGCACCTCTGTCCGGGTTATGAAGAACTTGGTGTCGGTATGCTCGGAAACCGCTGAGTGGTTAATTGGCCGGGTAAAGCTCGGCCATCCGGTACCGGACTTAAACTTATCCTTAGACGAAAACAGCGGCTCTCCGCTAACAATATCTACGTAGATTCCCTGCCGCTTTTCATCCCAGTACTCATTCTGAAAGGCTCGCTCGGTGGCATCTTCCTGAGTGACCTCATATTGCAGTTCGGTCAATTGACTGCGCAGCTGTTGCTCGGAAGGTTTTTTGAACTGACTGTAACGGTTTGTTGTGCCTGTTTCCTGGCTGCTGACCATCTTGCTGGTGGCGGCCTGTTGCTGGCCACGGCCGAATTGGGTGAAGTCCGGGTGCAGGTCATCGCCCCAGGTTTTTTCCAGATACTGGTCGCGGCCTGATCTAAAACGGTAGTATTTATACCTCAGGGGATTCCGTTTGTAGTAATCCTGATGGTAATCCTCAGCGGGGTAAAACCGGGTCAGCTTTGTCAGTTCCGTTGCTAATGGTTTGCTATAGCGTCCGGAGGCTGCCAGCTCAGCCATCGATTGTTGTGCGATCAGATGCTGCTGTTCGTTGTGGTAGAACACGGCAGGACGGTACTGATTACCCCGGTCAACAAATGAGCCTTTGCCATCGGTCGGATCCATCTGCCGCCAGAGGGACTGGAGTAAACCCGCGTAGGTAATGACTTCGGGGTCATAGTAAACCTGTACTGATTCGGTATGACCGGTGCTGCCTGAAGAGACCTCTTGATAGGTCGGATCAGCCTTCTGACCACCGGCGTAACCTGAAACCGCTTCCCTGACGCCGGGAAGTTTTTCAAAGCCCGCTTCGGTACACCAGAAGCATCCTCCGGCAAAGGTAGCGACTTTAAGTCCCTGTTGCTGAAGATCCGCGCGCACCACTGTCTCCGGGCTGGCGGTCACGCTCAGCACGGTTATGCCCGTCAAGGCTGCTAAAAACACGGCTATCTTGGTTTTCATTGCTTACCTCTCCACAAATATCACTGAATGGGCTAACTTTACCTCCGGGCCATGAAATCAACCTGAAAATGCCATAATGGTGATGTTTGCTTTGACCCCCGTAAGGGGCTGTAGTATTTCTTGATGAATAAATGCTGAAATAATGGGGTGTTGATGCCAGCTACAAATGAAAGTGTCATTCTGGATGAACTTCCCCCAGTTGAGCAGGGGTGTGTTATACAGGTCAGTGATGAAAGCGGTGCTTTTAAATATATTTCCCGCTTCTTTGGTATTGATGGCAGGGTCGTGATCAGCCGGTTACCGGCGGTTTCACAACTGAAACAAAGTGATATGGCCACCGATGAGCTGACCTACAGAGATACTTTTCCCAGTAAACGAAAGCTGGTGATGAGGATGATCTCCCATGGCCGGGTCTACGCTTTTGAAACTGAAGTTGTCGATCTGTTCCTGCTGGGGGGCCGATTACTGATGACAACCTATCCTAAAAAGATTCAATCGCGTTTACTGCGTAAGGAGCCACGTTATCCCTGTACGATTCCGGCGGAGCTGCTGATCGGGGAAAACAGTATCAGCGGGATTATGGTCAATTTCAGTACCGGCGGCGGTTTGTTGAAGCTGACTGCGGAGCAGGATCCGGAGTTGCTTCAGCAGGCTCGCAGCGAACAGTTGGCCTGTACTTTGAAACTGCAGCTGCCTTTCGATGATGAACCCTCCGAAGTGGATTCCAGGGTTATGTCTCTGTTCGTGGCCGAGCAGCATGCAGGTCTGGCTTTTACGGATGATCGCGAGGTGATTCTGCGTTACATCACGGCACTGAAGCTGGAGTCTGTCAGCGACTATTTTTGACGGAGTTATTCTGTCAGGAATAACCCCGATTTTTTCTGGCTGCTTACATCAACGACACCGCGTCGTTACTCTCCTGTCGGACACTGCCGATAGCGCAGGCTGTTGTATAGCCTGCCGCCTGCAGTTCGGCAATCACCGCGTCCGCCTGATCTGAACTGACCGCTGCCAGTAGTCCGCCCGCGGTTTGCGGGTCAAATAGGAGCTCGGTGACGCTATCACTGCTGAACTCATCCAGATTATCAATGGTATGTTCAAACTTCCGGTTCTGAGGATGCAAAGAACTGAAAAGCCCTGCCCGGAGGCAGGGCAGTGCGCCCTCCATAACGGGTAGTTTTTCCAGCCACAGACGTGCTCCAAGACCGGATCCATCGAGCATCTCATGCAGGTGCCCCAGCAGACCAAAACCAGTGATGTCGGTACAGGCATGAGCCCCGGCCTCGGTGAGAATTCTGCTGGCCTGGTAATTGGACTGCAGCATATGTTGCAGTGCCTGACTTATCCAGCGGCCCTGAGCCTGGCTGCGCATATCACTGGCAAACAGCGTGCCCGTGCCCAGGGGTTTGGTGATAATTAAGCGGTCTCCCGGTTGCAGTCCTTGCTTGGTGAGCAACTGTTGACGGTCTGCCAGACCATTGATGGTGAATCCCAGTGTCAGCTCAGAGCCTTCTGATGTGTGGCCACCGATCAGACTGATAGCGCACTCCGTAAAAACCTTACTGGCTCCGAGTAACAGGTGACGGAGCCGCTGCTCGATAATCTCATCGCTGGCATGGGGCAGGCTGACAATGGCCTGTGCACTGTGAGGGATTGCGCCCATGGCGAAAATATCCCCCAGGGCATGGTTTGCCGCAATCTGGCCAAACAGAAAATCATCGTTGACCAACTGACGGAAACTATCGACGGACTGCACCAGTAGTTTGCCCTGAGGCACCTCTATGACGGCGGCATCGTCGGGACGGTTAAGGCCGATCTCAATCTCGTTGGGCGGTGGAGGAAGTTGTTTCAGTACCCGGTTGAGAATACTGTGGCCCACTTTTGCACCGCAACCCCCGCAGCGCATATCCGGGTTCTCAATTTTCAGCTGCGTACCGGGTACCTGATCGGGCAACTGGGTCAGATCACTGAAACGACGCATGAACTTCTGATCAATACTGTCTTTCCAGCGCCACACCCAGGCACCGGCAAAACTGAACGGCCCGCGGGAGGCGACCGCATAGCGATCACCAGTGCTGATAAGGCTGAGAAACTGTTTTTGCGGCTTGAAGCGGGTCAGTGTCTTCCCCACCAGAGCCGCCTGCAGGTTGCGTAATAGCGGTGCTCCCTGGCGCACAGCAAAGACCCCGGCTTTGGGCCGCGGATAGTTAACCATATCGGCTATATCACCGGCGGCAAAAATCTCTGGATGGGAACGTGATTGCAGATAGTCATTGACCCGGATGCATCCGTTTTCCGAGCATTCAAGTCCGGCCCGGGCTGGCCATTGGGCACCGGTGGCAGAGGTTGCCCAGATAATCTCATCCAGTTCGATAACGTCTCCGGACTCACCGATCACCCGTCCCTGTTTGACCTGAGCGACCCGGAAGTTTGTATGTAGTTGAATATTGCGTTGTTTCAGCACCCTCAGGTAGCGATTCTTTACCCGAGTATTATGACCCGTCAGAATCTGCTGTGGTCCGCAAATGATATGGAAGTGCAGATGGCTGGTGCGTCGCTGCTCTTTACTGAGCATCTTGTGCAGTTTGTACTGCATCGCCAGCATCACTTCGACAGCACTGGCGCCTCCGCCGACCGTGCCGATGTGGATGTCCTGAAGATCATCACCCTGCATGACACGGTCCTGCAAGGATTCCCAGTAATCCAGCAACGGTTTAACCGGCTTAACACCGGTGGTGAACTCGGTCGCTCCGGGAATGGTTGTCAGGTCTGGTGTTGAGCCGGTGTCGATACTCAGCAGGTCGTAACTGAAATCCGGATGATTGAGACACTGTACCGTGCGGTTGACCGGATCGATTCCAATCACTGAGTCTTCAATAAAGTCGATGCCGGCATAACGACAGAATCGGCCCAGGTCGATATGTACCTGATCGAAACTGTAATGTCCGGCAATCAAGCCAGGCAGCATACCGGAATAGGGCGTCTGCACCTGATTCGAGATCAGCGTAATACGAACCCCTGACGGCTTATTCATCGCCATCATGAGCAGAGCGATAGCGTGAGCGTGTCCTCCTCCGAGAAAGATCAGGTGTTTACTTGCGGGGGTGGGGTCCTGTTGCATCGGTGCTCGGCCTGTTAAAAAGTTTGCTATATATTAGCGAATAAATGGCCGGAGATAAGAAAAAAATACCGGGTGCGTGCACCCGGTCAATATTAACAAGAGCCTGATAGTACCAGCAAGGACCCGGGTGAGAGCTGAAAAGCCAGCCCACACCTTAAAAAACGGTACTTAACTGTATATCACAACCCGTAAGCAAGGTGGGGGAGCTGGCCAAATCAGCCCCTCCACCTGCGGCAGATTACCGGTGAGGTGAGAGCAATCTGTCAGTGCTTACGAGCAGGATTGATGGTAATGCAAATGATAATGACTATCAATAACTATTTTGTTGGTTTATTGTTTATAAACTGATCCGCTCCGGAATATCCTGCGTCTACAGGCGTTGAGTGGGTTTATAAGTGGCTATGCAAAGGTTTTCCCATAGGATATCCACAGAAACCGGGGATAAAAACTGATCCTGATCACTTATTAACATTGAAGAATAACGGCGCTGCGTCTTAACTGAGTGTAACGGTGCTACCCGAAATGGATCTGATAATGGGACTGGAGATTAAGAAGTCTGAATTTACCCGGCAGGACTATGAGCGCTTCACCCGTAAGTTGTTTGGTAATCTGGATGAGCTTGCTCAGTTGCTGCAGCAGCCAGGCTTCGGATTGGGAGCCACTACGCTGGGAGCCGAGCTTGAACTTTATATCGTTGATAAGCTGGGTCGGCCACTACTGGTGAACAACGAGGTACAGACGCAGTTGGGGGACCCGCAGCTGACGCTGGAGCTGAACCGCTACAATCTTGAATACAACCTGACCCCGGTGGCGATGGCGGGACGGCCTTTTGCCGCCATCGAGTCTGAAATCCGCAGGGTATTGGCGCGGCTCAATACTCTGATCGAGCCCCATGACGGCCGGATATTACCGATTGGCATCCTGCCGACACTGCAGCGTAAAGACTTTGGCTTACACGCGATGACCGATCTGTCACGTTACCACGTACTCACCCGGGCGCTGGCTGAGATCCGCGGTAAGACGGTAGCAATCCGCATTGATGGCGAAGATCCGATCTCGCTGCGTGCGTCTGATGTCACCCTGGAGGGCGCCAATACATCACTGCAGATGCATTATCGCGTCACTCCCGGGCTGTTTGCTGACAGCTATAATGCGATACAGCTGGTGACCCCTCTGGTGCTGGCGATCTCGGCAAACTCGCCGTTTCTGCTGGGCAACCGGCTCTGGCATGAGACCCGTATCCCATTGTTTAAACAGGCGATTGATGGCAGCGGTAACTGTTCGGTGCAAACCGGAGAGGCGGAGCGAGTCAGCTTTGGTCATGGCTGGGTCAGGCATGGAGTGCATGAGTTGTTTGCAGAAACAGTATACCTGCATAAGCCGATCCTGCCGGTGTGTGAACAAAAACAAGGCGGTACCGGTCGGGCGGGAGACAATCTCTCTCTGTTCGAACTGACACTGCACCAGGGTACCGTATGGCCCTGGAATCGCCCGGTGTATGATCCGGTCGATGGCGGTCATCTGCGTATTGAGATCCGTTCATTACCGGCGGGACCCAGCCCCTGCGATATGATGGCAAATGCAGCCTTGATTATCGGGCTGGCTGAAGGGCTGCGTCCACGTATTGAGGAGATCATTCCGGCGTTGCCCTTTAAAACCCTGGAATATAATTTCTATCAGGCTGCCCGGTTTGGCATGGGGGCACAACTGATGTGGCCGAACGGCCCCCGCGAGCAGTTAACCCGGCTTCCGGTTGTGGATATCGTGACCGATCTGTTGCCGATTGCACGTAAAGGTCTGCTGGGGGCGGGAATCCATCCGGCGGAGGTGGATTACTATCTGGGCATTATCCGTCAGCGCCTGCAGGCGAAAACCAATGGCGCCTGCTGGCAATTGCGCCAGTTTGAGCGGTTATCCCGTTCGCAGGCCAGGCGACGGGCGTTGCGCTGTATGCTGGAACACTACATCGATCACTGTGGCAATAATCGTCCGGTGGCCGAATGGGAGGATATATGATGGTGCGACAGTCCCACCCGATACAGTTTATTCACAACCCTGATCCCACTTCACTATCGCAGGAGGTGGGTGAGTTTCTCCGGCACCTGGGCGGCCCCACCCTGATCGTTGTGGATGGCCGGGATAACAGTCGCTGTCGGGCTGTGGCCACCCTGTTGCATGGCAATGAGCCTTCGGGAGTTAAAGCGCTGCTTAAATGGCTGCGCACCGGCGAACGGCCCGCGGTTAAGCTGATCTGTCTGATCGCTTCAGTACAAACGGCCTTGCATGAGACTCTTTTTTGTCACCGTCAGATTCCGGGACAGCGGGATATGAACCGCTGTTTTAACCCTCCGTTTGATGATCATCCGGGGCATGTTGCCCGACACTTTTTAGAACTGCTGGAGCACTATCAGCCTGAAGCGCTGCTGGATATTCATAACACCTCGGGTATGAGCCCCTCATTTGGCGTGGTGACCTATGAAAGCCCGGAGCATGAAGCACTGATCGCACTGTTTACCCGGCGTATGATTGTGACTGAGCTGCGCTTAGGCGCCCTGATGGAGCACAGCAGCGAGCGGTTACCGGTGGTCACCATTGAGTGTGGTGGTGCAGCACAACCGGAATCTGATCAGGTGGCCTGGGAAGGGTTACAGCGATACCTGTTTAACGAACAGGTGTTGCGGCCTGAGCCCGGATTGATTATGGATCTGTACAAAGATGCGGTAAGGCTACAGTTGTTACCGGGATGCCGGATCGCGTTTGCCGCTCAGCCGGTGCCCGGTGCTGATCTGACCGTCCCTTTCGATGTGGAAAAATTTAATTTTGGCACGATCCCGGCGCTGACCCGTCTGGGCTGGCTCGGACCGCGGGGAATGTCGGTGTTCCGGGTACAAAGTGCTACCGGTGGTGATGTGTTACCACACTTCTTTCTTAACCGGGCATCGGGGCTGTACTCTGCGCAGCAACAGAAACTCTTTATGATTACCACCAATCCTGCGATCGCCCTGAGTGATTGTCTGCTTTATGCCTGTGCCGATATAGAACTGGATCAGGTGATAGAAACGGCGACCGGGAAAGGGGTTGAATAGAATCTGTCCAGGTTTATGAGATCCCCGCGTGACGGGCTATGATGACCCCTTTCTTTGGTTATGCATAGTTTTCCCCAGAGGTTATGCACAGATATTGTGGGTAACTTTTCAGGCATCTTGATTCGGCGATTCAGGGCAGTTGTACACACGCTGGTTGTCACCCGCACTGCTTCAGAATAGCCACCCCCTGTTTATAACCCAGTCCACCATTGCCATGGACTGCGCCAACATGGTGAGCCGGGCTGGCAGTCAGTTGCTGGTGCATTTCGATCAGACTATTGAGGGCGGGGTTGTTCCATGGGCCCTTTGCCAGGTTCATCCCTCCGGTAATGGTTATCAGGTGTTGTTCAAGGAAGGCGGGCACCTGTTCCAGCAGATCAACCAGTCCACTGGTCAGCAGAAAGGCGATTGGCACCACCGGGTAGCAGGTGTAAACCTCCAGCAGGGCATCACCGTTACGAAATGCCAGGGCAAAATCGGTATCCGCTTGTTCACAGGCTGCCCGGTAGGCGGTTTCAAGATGGTCGTAGCTGACAATATCTTCCACATGTTGCTGGCCATCGCTGGGCAGGAAACCCAGCCCGACACCGGCAACCTCAAGGCATTCCCGGCTGGTAACCGGTAACTGTCGGGCCGTTTCGGTACTACTGAGCAGTAAACGACCGGAGAAATCTATTAGTGGATTAGCGCAATCAACACCTCTGAAGAGTGGGGTAATATGGTTGTACCAGCGCTCATCGGGTAGTTGTTCGGCTGATAAGCGGTCTGACACCACGTTGCGATAACTGCACTTATAGTTTTCAAACAGATGGTGGGCCAGTTGCTGAAACAGTTGCGCATCGGCACCGTGGCGGTGGATAAACTGTTCCGCCAGTTCGTTATAGGCGGTGGTCAGGGGATAGTCGTCGCCATAGATCGCCATCAGGTCGAGACGTTGCTGGCGTTCATAGCCGCTGCGTAACATATCTTTACCGCTGATCACGACGGCATCGGTCTTGCCATTGAGAATCAGCTGTCGGGCATCGGCCAGTGCTTCAATCGGACCGCAGCCGCTGCGATAGTGATGTGTTTCCAGCGGGCTGTGCCAGGGGGTGCTGAGGGGGTCTATGACCAGCTCGGTTAAGCGGGCCCCCTGCTGATGCAGGGATGCTTCCAGATCCAGACAGTGCTTCAGGGAGCCACTGTCGTCGACGGTTTTTGCTGCGGCAATTATCAGGGCCTGTGTCATAGCGCTATTCCTCGGATAAGGGGAGGCTATCTTATCAGGGTTTTCCTGTATTTTGTAACGATAAGGTGAAAGGCTCTGGGAGGGCGCTTATTTTGTCAGCAACCGGATTCCATCCGCTTCAATCGCAATTTTGCGCTCTTTATAGAGCCGGCCGATCGACAGTTTGAAGGCTTTCTTACTGCAGCTGAACAGACGTTTGATGGTTTCCGGTGAGGTTTTATCATTGGCCGCAATATAACCGTCATGCTCTTCCAGCAGGTGTATGATGCGCTTACCCAGATCATCGGTTTTGCCATATCCCAGTTGCTGCAGGCTCAGATTGATCTTGCCGTCCGGACGGACCAGCTTGATAAAGCCCTTCATTCGCTGGCCATAACGCACCGGCTTAAACACGTCATCATCATAGATGACTCCCCAGTGCTGACCATTGATGATCGCTTTATACCCGATATGGGTATGCTCCTCGATCATCAGATCAACCTGCTGGCCCTTCTCATAGCTGTGGGGATAGTTATCGAGAAACTTATTCAGCTTGGTGGAACCGGCAATCCTGTCGGTTTCCTGATCCAGATAGAGGTAGACGATCTGTTCCTGACCTTTCTCGACAGTTTTCTTCTGCTCACTGAAGGGCACCAGCAGATCTTTCGGCAGTCCCCAGTCAAAAAAAGCACCGGTACGATTCAGGTCAACAACCTTAAGGCAGGCAAACTCGCCGATCTGTGCTTTTGGCGTTTCGGTGGTGGCGATCAGCAGATCTTCAGAGTCACGATAGATAAACACCTCCAGCCGGTCACCTGGCTGAGTGTTTTCAGGGACATAACGCTGAGGCAGAAGAATTTCTCCCAGCTCTTCTCCATCAAGATAAACGCCGAATTTAACTTGTTTGGTGACTTCCAGATTGTTGAGCCGGCCGATCATTGCCATGGGATTTTTAGCCTCTTAAAAAATAAAAAACGGAGCCTTACTAAGTTTAGCCCGGCTCCGTTTCTGAATCAGAAGTCTGCGCTATCAGGAGTGAGATTGCAGGAATTCAGGGTCAAGTTTCAGCTCATCATTGCTGTTAACACCAACGCCCCGCTGACGGATATTTTCAGCGATCGCTTTGGCCTCATCCAGTGAGTGCATATTGTAAGTGCCGCACTGATACTCGTTCAGCTCAGGAATCTGGTTTTGCTGCTCAACCTTCAGCACATCATCCATTGATTCCAGCCAGGCGCCAGCCACACTCTGTTCCTGTGGTGTGCCGATCAGGCTCATATAGAAACCGGTACGGCAACCCATAGGGGAGATATCGATAATCTCAACGCCGTTGCCATTCAGGTGGTCGCGCATGAAACCGGCGAACAGGTGTTCCAGAGTATGAATCCCTTTTTCACTGAGAATCTCTTCATTCGGGCGACAGAAGCGCAGATCAAATACAGTGATGGTATCGCCACCGGGTGTTGTCATTTTTTTCGCAACACGAACCGCCGGTGCATTCATGCGGGTGTGGTCAACAGTAAAGCTATCTAGCAGAGGCATGTCTGAATCTCTCGCTTTGGGAAATAACGGGAATAACACATAGTATAGTCGCAGATTATCCCAGTATTACGCTGGGAAATTAACCCTTAGTGCGGATTTCTTTTTAACCCTGCTCTGCTCAGATTTCACGTAGCCGGTTGAGGAGTTTGCGGGCCGGGAATCCCAGCTGCTTTTCCAGTTTTTTTGCTCTGTTCAGCAGGGCTCTGGGGTTCGATTCCGGTTTGCCGCTTTTAAAGGCAAACGCGATCAGGTTGCCACTGTCGACGGTGCAGCAGAGCCAGTTATCGCCGAACAGGTCTGACAGTTGCTGGTCAGCCAGTGGATGGTATCCATAACCCTCATCCCACAGGTTCAACACCAGGACACCCTGATCACTCAGCAGGCGGTAGCACTGCTCAAGATACTCTTTCTGCAACTGCTGATGCTGCATGCCGCTATCACTGAACAGATCGGTAAAAATCAGGTCGCTGGGCGTGGTCTCCTGGCGAAGGTATTCCAGGGCATCGCTGATGGTAATAGTCAGGCGGCTGGTTTCCGGCAACAGAAAATATTCGCTGGCGATCGCCCGCACCTGCGGTCTGAGTTCAGCAACACAGATCTGTAAGCTGGTGGAATAACTCAGCAGCGCATGCACCAGTGACCCGCCCCCCAGGCCAAGCATCAGTGCCCGCTGTGGATCAGGCTGGTATAACAATCCCAGCAGCATCGCTTGTAGGTATTGATAGACGGGGTATTCCGGGCGGCTGCGATCAATGCGGCTCTGTTCACCGCCGGAACCGAAACTCATGTAGCGATAGGGACCATCATCGTAGACGTAGATGGGGCCATATTCATCAAAATTGCGGGCGATTTCAGTTCCCAGCATATTTAGTTCCCGTAATCGTACTCAAAAAGTTATCTCTAACACAGTGCTCTCTGAATGGTTTTCCGTCACCGTGATAGGCAATCAGCTGCGACAGGTGGCGGCAATGATTGCTGCGCCGCAAAACAGAAGTTGATCTGGGTCATGCTTTGGCGGCTGAAGTGTAAACCTGTTCAACTATTTTCTCATTAGTTGATTCTTTTTCATCTAAACTAACTACTTAGTTGAACGGAAAGCCGAGGCCGTTTGCTCTATTATTACCTGCCTGCAGTAAGGATAAAAACAAAAAAGTGGGAGAAATTCATGAAGCAAAGTCAGTTGGTGCTGGCCCATTGTATCGGCTGCGGCTGTGATGATCATCACAGCTGTGATACCGATTATGGCAAATGTACCTGGATCATTGTTGACCGGGAACTGAATGTCGGCGTGTGCAGTGGCTGTGAAGAGGCGCTGGCAGCCTGGCAGCAGGGGGCAAGAACCACTGCCGCAGTGCAGGCGCGGACGCTCAATCGTCACGGTTAACCGTTGCGCAAAAAAATAACAATAAAAAAGAAGGCGCCTCAGGCGCCTTCTTTTTTATTGCGGTATCGGTTAGCGAATACCCATTCGGCGGATCGCCTGTGGCGTAAAGTCGCTGTGTTTAAAGCGGGCTTTAAAGTCGAACCCGTCGCCCTCTTCATTGGTCAGGCTGCCAACCAGGTAGCGTCCAGACTGTAGGTCATAGAGTGCCTCAGCGGTTAGCCAGGGAACCTGAGCATCCAGATACTGCATCTCATGAGCTTCACCGACGCGCCATAACTGACCCCGGCCATCATAGTGGTCGACAATAGCCGCCTGCCAGGTATCTTCATCAATATAGAAGACACGCTTGGCATAGATGTGACGCGCGCCCTCTTTCAGGGTTGCTTCCACCTTCCATACCCGGTGCAGCTCATAACGCGTGTGGTCCGGGTTCATATGACCCTTCTTCAGGATATCGCTGTATTTCAGGTTGCGGTCAGCCAGCTTGTAGCTGTTGTAAGGGATGTAAATCTCCTCTTTGCCCGCAAGTTTCCAGTCGTACAGATCGGGCGCACCATTAAACATATCCAGATTGTCAGAGGTCCGCTGCCCATCAGACGCCGTGCCCGGAGCATCGTAGGCGATCTGTGGCGCCCGGCGAACCCGGCGCTGCCCGGCATTGTAAATCCATGCCTGACGTGGCTTGGCGATCTGATTCTGGGCTTCATGAACCAGCAGCACATTGCCGGTCAGTCGGGCGGGTGCCTGAATCTCCTGAACAAAGTAGAACAGAATATTATCATCCTGATCGGTGCGTCCCTCCTTGAGGTAGCTGGGCCAGGACATCTTCTCGGTAATTTTCACCGGAACGAAGTTGCCGTTCTCATGCACAGGTACCTGTACGAAGGTACGCTCAAGTGCACCACCGCGGTAACGGGACATATGGTTCCAGATGACCTCGAGACCATTCTGAGGAACCGGAAAGGGGATCCCCTCAAGGGTATCCGCACTTAACCCGTTACCGTTATCCACCAGTTCTGACTGCAGCGCATTTTTCCGGGCATTGTCATACTGGGAGCGGGGCAGTGACGCGCTGCGGTGTGTCGGGTAGATATTCATCCGAAAGGTGTCCGGATATTTGGCAAACAGCGCCAGTTGACCCGGTGTCAGGTGTTGCTGATATTCTGCAGCGTTCGCGGCGGAAATGGTGATGAGTGCTTGTTCACCGGCATAGGGGTCTTTAAAACGTTCCCCTCCGGCAGGCAACCCGCCATCCCATGCTGGAATGGTTCCGGCGGCGTTGCCTGCCGTCTCTGCGCCCAGCGGGGTCAGGGTTGTACCCAGCCTGGCAGCTTCGGCTTCTGAAACCGCGGCCATTGTTTGCATGCTTAAGCTTAATCCCAGGGCAGAGCCAAGGAGCAGGGCAGTCGATTTAAACGTCATAATAAATTCTCCTGTAATCCTTAACTCTTAGAAAGAGACCGATGCACTGAGTGACAGAAAATCACGGTCATCGATTGCGTTATAGTCACCCCCAAAGAAGTTGGTGTAGCCCAGCTGAACCTGATACTGGTTCAGATAGTCGGCGGTGAGGCTTAATGTTGCCGCTTTTTCGCCTTCACCAAATGAGGCGCCGGGTTCGGGGCCATAGCCTTCAATACCATGTTTAAAACTGACTTCAGGTTTTAAGTTAACTCCGGCAAATGCACTCGGGTAGGTAAGATTGGCCCGGACAACATAACCAAAAGAATTCTGAGTTACAAAGCCATCGGTATCACCTGGTGTATAGCCAAAGATCCCGTTTCGACCATATTTCAGTGCGGTTGCACTTTCATCAAGATCGTGAACATGGGTCCAGCCGAGTTCGCCTATCAGGGTCATCCGGCTGGCGCCCATTACCCGATCAACAAACTTCACAAAACTTGTCTGTACCTGTGTAATATCAAACGCATTATACCCCTGAATATCGTTTCCAAGACCTGCAAGCCCGATGGGTACGACAGTACCGTTGGCTGGGTTGCCAGGATCGGTACCCA